>JBGQCL010000143.1:0-24209 GCA_041495365.1 Kofleriaceae bacterium | reverse complement strand
CCGACGCGGATCGCGCGATCGCGCTGCACCGCCGGCTCGGCTACGACCTCGTGAAGGTCTCGCTGACGAGCGTGGCGCCGGGCGGTCAGCCGGCGAGCCGGGGGCGGGCGGGCTGGCGCAGCGCGAGCGCGAGGCGCTGCAGCGCGGCGGGGACCTCGGGGTCGCGGCTGACGTCGAGCGCCTCGGTCATCCGGGCGTGGAGGGCGAGCTTGCACGGCCGGCGGACCAGCGGGACGAAGCGCGGCTCGCCGGACTCGGCGGCGAGGTACGCGGCGAGCACGGACTGGTAGTCGGCCCAGGCGCTGGCGAGGTAGGGCGGGGTGAACACGGCGAGCGTGTAGCGGCTGGATGTGACGGCGCGATCGATCTCGTCGAGCTTGGGCCGGCCGAACTGGAAGTCGCGGTCCTCGAGGCACAGCTTCAGTCCGGCGCCTTCCAGATAGGGAACGAGCGTGCCGGTCACCCAGGCGCGGTCGTCGGGGTCGCCCTCGCAGTACGACAGGAACGCGTCGTAGGCCTG
Source organism: Kofleriaceae bacterium (assembly GCA_041495365.1). Lineage (GTDB taxonomy): Bacteria > Myxococcota_A > Polyangia > Haliangiales > Haliangiaceae > JABFXX01. The sequence goes on along the minus strand of JBGQCL010000143.1, from coordinate 23,689 downwards.
GTCGTCGGGCGGCGGCGGCACGGTGAGTGCGGCCGCGGCGCCGCCGCGGAGCTCGGCGATCGGGTAGTTCTCCTCGAGCTCGGCCTTGAACACCGGGTGCTGGCCGAGCGGCTCGGCGGCGACGTGCTGCTGGACGTAGTGGAACAGGTCGCAGATCCGGATCACGCCGCCGACGCCGCTGGCGGCGCCGCGCAGGCCCTCGATCAGGTAGCCGGTCATCGTGCTGTCGCGGTCGCCCGGCATCGAGTACGCCGCGTCGCGCGACGCCGCGAGCACGACCCGGCCCCGGCCCTGGGCGAGCGGCGCGATCGCCTCGTCGAGCCGCAGCTCGGCCATGTCGGCGGCGCGGCAGCAGTCGAGCACCACGGTGAGCCGGCCGGCCGGGATCGCGCGCAGACGGGCGGTCAGCTCGGCGTTCGAGATCGCGGTGCGGTCGAGCTCGTCGCGCGAGCGGATCGCGCCGTCGACCGGGATCAGGTAGTAGCTGTCGTTGCCGGCGGTGGTCGCGTGCGCGCCGTGTCCCGAGTAGTAGAGGAACACGGTGGATGCCTCGTGGGTGTCGTGGGCGAGCGCGTCGAGCGCGGCGAGGATCGCGTCGCGGGTGGCGCTGCCGTCGAGCAGGACGCGGACGGCGGCCGGCGGATAGCCGCAGCAGGTGGGATCGGCGAGCGCGGCGGCGACGTCCTGGGCATCCTGGGTGGTGCGCAGCTCGGGGGCATGGAGGTAGCGCGAGATACCGATCACCAGGGCGTGCGCGTCTTCGAGCATCGATCCGAGGCAGCATACCCCGGTGATCGCGGCGGCCGGTGGGACGCCGCGCGGAGACACTGAACATGGAACACTGCGCGTCGCAGCGGCCGGGCATACGTCTCGCCGCCGCGATGGGCTATCCTCGCAGGGTGTTGAGGCCGGAAGGCGACGCCACGCTGACCGCCATGGATCGAGCCGGCGAGCCGCCCGTGCCGCTCGCCGAGCTCGGGGCAGGTGCGCGGATCGGGCGCTATGTGATCGAGAGACGGCTCGGCGCGGGTGGAATGGGTGTGGTGTACGCGGCGCGGGACAGCGAGCTGGCGCGCGACGTGGCGCTGAAGATCGTGCGGCCGCGCACCGAGGTCGATGCGATGCAAGCGCGGCTGCGCCGCGAGGCCAAGGCGATGGCGCGGCTGTCGCACCCGAACGTCGTCCCGGTGTTCGACATCGGCGCGCACGACGGCCAGCTGTTCATCGCGATGGAGCTGGTCGCCGGCGAGACGCTGCGATCCTGGGTCGCGCAGCCGCGGCCGTGGCGCAGCGTGGTCCAGCTGTTCGTCAAGGTCGGGCGCGGGCTGGAGGCGGCGCACGCCGCCGGGCTGCTGCACCGCGACTTCAAGCCCGACAACGTGGTGATCGGGCGGGGCGAGGAGCCGCGGATCACCGACTTCGGGCTCGCGCGCGAGCTCGACGACGGCACCGGGTCGGTGGCCGGGCTGGCCGAGGGCACGGACAGCGAGCTGTCGCTGATCACGCGGACCGGCAGCCTCGCGGGCACCCCGGCGTACATGGCGCCGGAGCAGCTGCTGGGGCGGCAGACCGGCGCGGCGGCCGATCAGTTCAGCTTCTGCGTGTCGCTGTTCGAGGTGCTGTACGGCGCGCGGCCGTTCCGCCCGGCGGCGCCGCGGCCGGACGCGCTGATCCCCGAGATCCGCGCCGGCCGGATCGTGAAGCCGCCGCGTGCGGCTCCGGCCTGGCTGCACGCTGCGATCGTCCGGGGCCTCGCGTTCGAGCCGGAGCGGCGCTGGCCGTCGATGACGGCGCTGGTCGGCGCGCTGGGGCGCGGGCGGCGGGGCCGGCGGCTCGTGATCGCGGCCGGCGCCGGGGTCGCGATCGCCGCGGCCGGTGTCGGCCTGGCGGTCGCGCGGCTCGATCCGGATCGCGCTCGGCCGGCGAGCTGCGCCGAGACCGCCCGGCAACACAATGACGCCGCGACGATCCTGGTGTGCAAGGACGAGTACACGCGGTCGAATGACCCGGAGGCCGGCCTGGAGCTCGTCAACGCGCTGCGCCGCAACGGCAAGCTGCAGGACGCGGCGATCGTGGCCAACGCGCTGCTCGTGACACCGGTGCGGTCGGACGCGCTCCGCATGCTCGGCAAGATCGCAGCCCGCGAAGGCCGCCGCAACGACGCGGAGCGATCGTTCCGGCTCGCCAGCCAGCTGCATCGCGAGCAGCAGCGCTGGGCCGACTCCGCGGCGGACCTCCAGGCGCTCGCCGGCGTCTCGAACGACTTCGTCGACCAGCTGGTCGTGCTCGATCAGGCCGCGGCCGACGCGCATCGCGGCGGTGACACGCGGCTCGAGGCATTTTGCCAGCTCTCGTCCGCGCGCATCCTGTCGGAGATCGGCGCGGGCACGGGCGCGCTGGCCGAGCTCGAGCGCGCCGCGCCGCTGATGACCGAGCCCAATGACGTCGTGCAGCTCGACCGCGAGCGCGGCAACGTTCACCAGAACCTCGGCGAGCACACCCTCGCAATCGCAGAGCTGGAGCGCGCGCGCTCGGGCGCCGAGGCGGTGACCAACCACCACCTCGCGCTGACGGCGAACCAGAACCTGGTGTACTCGCTCACCGAGGTCGGTCGGGTCGCGGACGCTGCGCGGGAGCTCACGATGGCAAGCGCGCTCGATCCGGGGGACCGCGACCGCGCCACCCGGCTCTCGCTCGAGGCGCGGATCGCCGAGCGCAGCGGCGATCTTCCGCGTGCGGCCGCGCGGATCGACGAGGCGGTCGCTGCGACCGACGCGGACGCCATGGACGATCTGATCGACCGTCACACCGAGCGCGCCGAGATCGCGCTGCGGCGCGGCGACCTCACGGTCGCCGAGAAATCGGTGCGGCGGGCGATCGCGCTGATCGAGAGCGTGCGCTCGACCCAGCCGCCGGTCGCGCTGCGGGCGTGGATGACCGTGGATCGGCGGGTCCCCTACGAGCTGCTGTTCGCAGTCCTGGCGCGGCGCGGCGATGCGGCGGGCGCGCTCGAGGTGTTCGATCGCCAGCGGGGCCTCGCGGTGCTGGCGGGGCTGTTCCGCGGCGATGGCCCCGCGGCGCAGGCGCCGGGTGCTGCGTATCCGGTCGACGACCTCGCCCGGCTGTTTCCCCTGCTCCAGGCGAGCCCGCTGGCATCGCCGGCGCCGGAGCGGGCGATCCGTGACGCGGTGCGCGACGCATCGCTGCTGGTGCTCGCGGTGGCGCACGACGAGCTGTGGCGGATCGCCGCGCAGGATGGCCGGCTGGAGGTCGCCGCCCTGGGCCCGATCGCCGCGCTGCAGCCGCAGATCGACCGGCTGTGCGTCGATCCGGCGGACCGCGCCGCGGCCGCGGCCCTGGGCGCGGCGCTCGTGCCCGCGGCGCTGGCCCGGCCCAGCGATCGCGTGCTCCACGTCGTGCTCGACGAGCCGCTGGCGGCGCTTCCGGTCGCCGCGCTGTGGGTGGGCGATCGGCGGTTGATCGCGGCGCGGCCGATCGTGCGCCCGGCGCGGGTCGCGGATCTGGGCTGCGCGGCGGCCCGCGGCGGTCCGCGCCGCGTGGTCCTGATCGGCGATCCCGGCGACCTCGGACCGCGCGCCTCGACGGGGACGTCCGGAGCATCGCGGAGCGCGCTGCTCGATGCGGCGCGGTCCGCTGTGCTGTACATCACGGTGCCCGTCGCGACCGATGCGCTCGACGATGCGCTCGTGCTCCGCGACGGCCGGGTCCGCTCGCTCGAGATCGCCGGGCACGCCGGGGCCGCCGGGCAGGTCATCCTCGCCGCGAGCCAGACCGGCCGGCACGGGACCGCCGGCCTCGCGATGGCGTTCCTCGCCGCCGGTGCCGATCAGGTGATCGCCACGCTCGCGCCGGTACCGCGCGCCGAGCTCGATCGGCTGGTCGACCGACTCCACCGCGAGAATCCTGGTGACCTCGTGCGTGCGCTCGCGCGGATACAGGCCACGGCCGCGGGTGGTCGAGACGCCGAATCGTGGCTCCGCGTCGCGGCGTTCGGACGCGAGCTCTGTCACCCCCAACCATGAACAACGAGGGACCCATGCGGACCGGCATCTATGTCCAGAAGCCCACCACCGTCACCATCCGGGCAAGTACGCCCGCGGATGTGCGCGTCCAGCTCCGCCGCTTTCGGGTGGCGACGTTCGGGGCGGATGCTCGCGCCCACCTGCGGGAGCCCGACGCGGTCGGCACGCACCAGATCGACCCCGGGATCTACCTGATCGTGTCGAGCAGCCCGATGCAGATCGAGGGCGCCAACCTGACCACACTGGTCGTCGCCAATGACAAGAATCCCTGGCCGGATCCGGACGACGTCGTGGCAGGGCTCGCGCTCAACGCGACCAAGGCAGCGATCCAGGACTTCTTCGCGGTCACCAAGGGCATCGAGGTCGGCGACGCCGCTGAACCGCCGGCGGCGACCGCCAAGATCACCGATGAGCCCGATGGCCTCTGACCGCGGCGGCCCGGCCGCGGCGAGCCCACGGGTCGCGCCCCGCGATGGCTGATGCAGCGGCGGCACCGCCGCGCCCGGTGCTCGTCCTGTACGTGCCGGCGGACGAGCCGTTCGTGCGCGGCTTCCTGCTGCCGGCGCTGGGGCCGTCGGCCCACGGCGAGCCGGTGATCGACGCGCGCGATCTGGCGACCACCGAGATCGCCGCGCTCGACGAGGTGCTGCTCGCCGGCGGGATCGCGATCGCGGTGATCACGCCGGCGTTCCTCACCAACCCGTGGGCGCGGCAGTCCGAGGTGCTCGCGAGCGGCGCCGCGGTCGACGGCAAGCTCGAGGTCGTCCCGCTGTGGCTGGAGGACTGTGCGCTGCCGCCTCATATCCGGTACAAGGTCCTGCTCGACTTCCGCGATCGCAGCACGTGGGACAAGCTCGCCCACGCGCTGCGCGACCACCTGGCGCGCCCGGTGCCGGTCGAGCCGCCGGTGCCGTGCCCGTACCCGGGGATGCGCCCGTTCGAGGCCGCCGGCGCGAAGTACTTCTACGGCCGCGACGCCGAGATCGCGGCGGTGCTCGCGCTGGCCGACGCCGGCGAGCGCGAGATCTACCTGATCGGCCCGTCGGGGTCCGGCAAGTCGTCGCTGATCGGCGCGGGCGTGCTGCCGCGGCTCGCCGCCCGGGCCGGCGCGCCCGGGCTGGTGGTGCGCACGATGCGCCCCGGCGACGCGCCGCTGCGCCGGCTCGGCGAGTGCCTCGAGCTCGGGCCGGCGGCGTCGCCGGATGCGCCCGCGGTCGCCGCGTGGGCCGCGCGTCACCCCGGCGCCCGGCTGGTGATCTTCATCGATCAGCTCGAGGAGCTGTTCACCCAGGCGGGGGCGGGCGACCCGACCGGGTTCGCGGCGGCGCTCGGCGCGCTGCGCGGCGAGCCGCGCTGCCTGGTCGTGCTCGCGCTGCGCGCCGACTTCTACGCCGAGCTGATGCAGAGCGCGCTGTGGGTCGACGGCCGGCGCCATGTCGACCTGCCACCGCTGCGCGGCGCGGCGCTGCGCGCGGCGATCGAGCAGCCGGCGCGCGCGCAGGGCGTCTACTTCGAGCCCGGGCTGCTCGACCGGCTGCTCGCCGACGCCGCCGGCGAGCCCGGGGTGCTGCCGCTGCTCCAGGAGACCCTGGTCCAGCTGTGGGGCCGCCGCCGCGAGCGGCTCTTGACGCTGACCGAGTACGAGGCGCTCGGCGAGGGCGGCCGCAGCGGGCTCGCGGTCGCGATCTCGTCGCGCGCAGATCGCTGCCTGCGCGCGATGACGCCGGGCCAGGAGCTGATGGCACAGCGCGTGCTGCTCCGCCTGGTCAGCTTCGGCGAGGGCCGGCTGAACACGCGGCGCCGCCAGACCCGCGCCCAGCTCGCCGCCGGGGAACCGCCGGCGGAGCTCGACGCCGTGCTCCAGCAGCTGGTCGCCGCGCGGCTGGTCACGATGGACGGCGACGCCGGTGTACCCGACCCGCAGGTCGACCTCTGCCACGAGGTGCTGATCACCGCGTGGCCGGCGTTCGCCGCGTGGGTCGGCACGCGTCGCGCCGACGAGCAGCGCCGGCGGCAGATCCAGGCCACCGCCGAGGAGTGGATCGCGCGCGGCCGCGGCGCCAGCGGGCTGCTCGACGCCGGCGAGCTCGCAGCGGCGATCGCGTGGCGCACGACCACCGCGGCGCGCGAGCTCGGCGAGAGCCCGGAGGTCACCGCGCTGATCGCCGCGAGCCGCGAGGCGCCGGACCGGGCGCGGTGGCGGCGGCGGCGCTGGCTGGCGACCGCGTTCGCCGCGCTCGCGCTGTTCGCCGCGGTCACCGCGACGCTGGCGATCGCCGCGCGCCACCAGGCCGACGTCGCCCGGACCCAGCGCGCCGAGGCCGAGCGCCAGCGCGCCGAGGCCGAGCGCCAGCGCCGCGCCGCGGTCCGCATGCTCGGCGAGCAGTATCGCGAGGCCGGCCGGCAGCTCGTGGCGGCCGGCCACTTCCAGCGCGCGATCCCCTACCTCGTCGCGGCGCGCGACCAGGGGATCGACGACGCCGTGCTGCGCGCGCTGTTTCGCACCGCGACGGCGAGCTCGGTGCGGGTCGCGCTGCGCCACGAGGGGCCGGTCGCCGCGGTGGCGTTCAGCGACGATGGCGCACGGGTCGTCACCGGCAGCGCGGACGGCACCGCCCGGGTGTGGGACGCTGCGACCGGCGCGCCGCTGACGCCGCCGCTGCATCATCCCGGGCCGGTCGACCTCGCGAAGATCCGGGGCGACGGCACGCGGATCCTGACGGTCGGCGACGATCACGTCGTGCGGATCTGGGAGGTCACCGCGAGCCCGCCGCCGCCGATCGAGCTCCGCTGCGACGACAAGATCAACGCCGCCGCGTTCAGCGCCGACGGCGAGCGGGTCGTGACCGCGAGCGATGACCGGACCGCCCGGCTGTGGAGCGTGCGCACCGGGCAGCCGGTGATCCCGCCGCTCGTGCACGACGCGCGGGTGCTCACGGTCGAGCTCAGCCGCGACGGGACGCGGATCGCGACCACGGCGAGCGACGCGCCGGGCTCGGCGCTGTGGAACGCGAAGACCGGCGCGCGGATCGTCGAGCTGGAGGTGGACCCCATGCAGGAGACCGGGCCGCTCAACGCGCACGGCCACGTCAGCCTGGCGACCAGCGCGACGTTCAGCCCGGACAGCCGCCGGCTGCTGACCACCGGGACCGACAACGTCGCGCTGCTGTGGGACGCGACCACCGGCAGGACGGTCGGGCAGCCGCTCCAGCACGACAGCTGGGTGATGTCCGCCGCGTTCAGCCCCGACGGCGCGCGGGTCGCGACGGTGGACCACGAGGGCCACATCCGGCTGTGGGATACGGCCAGCGCGGCGGCGGCGAAGGTCGCGATCGACGCGACCGCGATCGATCGGGTCAGCTACAGCCGGGACGGCGCGCGGCTGCTCGGCGCGGGCGACGACAAGCGCCTCCGGATCTGGGACGCGGCGAGCGGCAGCCTGGTCGCGGCGATCGAGCTCGAGTCCGGCATGATGGACGCCGCGATCACCGGCGACGGCGCGCGGGTCGCAACGGCGAGCGCCGACGGGCTGGCCCGGATCTGGGACATCCGGCCTGCGATGCGGGTGCTCCAGGTCATGCAGCGCACGTACGACGCCGCGTACAGCCCCGACGGGTCGCGGATCGCGACGACCGGGGTCGACGGCTTGCTGTGGCTGTGGACCGCGTCGGGGCAGCTCGTGGCGCAGTCAAAGCCGCACAACCTCGGTGCCGCCGAGGTCGTGTTCGATCGCGGTGGCACGCAGATCGCCGCGGTCGGGCTCGATGGCACGGTCGAGATCGGCGACGCCGCCACCGCGACGCTGCGGGCGTTTCGCGACGTGCGGGGCAAGGACCTGACGGGCTCGCCGGATTCCCCCGAGGTCGTCGGCCACCTGCCTCCGCGCGGCGCGCTCAGCCCCGACGGCCGGCGGTTCGCGACGCTGGGGGCAGGCGCGCATCAGGCCGCGATCCTGGACATCGCAGCCGGCAAGCTGGTGACGCCGCCGCTTTCGCATGATGGGCCGGTGCTGATGGTCCGGTGGAGCCCCGACGGACGCCGCGTGATCACCGCGAGCGAGGACGCCACCGCCCGGGTGTGGGACGCGGCGACCGGCGCGGTGATCGGTGCGCCGCTCGCTCACCCCGCGGGCCGCTGGGTGACCGCGGCGCTGTTCACGCCCGATGGCGCGCGCATCGTCACGCTGTGCACCGACAGCAACGTGCGGCTGTGGAGCGCCTCGGGCGCGCTCCAGGCGGTGCTGTCCGGCCACGCCGGCTACCTGATCGCCGCCGCGATCTCGCCGGACGGCAGGCTGCTGCTCACCCACAGCAACGACCACTCCGCGCGGCTGTGGGACCTGGCGACCGGCAAGCTCGCGGTCCCGCCGCTGGAGCACGGCGACTGGGTGGTCGACGCCAGGTTCAGCCCCGACGGCACGCGGATCGTCACCGCGAGCGGTGATCGCGTCCAGGTCTGGGACGTCCGGACCGGCCTCCCGCTGGCCCCGCCGCTGGTGCAATCCGGGTACGCGCGCGCGGCGATGTTCAGTCCCGACAGCCGCTCGCTGCTCACCGTCGGTCAGACCGCGATCGAGATCTGGGACGCCGGGCTCGACACCGGCTCGCTCGACGACTGGCGCCGGCTCACGCGCGACAGCTCGTTCCCCCAGCTCGACCAGACCGTGAACCGCCAGGGCCGGCCGTGATCTATAATAGCCTCGATGCGTCAGCCCCGGCCCTCTTTGGTGCGGATCGGCTCGATCGGTGTAGCGATCGGCTCCTTGGAGTACCTGGTCCGGCCTGCGGATCTGCGGCCCAGCGGCTTGCTCGATGGCGAGGCGCAGCTCACGAGAGCGCGCTGGCTGCTTGCACTTGACTCATGACGGCGATCGACATGGGCCTGAACAGCTTCGTCTGGGCGTCTGGTTCCACGTACCCGGCGATCGTGTTCTGCTGGTACGGGTTGCACGGACTGCAGCCGTGACGGGAGTCACGAAACTCGCTGCGATGACCCGGGGATCTTCATAGTACCTTCGCCGGCATGCGAGCCGTGCTCGTCGGGTGCGCGATCGTCGCCGGATGCGGCGGCGGTGGCGGTACGCCGGCCACCGGAGACGGTGGTGGGAACGATGGCACGAACCCGAATGCGACGGCGATCATGTTCACGCTCAACAACGTGCCGAGCGACGTCGGGGCGTTCGCGTTCGTCGCCGCCTACCAGGACGGCGACGGCGCGTGGAAGCCAGCGCCAGCTCGCAGCGGCGACACGTACGCGTTCGACGTGAGCTCGGCGACCTGGGGGTTCGCGTACACCTGCCAGACCAACGTCAACCTCAGTGGCAGCCCGACCGCCCTGCGCAACGTCGTCGAGTATCACTTTGCGGTCGCGGAGCGCACGTCGTGGACCGAAGACATCTTGACGCGGTGTACCGATCGGATCACCTACGTCGCGCTGTCGGGCAACATCTTGAACCCCCTGAGGGGCGCGAACAGCGGGACCTATCGCGTCGCATACAACGGCAGCGTGGTCTTCATCAACAAGACCCCGACCATCGCCAACTACACCATGCTCGTCGCGCCGGGGACGCATGACCTGCTGGTTCTCCACGGGAACGACCGCAACAACCCCGGAGACTTCCTGGTCGACGGAGCGATCGTGCAGCGCAATGTGACGGTCAGCGCGGCGATGACGCGGGACGTGGACGTGCAGGCCGCGGTGATGACCCGGCCGCTGACGGTCTCGCTGCCCGGATCCGGAGCTCCGCTCAGCAGCGAGACCACGACCGAGCTGCTCACCGCCAACGGCACCTCGGTGCCGCTGGCCGGGCTCACCAAGACGCCGCCACCGCTCGTTTCGACCGCGCTCGCGACCTCGCAAGGGGCGGCGGGCGATCTCTACGACCAGCGTGTCACGGCCGAGTTCGTCAAGAACCAGGCGGTGACCGTCACGACCGCGACGACGACGCCGGCGAACGTGTCGATCACCGCCGCTCCGAAGCCGCTCGGCGCCACCACGACGACGAGCGCGGCGACGATGCCGTATCCGAGGTTCATGTCGACCTGGCCCGGGTACGCCGGTGCGGTCGGGTACACGTGGACCCTGGCGCAGACGCCTCCGGCGGCTGGATGCGGCGGCTCCGCCTGCACCATCACGTGGATCGCATGGGTCTCGCCCGGTGCGGCCGGAGCGACGCCCTCGTACACCATGCCGGATCTGTCGCATCTGCCGGGCTGGAGCCAGGCGCTCCAGTTCGTCGCGGGCACGATGGCGACCGGCGATGTCACCGCGATGACGTCGAGCGCGGGCGCGATGGACTTCCCGCCCAACCCGCCGCCCGCCGGGACCCAGCGCGTGTTCACGCACTCGACCTTCACCGTCACGCCTTGACGGGCGCGGCCGCTCACCGATCCGCTCACCGATCCTCCGGGTCGGGAGCGCCGAGCGCGCGCTGGCTTCCGCAGGTCCGCCGCGGCCTTTGCGCGGCGGCGTTGCTCGCGGCGCTGCTCGCGGTGCTGGCCGCGCTCGAGGAGCGACAGCTGATCCCGTCGGCGCTCGGCGCCGCGCACCGCGCGATCTACGCGATCGTCGTGGTCGCGGCCGTGGTCGCGGCGTGCGCGCCTCCGGCGTGGCGCCGGCCGGTGCTGATCGCGGCCACGGCCGTGGCCGCCCCGTTCGCCCTGGGCTGGTGGTCGCTCGCGCTCGCCGCGTATCTCGCCGCAGTCATCGCGATCGCACGGGCAGCACTTCCCGTCGCGACCAAGCTCGCGCTCGCACTCGCGGCGTGGCTCACCGTGCCGGTCCTCCGGCTGTGCGTGCTCGATGCCGACGCCCAGGCGGACACGATCGTGCTCGCGATGGTATGGGCGGGCCAGCTGTACTCGGCGTTCTACGTGATCGTCGAGCGCGAGCGCGAGCGCGAGACGCCGGAGCGCCGGCCCGGCGTGATGTCCGACGTGTTCTATCTCGCCGCCCTGCCGCGGATCGTGGTGCCGTACTTTCAACCGATCTCGCCGAGCCTGATCGCGGACCGCGAGCGCCCGCGGATGCCGTGGCGCGTGGTCGCGCGCGGCGCCGGGCTCGGGGTGTGGGGCGCGGTGTCGGCGGTTGCCGCATGGCAGCTCGTCACGACCGTCCGGACCATCCAGCATCCGACCGTGCACGCGATCGTGCACCAGCGCCTCGTGTTCGAGCTGGTGCGCTTCATCGCCGGGTATGCACACGTCACGTACACGATCTTCCTCGCGGTCGCGGTGTACCGCCTGCTGGGGTTCGAGCTGCCGTCGGGCTTCCGCCGGCCGTTCCTGTCGCAGTCGTTCGGCGAATTCTTCCGGAGCTTCAACCATTACGTGCGCGACGCGGTGCTGTCGCTGTTCTATTTCCCGATGCTCGGCCATCTTCGCCACCACGCGCGCCCTCGGATCGCGACGATCGGGGCCGCCTACACGTCGATCGTGATCGGCGCGTTCTTGCTCCACGATCTGCTCGTGCCGTTCGCGATCTCGGTCGACCCGGTGGGGACGTTCGCGTTTTATCTCGACCCGGTGCGCATCGGGAGCATGTTCGCATTGTGGACGCTCATCATCGTCCCGAACGCGGGAATCGCGCCGCGCCGGCGCCCTCCCAGGTCACGGATCCGGATCGCGCTCTCCGTGATCGCGTTCAACGTCCTGTATTTCGCGATCTGGCTCGCGCAGCGGGAAGGTCACGCCTGGTTTCACGCACACTGAACCTGCGGGAAGCTGCTCGACGGCTTCTCGGAAGGCGCGGCCTGCGGCGACGACTCGCACTCCGCGTCGAACTACCCGCTGGTTTGCATCACCAGCACCACCACCGGCCGCGTGTACGTGCGTGGCTGGCGTGATTTCCCCTGGAGACGTAAGCTCGACGTGATGACGCGGCTGCTGGTCCTGGCCGTCTTGCTCGGGTGTGCGCGGTGGGCCAGCGCCCCGGGTTCGAGAGGGCGTGTTTTCGCCCGGACGTGAAGCCCGAGGACTGCTTGCTGATGCCCGGCAACTTCACGCATCTGCGGCTGCAAGCCTGCTCGCGGACCGAGCCTTGCCGCGACGACTACCTGTGCATTCGCGTACCCGACCTCCCGCTCGATCACGGAGCGTGCGCGCCGCCGTATCTCCAGCGTGAGATCCGTGTCGATCACGCTCCGGTCGATCTGTAATCAAGGGATTCTCCCTCTCCGAGCCCACGCGGCGAGCACGCCGGCGGTGGGGGCGACCCGGGGCAGGGCGGCACGGATCGCGGCCTCGATCCGGGGAGTGATGGTCGGCTCGCGCCGCCACGTCCATCCGTGCGCGCCGTCGAGCGAAGCGAGATGGGGGGCAGAGCCCCCCGTGGGATCGATCGGTTCGAACCCGAGGCGCTCCGACAGCGCGCAGATCGCGGCCGGCGCCGGACCGGGCAGGAGGTCCGCGAGCCGGGCGAGCTCGGCGGCGAACGCGTCGAGCTGGGCCTCCGACGCGCCGCATGCGATCGGTCCGACGATCAGCCGCACCGGAACGCCGGCGTCGGCCGGCAGGATTGCCGCGATCGCGAGCGCGGTCACCGGCCGGCGCGTCGCGAGCGCGATCGGGCGTGCGCACGGGTCGAGCGCGCCGTCGCTCGCCCACGGCCACCCGTCCACGATCGCGAGGCCGCGCTCGAGCTCATACGCGGCGAACCGCTGGTGCGCCGGCGCGATCGACCCGGGAAACGCGCCGGTCCAGCGCGCGGCCTCCCGCGCCAGCAGGCCGCGCTGCACCTTCATCGTCGGCCCGCGCGGCAGCTCGCGCCGCGCCAGCCACCACCGGGGCGTGTCCTCGGCCATCGCACTGCGCGCGGCGGCTTCGTCGGCGAGCGCGCGCGGATCGGCGTCGGCTTCCGGGACGTAGACGGTGCACGGGACCTCGCCGAGCCAGCGATCGGGCACGCCGACGACGACGAGCTCGCGCACGCCCGGCATCGCGCCGAGCGCCTGCTCGATCCGGGGCGCGCTCACGCTGCGCCCGCCGATCTTGAGCACCTCGGCCTGGCGGCCCGAGAGCACGAGGAAGCCGTGGCGATCGATCGTCCCGCGATCCCCGGTCCACAGCACGCCGTTGGTGAACCGCCGCGCGAGCTCGGGCGGCGCGTCGAGGTAGCCGTCGCAGGCGTCCCACATCGGCAGCTCGATCACGACCTCGCCCGGTTGATCCGGCGGCAACATGTTGCCGTCGGGATCGCGCACCGTGACCCGGCGGAACGCGACGGCGCGGCCGACGGTGTGTAGCTTGCGCGGGTTCCGGTCGGACCACACCGCGCTCGCGGGACCCGATTCGGTCAGGCCGTAGGCTCGGCACAGCCGCGCATCGGGCACCCGCGCGCACAGCTCGCGGAGCCGCTCGGGCGCGATCGGCGCGGTCGCGACCGTCACCGCCGCGACCTCGGGAAGCAGCTCGGCGGTCGCGAGCAGCATCTCGACGTGGGTCGGCGTGATTCGCAGGCGATCGACCCCGAGATCGCGGATCTGTGCGAGCGTCGCCATGAACGGCGCGTGGAGCAGCGCGACCGCGGTGCCGTGATGGAACGCGTGGAGGAGCTCGTAGAAGCCCAGCCCGGTGCACAGCGAGGCGTGGATGCCGCCGGGGCGGCCTCGATCTTGGCCCGGGCGGTTTGCATGCGGCGCGCTGGCCGACCAGTCGAAGCTCGCGCGCAGCTCGCTCCAGATCACGCCCTTGGTCTCGGCGGTCGAGCCCGAGGTGAAGATCACGTGGGAGATGCGAGGATCTCGCCGCACCGGATCGGAGGGTGGAGCGGTCGCCGCCGACAGCTCGCCACGCCCGCCGCGCAGCTCGACCACGTGCGCGCCTGGCAGGGCCGCGTCGGCCGGCGCGACCATGACGAGCGCGGGGCGAAGCCGGGCGATCGTGCGCGCCGCGGTGTCGGGGTCGCGCGGATCGAGCACCGCGGGGATCGCTCCGGCGAGCAGGGTCGCGCACGTCGCCACCACGGCCTCGATGCCGCGATCGATGGGGAGCGCGACGACATCCCCTCGGCCGAGGCCGAGCTCGGCGATCCGCCGGGCGATCGGCCGTGCCGCGGTCACCAGCTCGCCGTAGGTCCACCAGCGCTGGTCATGCACCGCCCGGACATCCGTCGGGTGCGCCCGCAGCCGATCGCCCAGCATGCTCGTTGCGTCCACGATACGCGGGCCGTTGTGACGCGTTCCGCTGCATGACGTTATCAGGTTGCCGGGCGCAGCGCTGATCTGGAATGATGGCGCCTGGATGACCCCCAACCTGGGCCGAGGTGCGACCCCGCGGAGGCCCTCGGGGTCATGAGGTTCAGCGATCTCGTCTCCCTGCTGCGTACGCTCGACCTCGCCGATCGAGGCGCGCACGGGCGCCGGCCTCCGCGCGACAACGTCCGCACCGTCCAGGACGCCTTGACGGCGATGCTCGCCGACGAGGACTTCTACCTGGACTGCATCGACCTCGAGGCAGAGACGACGGCGAGCGAGACGCCGGAACGACCGTTTGCCCCGTTCCATCGCCTGGACGACCTCGATCTCCAGTTCCGGATGTTCTACTGGTGGCCGGGCAAGGCAGCTCCGCCGCACGAGCACACGGCGTGGACGGTGACGGCCGTGTTTTACAATACGCTCGAGGTCACGACGTTCGACTGGGACGTCGCGTTCCGCGAGCAGCGGCTGCAGCCCAAGAATCGCTTCACGGGCGCGCAGGGCATGGCCGGTCACATCTACGACCGCTGCATCCATCGCCCAGCGAACCTCACCGAGAAGCTCTCGACCTCGATCCACATCTTCCACGCCGCCGACCAGCCTCGGATCGAGCGCGAGGTCGGCCCGATCGCCGGGATGGCCCCGCCGACCAGAGCGTTCGTCCGCGGGCCGAACGAGGACGTGCGACTCACCACGCTCAAGCAACTGCGGCTCCGTGCGCTCGCTCACATGGTCGGCCAGTTCCGCTCGGAGCGGGCGCGACGGACGCTGGACGCGATCGCGAGCGCGGGAGATGATCTGACCCGGGCGGTGACGGATCGCGTCACGTGGTCGATGTCGCACGGAACCGACACCCGGGTCGCTTCGGAGGTCCGATGATGGAGCTACAACCGCTGTTTGGTGGATTGACGGCTGCACAGCTCGCGGACCGCTTGCGTACCCCCGCCGGCAGCCCCTCGAAGCCCGTGTCACTCGCCGCCGTGCTCGATCCTCATGTGGCACCGTTCGAGGCGTCGTTCGACGACTGCGGCACGACCTGCGGCGGGGGTGGCGGGTGCGCCGGGTGCGCCGGGTGCGCCGGGTGCGCCGGGTGCGCCGGGTGCGCCGGGTGCGCCGGGTGCAGCGGCTGCGGAGGTGGCTGCGGGGGTGGCTGCGGGGGCGGCTGCGGGGGCGGCTGCGGTGCCTGAAGCCGCCGACCTCGGCGTCGGCGTGGGGCTTCGCCCCGACCACTACCCCGAGTTTCTGTGCGACGACGTCACGCCGGCGCGCTGGGTGGAGGTCAACGCGGAGAAATACCTCCCTGACCGCGGCGGCAGGCGCGGCGCGCATCTCCAGGTGCTCGAACACGTACGCGCGCGGATGCCGGTGGTCCTGCACGGCACGTCGATGTCGCTGGGGTCGGCGCGCGACGAGAGCGCGGCGTACCTGGCACGGCTGAAGGAGCTATGTGCGATCATCGAGCCTGCCATGGTGTCCGATCACCTGTGCTGGACGGGGATCGACGACATTCATCTCTTCGACCTGCTGCCGCTGCCGTTCGTCCGGGAGAGCGTCGAGGTGCTCGTCGAGCGGATCGGTCGCGCGCAGGACGTGCTGGGGCGCCGGATCCTGGTCGAGAACCTGTCGACCTACGTGACCTTCGCGTCGAGCGAGATGTCGGAGTGGGAGTTCATCTCGGAGGTCGTCCAGCGCGCCGACTGCTACCTGCTGCTCGATATCAACAACGTCCACGTGTCGTGCTTCAACCACGGCTGGGACGCTCACGCCTACCTGCACGGGATCCCGCACGATCGCGTGCGGCAGATCCATCTCGCCGGCTATACCGAGCACGGCCGCATCAAGATCGACACCCACGGTGAGCCCGTGCACGAGCCGGTGTGGGAGCTGTTCCGCTGGTACGGCGATCGCTACGGCACGATCAACCCGATGATCGAGCGCGATTCCGATGTGCCACCCTGGAGCGAGCTGGCGGGCGAGCTCCGTGTGATGAGCTCGATCGTCTCCGATCTAGGGGAGCGGCGGTGCGCCTAGCCGAGTTCCAGCGCCAGTTCCAGGCCGCGATCCTCGATCCGAGCGCGCCCGGGAGTGTCGACGGGCTCGGGTTGACGATCCCCGGGCGCGTCCGTGTTCATCGCTCGCACTTCTGGACGCGGATGGGTGAGTTCATCGGCAACTGGCAGCCGCTGCTCGCGAGGTTCCTCGGTGCCGAGGAGATGGATCGGCTGGTCCGGCGTTACATCGCCGCGCATCCGCCGCGGACGGTCGTCGCCACCGGCGTGTGTGCGCAGCTCGCGGACTTCCTGCGCACCGCGGAGCCGTGGTTGGCCTGGCCGATCATCGGCGAGCTGGCCGCGATCGACCACCGCCGCGCGCTGATCCGCGCCAGCGCGGAGGAATCGACGGTCACCAAGGCCAGGCTCGCCGCGATCGATCCGGCCGCGATCGCGTCGATCCGGTTTCGCCTGAAGCAGAGGTCCGCGCTGGTGACGTCGATGTTCCGGCTCGACATCTCGCGCTTGCACCTCCTCGCGCGCGACACGCCGCTCGATGCCCGACCGGTGTACCGGCTCATCCACATGACCGGACGCCGGTACGCGACGATCGAGCTCGATCAGCGCTCGGTCCGCGCGTTCGAGCCGCTGGTCGAAGGCATGATGATGTCGGCGCTCGACGAGCACCTGGCGGGTCTCGGGTTCGACGAAGGCGAGCGACGGCGGTTCCTGGACCACGTGCTCGACAACGACCTCCTGGTTGCGATCCAGGACTGAGACTCCGCCCGGGCTCACGATCGCCGGCGCAAGACGAATCGCGCGATCGCGTCGATGGTCGAGAAGTTCTGCGGCGCGAAGTCGATCGGGCGCACGGTGATCGCGAACTTCTGCTCCACGTACGCGACCAGCTCGAGCAGCGTCAGCGAATTGATCTCGAGCCACAGGTTCTGGACGCTCGCGATCCGCGCGGCGCCGCGCGCTCCGTTGCGATGGTACGCGGCGAGAAACGACTTGATCGCCGCTTCGACCTCCCGCTTGTCGGGAGGAGGGTCGCTGCTACCTGGTGGATTGGACAGCGACACAGCCACATGGACCGGTCTTCGAGCATTCGCAGCGGTGCGTTTTCGCCGGGCAGCGGCCGGTCGCGGTGCACACGCAGCTCGTCGTGGTGTACCTGCAGGTCTTCGAGCACTTGAGGGTGGTCGTCGCGCCCTGGAATCCGAGCGCCGTGCAATCGGCGGGTTTGCCGTTCAGCATGGGGAGCGTGGTGCCGTCGCACTGCTCGAGGCCGTTGATGGTCCCGTCGCCGCACCGGCCACCGCCGCATTTCGTCGTGTCGAACGTGCAATCCGACTTGCACGCCAGGCCCGGCGCCGCGTAGTACCCGGCGGTCAGGCACGTCGCCTTGCCGAGGTCGCTCCCGTCGCACTGCTCGGGCCCGTTCTTGATGCCGTCGCCGCACTTGCCGGCACAACGCGTCGTGTCGAACTTGCAATCGGACCCGCAGGCCAGGCCGTCGGGGCTGTAGAAGTTGAACGACTGGCAGGTCTTCCCCCCGAGCGCGGTACCCTCGCACTCCTCGGCACCGGTGATGCGTCCGTCGCCGCACCGGCTCGCCTGGCACACGCCGGCCATGCACTGGTTCGGCTGTAGCCCCGGGACGGTGCAGTTCGCACCGTCGGTGATGCCGCGGCACGCCTCGAGCAGGTCGTTGTACACACAGGTGTCGCCCGACGGCCCGCAGCTCGTCCCCGTCGGGCAGGTGAGATTCCCGCATCTGGACGCGTGACTCTGCACGCACGCAGCGAGCGCGAAGCCCACCAGCATCACGCATACGGCCGCGATCGGTCTTGGCATGGCGAACCTCACTTGCACGAGAACGTCCCGTTCGTGTTGACACAGGTCGGAGTCGCTGCGGGACAGATCCCATTGAGCCCGCACGAGCAGGTATTTTCGGTGAACGTGCACGTCGCCAGGTCGCAGGCCGGCGGCGTCACCGGTCCCGGATGGCCGAGGCTCATACAGCTTGGCGGTGGCTGGCCGGCTGGCTGGCCGAAATCGCTGTCGTCGCAGTCTTCACCGGGCTCCTTGCGGCCGTTGCCGCACCACCCGCCGATCGCACAGCCCGCGGAGTTGATCTTGCAGTCGTTCGCGCACGCGAGCATGCCGCCCTGATAGTACTTGTTCATCGTGCCATCGGGCGAGAAGTCGGTGCAGGTCTTGCCACCGAAGTCGTTGCCATCGCAGTCCTCTGTGGCGCCCTTGTGGCCGTCGCCGCAAATGCCGTTGCAGCCGGACGTGTCGAGCGAGCAATCAGCAGTGCATTTCAGGCCCGCGGCGTCCTTCGACCCGAACTCCAGGCAGGTATGGCCGCGGAGCTCCGCGCCGTCGCAGGCCTCGATGCCATTCACCATCCCGTCGCCGCACCTGCCGGTGATGCACAGGCCGTCCTTGCAGGTTCCTGTGCCGAGCTCGGACAGCGTGCAGGTCTCGCCCTCGGCCCGGCCGCTGCACGCGGTGGCCAGCGATTCCGAGACGCAGAGGCTCCCTTTCGCGCAGACGCTGCCCTCGGGACACAACAGATCGCCGCACGCGACCGCCTGGCTCTTCACGCATGCGCCCAGCAGCAATACCAGGACGATCGGCGTGCGAGCGAAGCCCACCACGAACCAAGTGTATCAGGTTGTCGGCCTCGCACGTGCCATTGCCGAACGTGGACAGCGTGCAGCCGTCGCCGTCATGTCGTCGCGAGCACGCCGTGACCAGCGCCTCATCGACGCACCGGCCCATCGCGCACGCGCGCCCGCCGGACCGTGATGTCGCCGCAGCGCAACGATGCGCAGCACGTTCGTCGCGTTCCACGGCGTGGCTCGAGGCCGCTGATTGCGTGGATAGCCTCGGTGACGACGCGCACTCAGCCGCGTTGCGCCGCGGCCCCCACGCGGAGCTCCCGCCGCCGTGCCGCGGTCGTGGGTGCGGGGCTGTCCGCGTCATGTACGTCATGACGGGGTGCGGCATCCGTGTGGTCGGGCTGGGCGCCATCACGAACGGTCTGTCACGAGCTGTCGCCGGGTACCGGGCATGTTGGAGCCGATGTGCTCACATCACTTCGAGATCGGCGTCGAGCCGTTGTTGTGCATCCCGCTGCACATCATTCAGCTCGACCCGGCGCCAAAGGCTCGATCCCCCGATGCTTCGGGTACGCATTTGCGCAACTGAACGATCGCAAGTGATACCGTTGGGAGTGTGAGACGGAGAGCTGCCATCGCCGTGTGGTTCTCGGTGGTCGCTGCCATGACCGCACCGGCCGCGCACGCAGACAGCAAGCCGGCGACGCCGTGGTCCAAGGGCGTCTCCGAGGCGGCCCAGAAGCGAGCGCTGCAGCTGTTCCAGGAGGGCAACGCGTTCCTCGAGCAAGAGAAGTACACCGAGGCGGTCGCCAAGTACGAGCAGGCGTTGCGCGCCTGGGACAATCCCAGCATTCGCTTCAACATGGTGCTCTGCCTGATCGCCATGCGGCAGCCGCTCGCCGCGTGGGACCACCTGCAGCAGGCGCTGCGGTTCGGGGAGGCGGCGCTCGGCAAGCGGCTGTGGACCGAGGCGACGAGGTACGTCGCGCTGCTGGAGGCGAGCCTCGCCGAGCTGACCGTGCGATCGCGGCAGCCCGGGATCAAGGTCATGGTCGACGGCGTCGTGGCGCTCGGCGGTCCGGGTGAGCACACGATGACGCTGCTCGCCGGCAAGCACCAGCTGGTGGCGAGCCGACCCGGCTACACCACCTCGTCGCGCGCGCTCGACCTTCCAGCTGGCAAGCCGGACGTGGAGGAGATCGCGCTGGAGCTCGAGAAGGTGACGGTGCAGCGCGACAACTACGAGCGGCGCTGGGCGTGGTGGGTGCCGTGGAGCGTCGAGGGCGGCGCCGCCGTGCTCGCGCTTGCGGCCACCGGCTTTTACCTGAGTGCGAGCAACCAGATGGCGAGCTACGACAAGGCGCTGGCGCTGTTGCCGGCGTGCAAGACCGGTTGCACCGACTCGCAGATCCCCAGCGAGCTCAAGCAGCAGGCGAGCAACGCGCGGCGCAACAGCGGCGTGGCGATCGGCATGTGGGTGGGCGCCGGTGCGGTGGCGATCGGCGGTGGCGTGATGGCGGTGCTGAACCGGCCGTTCAAGGTGGAGCGCCGCGCGGTCACGCCGTCGCTGGCGGTGTCGCGCGACTACGTGGGTGCGGCGATCTCGTTCGCGCTGGAGTGATGATGGCGGCCGGCGCGAAGCCCGCAGCAGCGAAGCCGCCCAAGAAGCCGCCGCTGGTCGAGCCCGGGACGCGCGTCGAGCACTACGAGATCATCCGCGCGCTCGGCCGCGGCGGGATGGGCGAGGTCCACCTCGCGCGCGATGTCCGGCTCGGCCGCCTGGTCGCGCTGAAGTTCCTGATCCCGTCGAGCCCCGAGGTCGCGCGGATGCTGCTCGTCGAGGCCCGCGCCACGGCGAAGTGCAAGCACGAGAACATCGTCGTGATCCACGACATGAACGAGTACCGCGGCATGCCGTACCTGGTGCTCGAGTACCTCGAGGGCAAGTCGCTCAACCGGCTGCACACCGAGAGCCGGCTGCCGGTGATCCGGATGATCGAGGTGATGATCGCGGTGGCCCGCGCGCTTGACCACGCCCACCGCGCCGGCATCGTCCACCGCGATCTCAAGCCCGACAACATCTTCGTCACCACGACCGGGGCCGTGAAGGTCCTCGACTTCGGCATCGCCAAGCTGGTGGGCAGTCCGGCGAGCCACGCGGCGCAGACGCCGGAGGCCCCGGCGATCCACGACGATCAGACCGTGATCACGATCAGCAGCAATGGCCCGGTCGGCACCCGGCCGTACATGGCGCCCGAGCAGTGGATCGGCGTCGACATCGACCACCGCACCGACCTGTGGGCGGTCGGCGTGATCCTGTTCCGGCTGGTCACCGGCAAGTTTCCGTACGAGCTCGATGGTCCGGCGCTGATGTACGCGGTGGCGATGCCGACCGAGCCGGTGCGCAGCGTGCGGTCGCTGATCCCCGACTTCCACGCCGAGCTCTCCGCGATCATCGACCGCTGCCTGCGCAAGGACAAGGCCGAGCGGTTTGCGACCGCGCGCGAGCTGCTCGACGCGCTGGAGCCGCTGCTGCCGCACCACGCGGTCGCCGGCGGCGACGACCGCTGCCCGTACCCCGGGCTGATGTCGTTCCAGGAGACCGACGCGGACCGGTTCTTCGGCCGCGACGATCAGATCGCGCGGGTGGTCGGCCGGCTGGCGACCCAGCCGCTGATCGCGATCGTGGGGCCGTCCGGAGTCGGCAAGTCGTCGTTCGTCCGCGCCGGGCTCGTGCCGGCGCTCAAGCGCGAGGGCCCGTGGGCCATGATCGCGATGCGGCCGGGTCGCTCGCCGCTGCTGTCGCTCGCCGCGCTGAGCGACCCCGCGAACGCGCACGACCCCGATCACGTTCGCGCGGTCGCGCAGCACATGTACGAGGAGCCCGGCTACCTCGGCGCGGTTCTGCGCTGGCGCGCCGCCAGCCACGGTTGCCGCGTGCTGCTCTACATCGATCAGCTCGAGGAGCTCTACGCGCTGGTCCACGATCCGGGCGAGCGCGCGGCGTTCGTGACCTGCCTGCGGGCGGCCGCCGACGATCCGTCGAGCCCGGTCCGGGTGGTGGTGTCGCTGCGCTCCGACTTTCTCGATCGCGTCGCCGAGGATCCCGCGTTCATGGCGAGCCTGACCGACGGCATGCACTACCTGATGCCGCTCGGCGCCGACGGGCTGCGCCAGGCCCTGGTCCGGCCCGCCGAGCAGGCCGGCCACGGGTTCGAGTCCGCCGAGCTGGCGCGCCGGATGGTCGCCGACGTCGCGATGGCGCCGGGCGCGCTCCCGCTGCTGCAGTTCGCGGCGGCCCGGATGTGGGAGGCGCGCGACCGCCCGCGCCGGCTGATGACGGCCGCGAGCTACCTCGCGATGGGTGGGCTCGCCGGCGCGCTCGCGGTGCACGCCGACGCCGTGCTCGCCGAGCTGTCCCCGGCGCGCCGCCGGCTGGCGCAGGCGGTGTTCCAGCGCCTGGTCACCGCCGACGGCACGCGTGCGATCGTCGATCTCGCCGAGCTCGCCCGGCTGGCACCGGATCCGGCCGAGGTCCGCGGGCTGCTCGACCTGCTCGTCGGGGCGCGCCTGTTGGTGACCCAGTCCGACGATCAGGGCGCCGGGGCCTCGGTCGAGCTGATCCACGAGTCGCTGATCTCGGCGTGGCCGCAGCTCCGGCAGTGGGCGGATGCCGGGCACGAGGAGGCGGCGTTCCTGGTCCAGCTCCGCCAGGCCGCGCAGCAGTGGGACGCGCGCGGCTGTCCGCCGGGCCTGTTGTGGCGCGGCGAGGCCGCCGACGAGGCGCGCCGGCACGCGACGCGGCTGGGCGACACGCTCGGGCCGCGCGAGCGGCGGTTCATCGACTCGGTGATCGCGCACGCCACGCGGGCGAGCCGGATCAAGCGGCTCGCGGTGGTCGCGACGATGACCGTGCTCGCCGGGCTGGTCGTCGCTGGACTGGTGGTCGTGATCTGGGTGCGCGGTGCCGAGCAGGAGGCGCTGCGCCAGGCCGAGGAGGCGCGCGAGGCGCGCAGCGACCTCGACAAGCAGCTCCAGGTGGTCCAGGCCAAGGAGGCGGAGCGGGCCGTGGCCGAGCGCCAGGCGCGCGAAGCCGCGCAGCACGCCGAGGCGGCCGGCCAGGACGCCCAGCTCAGCCGGGCCGAGCTCCAGCGCACCAACGCCGAGCTCCAGCGCACCAACCAGCATCTGACCGAGGCGGCCGACGCCGCGCGCAAGGCGAGCGAGCAGGAGCGCGCGCTGCGCGAGAGGGTCGAGAAGCTGCTGGCCGAGGAGCGCCGGCGCAACGACGCGCTCGCCAGGCAGCGCACCAAGATGGCGACCGAGCTGCGCTGATCGCTCCGAAATTATCCATAACGATGTCAAATAGATAGAATCGAAGAATCGAACGGGTGCCAACTCCAGGCCGGGCGTGCAGCATCCCCGTGGGCTTGCGCTATGTCAGATCTGACATAGAATGTTCTGGTGTCGGATGCTGACAAACCGCTGGTTTGGTTGAGGGGCCGAGTGAAGACGCCACCATTCTCAGCGGAAGCCCGGCTCGAAGCGGGCCTCCTCTTGCGGCGACTTCAGAAGGGGGGAGTTGCTCTCGCTGCCCCACTCGCGTCCGATGCCCGGCGGTTGGCCCGCGCTGTCACGAGCTACGGATTCAACGACAGGACGAAGTCCTGGCGAATCATGTACCGCGTCGACGCCGTAACCACCCGATAGTCGACGTCTCGTAAAGCCGGCGGGCAGATGCGAGGGTGGTGGCGATGGCGAATGCAGTGCCGAAGACCCGCCGAGGTCGCCGCGCAGGTGGCGGCCACGCCGCCGCCGTAGCGGTCGCGCGGT
>JBGQCL010000142.1:0-24323 GCA_041495365.1 Kofleriaceae bacterium | reverse complement strand
CTGCGCGCACCGACCTGCGCCTCGTCGAGCAGCACGTCGATCGTGCACGATGCCACGCCCTCGCCGACCGTGCCCGCGCCTTGCGCCATCTGCTCGAGGATCTCGCGGCAGCGCCCGACCTGCTCGCGGATCAGCCGCGCGTCGGCTGCGAGCTCGGAGCGCGCCGCGCGGGGGGCATCGGTCACGGCCCCGGTCACCGCCCCGTTCGCCGGCTCGTCGCGGGTCAGCGCGCGCTCCAGCTCCTTGGCGGCGAGCGCCACCGTGCTGAGCGGCGTCGACAGCTCGTGCGCCGCGCCGGCGGCCATCGTCGCGAGCGACGCCAGGCGCTCCTGGCGCGCCGCCAGCCCGCGGGCCTCGGTCAGCTCGGCGTCGCGCTCGGCCAGCGCCACCATGATCCGGCGCAGGAAGTAGACGACGAACGCGGAGGCCACGCCGAGCGCCATCCACGCACCGATCATCAGCCGGTTGTCCGGGATCTTCAGCGGCTGGTACGCGATCAGCAGGATGCCGAACCCGACGAACGACAGGCCGACCAGCACCCAGCTCCACAGCGCCCGGACCAGCACCGTCGCGAGCGCGATCTGCACCACGTAGAGGAACGCGAACGGGTTGTGCGGCCCGCCGCTGAAGTACAGCAGGCCCGTGAGCACGGCGATGTCGAGCATCATCACCAGCGCGATCGCGCGCTCGTCGACCGGCCGGGCGACCGCGCCGGGCCGCCGGCGGTCACCGAAGTAGTACAGCTCGATCGCGAGGTTGGACACCAGGCCGACCGCGATCACCGCGAGCAGCTCGGCCATCGGCAGCGCGCCGTCGAGCAGGAACTGGCCGACCAGCACGGTCGCCGCCTGCCCGGCGATCTCGGCCCAGCGCAGCCGCGCCAGCCACTGGATGTTGACCCAGTTGCGGTCCGGGATCGCCGCGAGCAGCGCCATCAGCGAGCGAGCCTAGCAGATCGCCGGCGAACCGCCGCCACCGAAGCCGGAGCTCCGCAACCAGAAGCTACTGCTGCGGCCGCTCCAGCTGCTTGAGGCCCTTGTCGAGCACGGCCTGCTGGTAGTAGCTCGCGGCCGGGGTGCCGGCGGCGATCCGCTCGTTGGCCTTCTTGAGCTCCTCCTCGACCAGCTGGACGAACGACTCGGTCGGCGCCGCGCCGACCATGTAGCGGCCGTTGATGAAGAACGTCGGCGTCGAGCCGACCCCGAGCGCGGTGAGCTCGCGCATGTCCTTCTGCACGAGCTGCTGGCACTCGCCCTTCATGTCCGCCTTGAACTTGTCGAGGTTGAGGCCGAGCTCCTGCGCGAAGCCGACCACGATCGGGCACCCGGCCGCGGTGTCCCAGCAGCGCTGCGCCCCGCCGGCCTCGGCGGTGGCGTCCTTGTCGAACTGGCGGGCCTTGAAGCCCTTGTCCCACAGCATCGCGTCGATCTCCTTGAACTTGCCCTGCTTGTCGGCCGCGCACGCCGCCAGCGCGCTGGCGGTGGCCTGCTGCGGGTGGACGACGAACTGCTTGTGGACGACGCGGACGTCGCCGGGGTACTTCTTGCGCAGCTCCTCCATGGAGTCGCGGACCTTCTCGCAGAACGGGCACGCGTAGTCGTAGGCCTTGACCACGGTGACCTTGGCGTCCGCCGGGCCGTCGGACGGATCGCCGTCGACCGGCACCGCGTAGGTCTTGGCGCGATCCGGCTCGGCGCGGGCCGGCCGCTGGGGCGCCGCTCCGGCAGCGCCGCCGCCCCGGGCGAGCTGCGCGCTGAGCGTGTCGAGCTTCTTGTTGAGATCCTCGATCTTGCGCTCGAGGTTCTTGTTGTCGGCCTGGCACGCGGCCACGACGACGACGGCAACTACGATCAGCTTGTTCATCGACTCACTCCTTCACTGGACGTGCACGTGTCCGAGCGCTGTTCGATCCAGGGCGCCCCGGGCGCGGAGTCTTCCGCACCGCGGTCGCAATTGCAACACAACGGCTGGGTCAGCAGGGTCTCATCGAACGCGTCGAGCGCGGGCTTTTCGGCCCGCGACACCAGGTCGGCGCCCGGCGGCTGCTTGACCCGGTGGCGCAGCTCGGCCTGGAACACGCATGCCTCGTCGCGCGACAGCACCCCATCGCCGTCGCGGTCGGCCTCGGGGTGGACCATGCGCAGCGCCTCGGCAAACGCGGGTGTGTACTTGCAGGTGGTGTGGTCGCCGCGCGCCGCGGCGGTCCGGGCGCCCCCGAGCGCGACCGCGATCCACGCGACCAGCGCGAGCCCGTGCACCGCGCCCAGCCGGCCGTGCGCCGCCGGACCCAGCACGCCGGCGACCCGCGCGTCGAGCCCGTGGGTCGCGCCCATGCTGGGGGCGGCGGCCGCCTGGAGCTGCGCCATGCGGACCAGCAGCCGCGCATAGGCCGGCCGCGGCACCTCGCTGATCTCCAGCGCCCAGGCATCGCACGCCGCCTCGCGCGCCAGGTCGAGCCGCCGGCTCGCCAGCCGGACCACCGGCCAGAAGAAGAACACCGCGCCGGCGACCAGCTGGACCCGCCGCGCCAGCGCGTCGCGCCGCCGGACGTGGGCGAGCTCGTGGAGCAGCGCCGGGCACAGCAGGACCGGATCGGAGACCAGGGCCGGCGGGACCACGATGATCGGCCGGAGGATCCCGACCACGTGCGGCCCGACCGCCGGATCGCCGACGACCAGCCGCGGCGGCCGCGCCGTGAACGACGCGAGCAGCGCCTGGGCGTGGCCCGGCGCGGGTGGCGCGCGCCGCGCGGCCCGCACCACGCGGTACTGCGCGATCAGGGCGCGGGCGAGCACGATCGCCGCGCCGGTCAACCACAACCCCGCGGCAACCGACCACAGCGCCGCGACGTGCGGCGCCACCGCCGGGGCTGCCGCCGCGCCGACGATCGCGCTGCCCCCGCCCTCGCCATGGTGCGACAGCGCCGCGAGCAGGTCGGCGAGCGACCACGGCAGCGCCGGTCCCCACGGGAGCACGAACTTGACCAGCACGACGAGCCACACCGCGGCCTGCCACCCCGGCCGCAGCCGGCCACCGCGCACCACCGCCAGCGCGACCAGCGCGACCACGGTGCCCTGGACCCCCATCATCGCGAGGGCCTCGACCAGCGTTCTGGCCGCCGCGTTCATGCCGCCTCCCCGATCATTTCTTGTCCTTGCCCGCCGCGCGCTCGGCCTCCGCGATCCGGCGCTCGATCGCCCGCAGCTCGGCGCGCGACAGCGACTCGTCCTCGACCAGGTTGAGCACCAGCGACTCGGCCTGGCCGTCGAACACCTCGCGCACGAACTCGCGCAGCCGGTCGCGCAGCACCGACTCGCGGCGGTGGACCGGCCGGTACACGAACGGCTCGCGGGTCTTGTCGACGACGACCGCGCGCTTGGCGGCGAGCCGCCCGAGCAGCGTCATCACCGTGGTGTACGCCAGCTCCTGGCCGCGCCGGCCGAGCGCACCGCGGACCTCGGCCACCGTACCGGTGCCGACTTCCCACAGCGCCTTCATCACGCGCAGCTCGGCTGAGGTCAGATCGGGAGAGCGAGTCATGGCCTTACGACGGTCCCGTAGGATTACTACAATCGTAGTTGCGCGCCAAGCGGTGTCCGCGGTTCCGCGCCGCGACACGGGCCGACCCGCGACATCAAGCGGCCGAGATCGCACGGGATCGCCACCAGCGCACGGGGGCGCCGACCACGCGCTCTGCCGCGAACAGCGGCAGGAACGCCACCCCGCACAGCGGGTACGGGAACCACACATTCATGGCGAGGATCACGCCGGCGTGGAACGCCCAGGCCGCCGCGGCCCACATCCGGGCGGTGCGGCCGCCGAGCAGCGCGAGCGGTGCGCCGAGCTCGATCGCCAACGCCGAGATCGAGAGCATCCCCAGCGCGGCGGGATGCGCGACCAGCCGCGCGGCGAGCGGCGCCGTGGCGGCGCCCAGCAGCGCCTTGCGCAGGTTGTCGATCGCGATCTGGTGGGCGAGCTGCGCCCCGTCGAGCCAGTGCACCCCGGCCAGCCGCAGCTTCGCGATCCCGGCGACCAGGTACGTGGCACAGGTCAGCGCGGCGAGCAGCCGGATCGCCCAGCCGTACCCGGCCCCGCGATCGCCCCGCGCGCGCGGCGCGCCCAGCGCCCAGGCGTCCGCCGCCGGCGCCAGCGCCAGCGCCAGCAGGTGCAGCACCAGGAGGTCCTCGGTGTGGAACACCATCCCCCACGAGCTGCGGTACGACAGCGTCCACAGCGCGCCGAGCGCGGCGAGCGGCGCGGCGATCCGGTACGCGACGCCCAGCGTGAACGCGGCCAGCAGCGCGATCGTCGCCCCCGCGATCGCGATCACCGCGCCGGGCGGCAGCGGCGCGCGCAGCACCCTGGCTGCGCCGACCGCGGCGAGCTGGCTCGCCGGCGAGCGCGCCGTCGCGGCCAGCTCCGGAAGCCGGGCGATCAGCCACACCATCGCGAACCCGCCGACCGCGATCCGCAGCGCCGCCAGCCGCTCGGCCGGCGCCGGCGCGAACCACCATTGCCCGGGCCGCGCGGTCCACGTCACGGCGCGACCTGCGGGGTCCGGACCACCGGGCAGCGCGCCAGCACCGCCTCGGCGGCCGCCGCCGGGTCTCCGGCGAGCCAGCGCACCGCATCGTAGGTCCCGGCCACCAGCTCGATCTCGGCGACGTCACCCCGTGCGGCGTCGCCGGCGACCCGGGCCGCGATCGCCCGGCACAGCGCCGCGCCGTCGTCGGGCCCGCCGGACGCCGCGCGCTGGAGCGTCGCGAACGCCTGCATGACCTCGCCGGTGCCGACGTGCTCCGGCGCCAGCGCGCGCCGCCCGCCGGGCGCCACGCCCCGCGCCCACGCCATGGTCAGCTCGGCCGGCCGCGGCGCCGCGAACATCGGGTAGGTCGACAGCGGGAAGTCGTCACTGTCCGGGTCGTCGGGCGCGCGCACCAGCGGCTCGAGCGCGGCGCCGCACAACCCGATCGACGCGATCGCCGCCAGGTGCCGGCGCATCGCCCCGGGTCACATCGCCTGCGGCAGGCGCCACGTCAGGTGCTGCGCCCCGAGCTCGAACGTGAACCCGAACGCGAACGTGATCAGGTTGTCCTTCTGGATCAGCCCCTCGGGCGGGTTCGGGAACGGCCCGGCGGACCGGAACGCGCGGAGCGCCTCCTCGTCGAGCTCGACCGAGCCCGACGGCGCCACGACCAGGATCTTGACGAGATCGCCCCTGGGCGACAGGCTGACCCGGACCTCGGTGGTCCGCGTCTTGCTGCCGTACCGCGTCCCGGTCGGGTCGGCGCGCCGCCACACCGAGTTCGGATCCCAGAGCTGCGCGACCTGGCGCTTGAGCCGGTTGAAGAAGCTCGCGTAGATCCAGCGCTTGGCCGACAGCGCCGTCTCGTCGCCGTTCTCGACGTCGTCCAGCCGGTCCACCGAGCCACCGCCGAGCGCGCGCTCCAGCACCTCCTCGGTCGGCTTGAGGTTCGGGACGTCCGGCGCGCCGCCGCCCGCTCCGGCCTGGCCGCGCGGGATCTCCGAGCGCTCGCGGCACTCCTGCTCGACCGCTCCGTCGCCCTTGCGTGCCTGGTAGCCGTCCGCCGAGGCGCCCTTGGCGGCACTCCCCACCGTCGACCCCTTCTTCTTGGCCTCCTGCTCGGTCTCGGCGGGGAACAGCGCGCCCGGGTTGCGCATCGACAGCCGGCCCGGCACGTCGGGCGCCTTCTCGTTGTTGCCGATCCGGCGATCCGGATCCTGCTTCTTGACCGACGGCTGGTCCCGCGGCTTTTCCTTGGGCGTCAGCTCGGCCTGCTGGGACCTGGCGACCATCGGCTCGTTGCGGGCGCCGCGCGCGACCTTCTGCTTGTCGACGCTGGTGTTGTACTCGGCGAGAAACCGGGCGTTCTCCGGCTCCTTCTCGTCTTTCGGCTTGGCGGTCTCCACCACCTGCTGCTGCTGCAGCTGCTGCGGGGGTGGCGGCGGCGGCGGCGCCTGGGGCGCCTGGGCCGCGGCCGGCGGCTGGGGTGTCTTCAGCGGCGGGGGCGGCTCGGGCTTGGTCTCCCGCAACATGTCCTCGAGCAGCTTTTCGGGATCGATCGGCTTGACGCGCTCGAGGGTCTTCTGATCCACCATCGTCACCGCGGTCCCAGGATCGTTGCGGGCCTGGCACGACGACAGGTCGATCCACAGGCTCATCTGCGCATCGCTCAGGCAGTCGTCGACGTTGCCGACCCACGGCGCCAGGCACATCGCCGTGCGCCCCGAGGTCGCGAACACGACGTCGTCGAAGCACGACGACTTGAGGTCGGCGTCCTCGGCAGGCGGCTCCGGCCGGGTCGCCGCCGCGGAGTGGCTCCCGGTGCCGATGAGCGACAGTCCGAGCACGTTCACCGTGCCGTAGATCGCGCCATGGACCGCGAGCGCAGCGACCAGCGACGGCCACGTCCTGGGCTCACGAACCCGGCGTCGAGTGCGGAGTACGGTCGGCATGGCGCGGCCTTGGGTCCCTAGTATAGGTACGCACGTGGGAGGCGTCAGGTCGATTCGATGACATCGCAAGGATAGGTCGCGGTGTAGGCATCTCGACACAAGTCGCAGGTTCCGCACACTTGCGATGCTCCTGTCACAGGTGTTGCGACGGTCTCATGCATTCTGCAAGCTGCGCGCAACCGGGTATCTGCCGGTCCGGTGCCAGCGGTCGCAGATCTCCGGCCCGCGCCGGCTCCGTGCACAGCGCCGGTGCCAGGACGCGAGCGCACACCGCGGGCGAGCGCACGCCACAGCTTGACTCGTGGCGCCACCCGCCCAAAGCTCGCCCGCGATGCCCGATCGCCCGACCGCGCCGCTGACCGGTCCCGATGCGTGGCGCGGCGCCGAGCTCGCGGCCGCTCCGGAGCGCTGGCGGCGGCGGTTCACGGCCGACCAGCTCGGTGCGCTCGATGACGCCGCGGCGCGCCTGGTCGCCCGCGGATGGCCGCCGCCTCCCGGCGCCGACCCCGACGCGGTCCTCGGCCACCACGTCGAGGCGCCCGCGGTCGCCGCGCTGGTCGCCGCGCTCACCGGCGAGCTCCTGTTCGGCCGCGGCTTCGTCGTGCTGCGCGGCCTGCCGGTCGACGGCGACCCCGCGCGCGTCGCGGCGCGGCTGTGGGTGCTCGGCCGCCACCTCGGCCGCCCGGTGACCCAGAACGCGCGTGGCCACCTGCTCGGCCACGTCCGCGATCTGGGCTACGACGCCGCCGATCCCGCCACCCGCCTGTACCAGACCAACCAGCGCCAGGGCTTCCACACCGACTCGGCCGACGTCGTCGCCCTGCTCTGCCTGCGCACCGCGCGCAGCGGCGGCCGCAGCAGCCTGGCGAGCGCCGCCGCCGCGTTCAACGCCGTGCTCGCCCGCGCGCCGGACCTCGCCGGCGCTCTGTTCGCGCCGGTCGCCACCGACCACCGCGGCGAGGAGCCCCCCGGCACCCCGCCGTGGTTCGAGATCCCGGTGCTGTCGCTGCTCGACGACCGCCTCACCGTGATCTACCAGCGCCGCTACATCGAGTCCGCCCAGCGGTTCGCCGGCGCGCCCCGGCTCGACGACCGCCAGCGCGCCGCGCTCGACGCGTTCGACGCCGTGCTCGACGACCCCGAGCTCCACCTCGAGATGGACCTCGAGCCCGGCGACGTCCAGCTCGTCCACAACCACCAGCTGCTCCACGATCGCACCGCGTTCGTCGACGATCCCGATCCCGCGCGCCGCCGCCACCTGCTGCGGCTGTGGCTGTGCCCGCCGGTCGGCCGCCGGCTGCCCCCGGCGTTCGCGCAGCGCTACAGCGCGATCGAGATCGGCCGGCGCGGCGGCGTCGTGCCCCGCGTCGCACCGGTGATCACGCTCGCGCCGTGATCCTCGTCCCGGGCCGCCACAGCGTCACGGGCAAGATCACCGGCGGCGATCTCGACCTCCACCGGTTCGGCACCTCGTTCCACGACCTCAGCGGGCGTCACGGCCGCACGTAGGGGTTGCTCTTGAGCTCCTCGCCGAGCGTCGTCGACGGCCCGTGCCCGGGCACGACCAGCGCCCCCGGGTTGCGCGTGTACAGCCGCTCGCGGATCGAGCGATGCAGCGTCCCGGTGTCGCCGCCCGGCAGGTCGGTGCGCCCGACCGAGCGCCGCAACAGCGTGTCGCCGGCGAACAGGATCGTACGCGCGCCGTCGACGACCTCGAAGGCCACCGAGCCCGGCGTGTGCCCGGGCGTGTGGATCACCTCGATCGCGTGCTTGCCGAGCGCGACCCGGTCGCCGTGCTCGATGAAGCGGTCCACCGGCGACACCCCGCGCCGGGTCAGTCCGAACACCGCGCACTGCTGATGGAACCCGTCGTACAGGAACATGTCGCCGCGGTGCAGGCAGATCTCGCCGCCGTGGTGGCGCTTGACATCGTCGGTGCAGTAGATGTGATCGATGTGGCCGTGGGTGTGGATGATCGCGCGCACCGTCAGGTCGTGGTGCAAGACGATCTCCGCGATCCGCCGGGTCTCGCCGCCGGGATCGACCACGATGGCGTCCCTGGTGTCCGCGCATGCGAGCACCGTGCAGTTACACAGCAACGGCCCGGCCTGGAAGGTTTCGACGAGCAGCACGCCGTCGACCTTGCCACAGTCCGCGGCGCTCGACACCGCTTGCCGCGATTTGCTCCGGCCGGCGTCGTACATTTGCAGCAGAGAGGCATTCCGTATCTGCCGGTGGCAGGTGTGCGCTCCCGCCAACCGTCGCACGCCTCGTAGCGCAATTTTCTTCCGGGCGCGCCCGTCGAGGTACGTCGTGCGTCAGCGCCCGGCAAGATCGCCGTAACCGCCGATCCAATGCCTGCCGGCGCCCTGCGCGAGGTCCAGCGTGGACGGATTCTTGCCGTGCTCGGAGATCACAGCGTCGGAGTCGATATTTCCGGCCACGCTGTGCCAGCGGCGCACTCCGTGCGTCCACGCAGGGACCTGCAGTCCGTGCAGCATCAGCGCGCGATCCGCACCCGCGTGGACGGAAGCGCCCGCCCCGCGTCCCAGGAGCTCGACAAGTGCCGCGCCTCGCCCGCCCGCGTGACGGTCGCGCTCACCCGGAGCTCGGCGACGCGGACCCGCAGGGCGGCCCGGTCGAACCTGGTCCTCAAGACCGTGAGCTCGCCGCCCTCCGCCTGCCGGCGCTCGCCGCCGTCCGCGATCAGCGGCACCGCGATCCGGATCCGCCGTCTCGATGCCGTCATGTCGCTCCATGACACGCCGCGCTCGTCCTCGATTGCGCGCCGCGCCCACCGCTCCCCCCTGCCGGCGGTCTCTTGCCGCCGCGGCTTGCACCCCGCCGCCCGCGGTGTAACGTCAGCCTTGGAAGCGCGTGCCGGACTGGTGCCGACCTCGGTCTTCAAAACCGATGGAGCCTCGCGCGAGCGACGGCTCGGAGGGTTCGATTCCCTTGCGTTTCCGCCATGTTGAACGGCTCGAATAGTTGCCAGTTCACCTCGGTCCCGCTACTAGGAACCATCTAGGAACCAGCATGAAGCAGATGCCCCCGCAGGGGGATCGCCGGCTCATCGCTGGCCCTATCTTCGGGAGCTAGCGATCCGACCTGGCCGGACTGGTTCGCGATCAAGCACCAAAACGGGCAGCGCGCCATCATGGACTGGCGAAAGAACGCCGGTCGCGAGTTGCGCAAACTCCACTGCGAGTATCAGCAGAAGCGAATTGCCGAGGTGCTCGGCGTGTGCCGAGCGTGGGGCGTTCATCTGGTGGTGTTCCCGGAGTACTCTGTGCCGCCCGAGTGTCTGGAAGCTCTGCTGCCGCTGACGCGAGACATGACCGTTGTCTTCGGGACGCACGCCGTGGAACCGAAGCTCCTCAGCGACGGCCTTTACGCCCGGATCGGCAGTTCGTCACCTCAGCCAGGAACCTCGGTCGCACCCGTCGCAATCAATGGTGCGCTCCATTGCTACCAGCCGAAGCTGAACAAGACGCATCTTGAACGGGACATGCTACTCGGTGTTGCATGGGATACGATCGACATCGCGAACCCCATCACGCTGAAGCTTGGCGTCCTGATATGCCTTGACTATTTGAGCCGCGACGCAGCCCCATTTCGGGCATACGTTGGCGACAAGATCGGCGCATGTCGGCTGCTCGCCGTTCCGAGCCTAACGCCGCACCACACCATCGGCGAGTTCAACGCGCGCTCAACGTCCGAGGCGAAACGCCTCGGACGCGCGGTGGTATATGCGAACATTGCTAACGGTGGCGGTACGTCGATCCTGGTCGATTCTGGGATGGATATGCCGCATGCCGAGTTCCCATATGGGATCCCAGAACTCGCACGATGTGAAGAAGGGGTGGTGGTAGCCGACATTGACTGCGAACTCACGGCACCCGACGAGAAGCCCTCCAGGTTGTTCTCGGATCGCACCGCTGCCGTTCCGATTGCAGCGGCGTTGCTTCGATACGCAACGGTCGAAGAGGAGGTCAGCGCAAACACGCAGATGGCACGCATCTTCGGACAGTGCGACATGAACTCATGCTTGAGCTTGTCGAACGCGGTCGAGAGCAACGACGCAGCACTACGGCAACTCGCAGATGAGTCGCCACAGACCCGGCAACTCAGATTGAACATGCTCCTCGATCGCCACGACCAGTTCCGAGAACCGGAAGACTTTTTGCGTCTCCTGCGCGACGTTCCGCTTTCGGAAGCCGTCTATCCATCTTCGGACGTCGACGCCTTGCGCCTGGAGGTCGCGGAACACTTGGCATCGACATTCAAGACCACCAATGACGACGCGGAGGCCATGGACTCAATCCGCCGTCGCCTAGCGGAGCAACGGCGAGGAGGCATGCGCTAATGACTCGCCACACATTGACCTCGGCTGCACGAGAACGGTTAGCCGCTGTCGTTGAGCGCTACAAGGCCGATGCATCTGCACCTCTAGTCGCGACCAGCCTCACCGAATCAAGCGGACTAGAGCTTGCGGCAGTATCGCTTTGCCGCGACGACCTTGAGCGCGCGCGTGCTACCTTCGACTCGAATCGCTGGAGCGAAGCACAGCGCTTGTATGCCGACATTCGAGCTGTTGCTGCACAGATCGCTGAAAGCGGAAGCAACAGCCACGACGCCCGAGCCGTGTCTACTTCGGCACTTCTCGGGCAAGTGGCTAGTCTCTTGAATCTACAAGAGGTCGACCGCGCTCGCGAGGTGCTGCAAGTGATCGACGAGAAGGCACTCGATACCAAGCAACGTACAGTGCTTGCGCGCGCGCTGGTAGAAATCCGAGAAGCAGAACGGGCTCGCGCTGTTCTGGATGCGGTATATTCAGACGAACGCGACAACGAGCGTTGGCGAGAGGCGTCGGCGCTCGTTGAGCTGGCACGTGGCAACGTGCCGGAAATACTCGAACGCGTTCCTTCTGTCCTGTATTCCCTTGCTAACCACTACCAGGTTGCCGGAGAGGTCGCAAAGGCAGCGGCAGTTGCGTTAGAAGCGCTCGCAAAAGACTCAAGGAATCCGATCCTCACCGCAAGCATTATTTCCACGGCGATGGTCGCACTGATGCGCACCATCTTTGAGGACGACATCAAGGATGACGGAATTCCTGTTGCCGACCGTCCAGAGTACGCGCGCCGGATCGCTGCTGAGTTCAAGGCTATATTCGACGCGGGCCTGCCTACGCTGGCTCGAGCAAACCTTCTTGAGGTTGCACTGAACTACGCCGGTTCTCTGCGAGAACGCGACTTGTTTCGCTGGATAATCTCACACTCGGACCCGGTTGAGCGAGACAAGGGTCAGCCCAACGAAGTGCGGCTCGCCTTCGAGTTCGCAGAGAAGGGAGACATCAACAAGGCGCTAGAGATTATGCCACGACAGGCCCATCCGTGGCGCAGCGATTTGATGCGTGGGCAGCTGCTGCGCGCCGCAGGAGACCAGGAAGCTGCGCTCGAAACCCTGAACGGTCTGGTTGCAGCCTGGCCAGGTCGCGTTCCCATCCACATCGCACTCGCTGAGGTGCTGATCGACCGCCTGCAATTCGACCTAGCGCTTCCGCATGCCGAGGCGGCATATCGTGGTCTTTCGACTCCTTCTTTGGTGATGTTGCTTGCGCGCTGCCTCATCGAGTTGAATCAGGGCACGCGCGCGCTACTTCTGCTCGAGAACCTCGACACTACCGAACAGATCCTGGAACTCCGAGCCTACGCTGCCGACCAAGCCCATGACCCGCGCGCCACCATCTACTGGTCACAGCTATTAACATATGATGCAGATGACACGAATGCCCGGCTGCATCTCGCCGCTGCGTTGATGCGGTCGGGCGACATCGAAGGAGCGGCGCGCCGTGCCCGCGAACTGCTCGACACCAGCGTTGACACTCTCGGAAGGGACCAGATCGCAGCATGCGGACAGATGCTATCGATGGCTCGCTTCCTGCCGACTTCGGATCAACTGATTCAGCGCGCGGCCGAGGCACTACGCACACGTTTTCCGGCTGACGATAAAGCCGAGATGCTTCGGTTGACGCTTCTTTCGAGCCTCGGATTTCCGACAGGTGCGGCTCCGATCGATTACGAACGTCTAGCACGCGCAGGTCACGTGACTGCCGTCTCCCTCGATGACGCCGCGGAATTTCTCCACAAGCGCACCGAACGCGTGAACGCCGCTCACGCACTATATCGAGCCGGCTGCCTCGATGCTGAAACGCTCTGCCAGGTGACCGGCATCAAGGTCGCGACTCTCGTAGTCGGGTGGTCTAAGGCAGCGGCTTCCGGACGCACCCCTTTACGTGCGGCGGTCATTCCCGGTCTGTCCAATGTGGATGAGCAGGTCCGTGGTCGCTATTTCCTCTGCTCGGCGCTTGAATTGTTACTGCTGCAGAAGTGTGCCGCGCTTGCACATGTTCCAGCGGCCCTCGGCGAGGGCTTCCTCGTCGCGCTCGATTCGACATGGGCTCAGCTTGTGGATGACGCCTACTACCTCGAGCGAAGCGTGCAACGCGACGAACTAGCGCGCCTCGCACGGCTTCTCGCGAAGACTGTTGCAACTCTTGAGTTACGACGGATCGACCAGGCAATGCCGGAGCGTGAAATCGCGCGCCAAGACGGTCTCGTGTTCGTCACAACCGAACCGACCGAGGAAACGGACGTCGATGCGCGCTCGCTCTTGCGCGCCCTGACGGAAGCGGGTGCAGTTAGTCGACCGCACCTCGAACAAGCGATGAGGTACCTCGGCGGTGACGCACAAGGTGCTTCGGGCCCTGTCGAGCTCGGGGCTCGGTTCCTTCTTGAGAACGGCTTGCTGGAGTTGCTCGACAGTGCCGGCATCCTCGACGCACTCTTTGCAGCCATTCCCAACATCATTGTGACCGACGTTGCATTAGGCAATATTCGTCAGAGACTCCACGAACTCGAAGCATTTGGCGAGGCCGCGACGCTACAAAGGGAAACCATCGAACTACTCGGGGCCGGTCTGCGTACTGGCTGGTTCCGATTGGAAAAAGCACCGACGGTCTCCTCGCTGCCATCGCTCCGCGAAGACGTAGATCCGGATCAAGCAACACTGTTGACGCAATCAATTCGGCAGCAGGCCGCATTTAAAGAACTGCTCAATCAGAACAAAACATGGCAGCGAATCGCTGCTGACAGTTTCGGCTTTGATTCCTTTGGCCACCCTCAGCAGTGGAGATTGCTCGCGTTCAAAGACGAACAACAGGGTCGAGATTTCATTCTTAAGTATTGGAGACCAGGCAAACGCGAGATCACCCTGAGTCGCTTTGTTCGCTCACTGGTTCAGCAGCAGCAGCGCGCTTCCACTATGCGCGTTCTCGCTCAGCTTGGCTTCGTGGATGCCTTGCTTCCCGATGACATCATCTCTCTCGTGGGAGAGTACGGGCGCGTCGATGTCGGCGCCGCGGCGCGTATTCTTGATGGCATGGAATCGAGTTCCGGCGATTTCCAGACACGCGGGGTCTTTACACGGACGCAACTCGCCATTGTCTATGCGATGTCCATATGGAAGCTCGTAAAGACACGCACACTGCGAACGACGCAGTCAGCTACGCAACAACTGCTGACGCGCCTCGAGGTGCTCGACAAGCAGCACGCCTCTCGGCTTGTTGAACAAACTCTTTGCAACGTGGTGCTCGCAGCGCTCGACGACCGCGAAGCTTCCTTTGTCGAGGAAAATCCTGACTCGTTCAGCCTCGTGCCTGCGTCGATTGCCGGCCAGCTATGGCAGGACCTAGCTGCGTGGAGAGGAGAAGACCCTCAGCGAGTGGCTTCCTTTCGCCGCGCATTGGCTCATGCATGGGAGCATCTAGGTGAGTTACGAGACGGGCCAGTCACATTAGCTCAATGGGCGCCCCTTTCGCTGGCAAACGATATACTGGTCAATAGCAATGAATTTGATGCACACATTCCAAGCCCCGATGCCGTCGTTGCAATCATGTCAGCTCTGTGGAAGGAACGACCGCTTGCTCGAAAAACAGTCACCTTCACCTCAAGTAACGAGCACGTAGAGGTTGACATCGAAAGGGTCTTGTCGGCCGCGGCGGCCGTAGCAGCGAAGCCGGACGAACAGTCGTGGTCGTGTGACGACGGGACATCAATGACTTTTCAGTACGCTCCGGGCCGCTCCGCAGGCACAGGTCGGGTTTCCATGCCAATCGAAGCGGTCATCTTACGTATGGAACCGCAAGCAGCAGCGCGCACGGCCACGAAGCTCGCAATCGGAAATGGCGCGCGCGACGGGCGTCTTTACCAAGCTCTAACGGAGTTCGCGAAGAACCCGACTGACAAGTCGCGACGCAAGTACCTCGCCCGTGCGGCCTGCTGCGCGCCCTTCAAGCTCGTCGCAGATGATCCACATTTCATTTTTTTCTTTGGCGATCGAGCGGCGATGTCACAACAAGGATATCCCGAAACCCTTGAAGAACTACGAGAGCTCCTTTCGGAACCAGCTGACCTAACCGGCGCTGATGCTCGCACGCTCGCGAAGCACTTCTTCGACCGTTTCGAGGAAGGCGGCCCCTGGTTCGACAGGGAGGACAAGTTCCAATTGGTGGAGCTTGCCTCCCGTGTACCAGGGCCGCTTCCCGCAGAAGCAGCGCGTTCGATCTTTGACCAACAGAGTTCAGAGGACCTGCAGCAGATCGAGCGTGCGCTTGGCGTGTCTCAGAATATGCCGATTGGAATGCTTGCAATAGCAACGGCGTTTGCAATGCTCACTGTGTGCAACAACAAGCCATTAGAAAATGTCACATCAATGACGATGGCGCTTGTGGGTCTGCTTGGCCGAGAGTCGTCTGACACAAGCGAGAAGGATACGTTAGCCTCAATAGAACCCGTGGCCTTGCAGAGTATCGGGTCTGTGGTGTCGCGGTTCACTTCTTGGAGAACCTCGATTGCGGAACACGCCTGGCTCACAACACGGCTGTACGAGTGGTGGATGCGGGAGGCTGACGTCGCAAATGTGCGCCCATTCTTCGAGCCGGATGGAAGTCCGTGGCAGCGACTCCGAACAGAGGTCGTGCTTAACATCATGCTCGACATATTGGAAGTGACAGTAGTCACACAGGGGCGCGTGCCGAGTCTGCCGCTTCCAGTGCTAGAGGTTTTGAAAGCGATAGCTTGCCGAGAAGGGACGAATCCGTTTGAAGCGGCGAGGCGTCCTGCGTGGATCTACTGGGACCGGCCGCAGGGATGTGAATGGCTTGCGTCCTTGATTCTCCTGTGGGGCGCCCCCGATGCCTTCTTTGACCTCAGGCCCGAGTTGCGCCTCGCGATGCTCGAAAAGCTTTCGCGCACGAACGAGCAGACGAAGGCGCACGGCATTTCATTTCAGCCGGTCTTCCGGGCGATCAGCAGGCATGCTGAGCGGCTCACCGACCCAGAGGTCACCGCAGTTCACCAGTGGTTGAACACCGCAGAGTCTGGAGGGCTTCTCGATCTGTGGAGGGCGGAACTACTCACGGGTATTTTCGCTGCACGGGGGGATGCCGAGGCTGCGGCTAAGCTGCGTCAACTTGCAGTTGCGGATACGCTGCGCGTTGCACGCGCGGAACTTGTTGGTGGCTACCTTGAGGCCGCATGCTCGACAAAGGTTACTGGCGCGGAGCCGACCGTGATCGATCTGCTCGACACCGTCCTCGGCACGGAAGAGGGTGAGGCCCAGATTCGAGCTGGAGTGTTGCTCGCACTTGGACGTCCGAAGCGCGAGCGGGTACTCGAACTGCTAGGTGCCGTACTACAAACTAAAACGTTGTCACCGGAACTTCGACACATTCTCAATACAGTGATGACCAACAATAGTCCAATTCAAGGAGACAGCTAAGCACATCAACACATCCGGTTCGATCAGATGTCGATGTAGCCGATGCCCTCGTCCGTGTATGTTTCGAGATCGCCCGCCAGCCACGATTCGCCTTCTCGGAGAGTGTGGAATCTTAGCGTTGCCGCTCGGCTCGCCACGCTAACAATCACACGAAAGCGATCGCCGGAGAAAGTGCGAAGCCTGCTGGCCAGGTATTCGGCACAGCGAACCGCGACCCACGCGAGCGCACTCGAGGTGGTCACGTGTTCGCGCTCCACGTAGTCCTCGACGTGAAGGGAATTAATCGATGCCTCGTATCCGGTCCTGTCGTGTGCATGCTCATCGACGACGACGTGCTCGATACCGGTTGCGAACGCACGGAAGAACACGCAGTCCTCAACGCGCTTGAGGTTGTTCGCCAGCAGTCGGAATTCCAGCGGGGCCTCTATACCCTCGCCGGACGATGCGAGAAGCTGCGCGAGCGCTCGGTTCATGTTCATCATCGCTTCTCTCCCATCTGCTTCAGCGCTTCATCGATAGCAGCACGGATCTCCGGGTCTTGGAGCTTGGCTTGCACCGATACAGGCGCAGGATCCTTGTCCTTCGACTTCTGGTCATAGAACCGGTCGTTGACCTCGTCGTAGTACCACTTGACGCCTTCTTCGGCTGATAATGGATCTGTCCCGGCCGCTGACCGGGATTGGGATTCTCGGCGTCGATTCGCTCGTAGCCGTCGTCACCCAACCACATCGTCTTGCTGAAGAACTTCGGCCCGTTCTCGCCGAACATGTGGCCGTCGGTGATCTCCTTCTCGATACGCGCCAGCTCTGCTTCGGCTTTCGCGAGGTTCGCTTTCTGCGCCGTGATCCCGCTGTCGCTCGACGGATCCTCCGTGATTCCTTTGGCGCTGCGCTTGACAGCCTCCGCCTTCTCCTGTGCAACCCTCAGCCGATCGCGTCGCGCCATCGCGGCGCGAGCTTGCTTCTTCGCCTCGCCGAACGCATTCTCGTCGCTGCCGGCCTCCGCCTCGGCTTCCTTGGCGGCCTCGAGTTTCGCTGTGTTCCTCGCGCTCGCCTCGGTCACGCGCTTGTCGTACGTGTCGATACGGTCGCTGAGCTCCTTCATGCGGTCGGCGAACGGCCTCTTCGCCTCCGCGATATCGGCCTTGAGCGACGCGAGCTCGTCGTTGGCCTTGACGTGATCCTCGTCTGCCATGCCGAGCATGTCGGCGTCATCGATGGTAAGGTCCTTGGCGAGGGCCTGGGTATCAGCGAGCGCCTTCTTCGTTGCGGCGAGACGCTGTGCGATGTCAGTGCGCTTCGTCGTATCGACCTTGCCGGCCTCGCCGGTGGTCGTGGTCTCGCCTTCGAGCTGCGCGATCGTGCCGAGCTCCGCGTCGGCCTGCTCGACGAGTTGCTTGCGCAGCCTGAAGAACTCGTGCGCGTTGGCCTTGTTATGGACGAGGATGCCCCGCGCACCGACATGATAGGTGTGTGCGCCGGCGACCTCGATGTTGTAGACGGCGACCTCGCCGTCGCGGATCGAGATCGCCAAGAGTGTGAGCTCGCCCTCGACCGTGAGCAAGCGCGCGCCGACGACGAGATCGCCCGCGCGCTCCCATCCGGTGCCTGGGACCCAGAACGGATGCTCGCCGCTACACGCAATCACCTCGCCAGCGACGTGGAGCTCGACGACCGCTGGCGTTACACGCTCGAATACTGCGACGACGCGGTGCTCGGCGCGAACGCCGGTGTCCATGTCGGTCGCGACTGCGCGTGCCCCGGCGACCAGCGTCTCGATCGGGCGCAGGCCGTCCGCGGTCCACACCAGCGTGCCGGTCACGAAGCAGCCGGCCGGTTCGCGCGTTGGATGCTCAGCCTGGCGAACCCTCTCGAGCTCCTTGCCGAGCCTGTCTTGGACGGCCGGCTCGAGTCGAGCATCGCGAAGCGCGTTGAGCGCCTCGACGGCAGACTTCGATGTCGCCGCGCGGTCGAGCGCAGAGATCTGTTCAGCGGTGAGGCTGAACAATAACCCATCGTCGATACCGGCCGTATGTGCGGCGTCGAGGATGCGGCGGCCACGAGTCGGGCGCGCCCAGTCAGGCATCTGCTCCGTGGTCCGGGGGGCATGTGTGCCGGGTTCGGCGGATGCAGCGGCCTCGGTGTGCGCGCTCGGTACCGGCTTGTTGCTGCTCTTGTCGCGATCTTCGGCCTGTGACGGAGCCGCCGAGTCAGGCACCGTGACGTCGCCTGGCCCGGTCGCCTCCTCGTGCGCCGCCACCTCGTGCTCGAGATAGCGGCGTTCCTCGGCGGTCAGCTGGACGCGCTGGCCCTCATGCTCGAACGTGTCGGTCGAGAGGGCTTGCTCCATCCGCGCCCGGCCCTGCTTCACGATCTCGCGAACCGGCGCGCGCACCGCGAATCTGGCCCCGGCGCGGGTGATGGCGATCGTCCGCTTGATGCCGTGGCCGAGCGAGACGAGCAGAAACGCGCCGTTCACGACTGCGCCGCCGATCACCTCGGCGACCCGGCGGTCGCGCTCGCCGTGGATCGCGCGGCGCTGGTCGTCGCTGGTGGCGCTCGCGAGCTGGACTGCGGTGTCGGCCTCGATCACCGCGAGCTGCTGCTTCACGTCGGCGGCGATCAGGAAGCCCTGGGCGGCGTCGAGGCCGGTCATGCAGAGCAGGAAGCGACCCTTGGCGACCAGCGCAGCCTCGGCGAACGTCCTGGTCAGCGTGCCGAACGGCAGCGAGATCGCGACGACCTGGAGCACGTCCATCGCGAGCCGCCGGTCGAGCTTGAGGTGACCTTCCTTGGCGATGCGGTCCTCGACCTCGAGTGCCACCGAGGCGATGCCGGCCGTGGAGGTCACGACCATGAGCCCGGCCGCGACGACGCCGCCGCCGGGGACGATCATCAGGGCGGCACCGCCAATCAGTGCGGCGGTCCCGAGGATCTTCTTGGCGGTCTTGCGCCCGTTGTCGGTGTCAAGAGTCTTCTCCCAGACGGCACCGTCCGCGAGTCGCTGCGCCGCGATATGGACGGTGCCCTTGGGATAGTCATTGTGCGCGTGGAAGTGCGCAGCCATCGTCTCGAGCGCCTCGCCTTCGAGGCGGCGGTACACCGCCGCTGGAGAGTCGTGGTCGAGACGCCACGCCGCGCGGCCGGGGTGCT
Organism: Kofleriaceae bacterium; assembly: GCA_041495365.1. Classification (GTDB taxonomy): domain Bacteria; phylum Myxococcota_A; class Polyangia; order Haliangiales; family Haliangiaceae; genus JABFXX01. The sequence continues at coordinate 4,854 of JBGQCL010000142.1, read as the reverse complement.
GGATCGCCTCGCCGAAGGTCGTGTCGTACAGAATGAGGTCGTAGCGAGCGACGCCGTCCGACTCGCTGCGCCGCAGCACGTGCATCATCAGCCGCAGCGGGGTCGTGGACGAGTCCTCGCGGCTCACGAAGGTGCCGCGGACGATGTAGGGGGTGCCGTCCTTGACCTTGGCCTGGATCTCGAGGAGCGCGGTGCGCTGCTTGTCGATCTGGCCCACCGCAACATCGTGATCGCTGCCGGTCAGCTTTCCCTGCGCGGCGAGCGCGTCCACGCCACCCCGCGTCAGATCGAGGCTGCCGATCTCCTCCTGATGCGTTCGCGCCGTCTGTCCGGATGTGAGGTGCAGCGCGCCCTGACCGTCACGCGAGAACGCGGCGTCTGATCCGCCGAGCTGGGTCTGATCGAACACGGCCCGATCGAACGCCTGTTCGCTGACCGCGCGCACGACGACGCGCGACGAGAAGCGGTTCCGCTCGGCCCTGAAGTGCTTCGAGGTCGCGGTGACCTCGATCGCGTACAAGCCGGGCTCTTTCCCGAGATGGAGGTTCGCGCGGCGGTCGTCCGCGAGCACCGAGCGGCCATCCGAGTCGATCAGCTTGCCGCCGCCGTGGACCGTCCAGGCGTAGGTGCAGTGGTTCGGGAGCAGCACCTGCCCGGCCTCGGGGTGGACCGTCAGGTCCCAGGCGAGCTCCGTCTGCACCGAAGATCCAGCCACGTAAGTCGGCTGCGTGGGTTGGAGCACGAGTTGGCCGTTGGGGACCCAGCGGTGCCAGCCGTGCGCGTCGCCGCCAGGCTCACCGTGGATCGAGCCGTCCTTGATACCGCCGCTCCGCGTCGTGCGGACATCGCCGTCCCTGGTGCCAGCCTCGCCGCCGGCGAGCTTGCCGTCGGCATGTCCACCGACATCGCCCCCGGAATCGCCGTTCCTGACGTCTTCGTGCGCCTGGAACTGCGCGAGCAGTTTGCGGAGGTCGTCGAGGTTCGCGGCGCGCCCGCCGTCGTGCAACAGCTTCTGGAGCTCCACGGCGTGATCGGAGACGTAGGCGAGGAACTCGGGCCAGGTGGAGCGACTGTCAAGCTCGACCGCGTCGGGGAACGCCTTGCGCAGCCGCTCGTACAGAGTGCGGGCCTGCTCGACCTCGGCCGAGACCTTGTCGGCGGGATGGACGCCGGCCCCACCTCTGTCCGCAGTCGTCGTGGTCGGGTGCGGCGCGGTCTTGTGTGGCGGCGCGCCGTGTGCTGCGTCGTGGCTGGTGCCCGCGCCGCCATCGGCCCCGTGGGTTCCAGCGCCGCCCTGCTTCGGCTCATGGGGCGCAAGTTGCGGGTGACGCGCCGCCATCCAGGCGATCACGCTGCGGTGGAGCTTGCTGTCGATCCGGAGCTCGTAGCGCTTGTCATCGGGAAACGTCCCGGGCCCATGGCCATCGAAGCGGACCTTGAGGTCCGTGAAGACGGAGCGGATGACGTCGTCGCCGACCCCCGGATACACCTGCTGGACGTAGTAGCGCAGCCCGGTGAAGACGGGCTCCGTCCAGGCGCGACGATCGAAGGTGTTGAACACGAAGACGTAGCTACCGTCCGCGGTCCGCTCGACGAGGTAGTCGCCGCGGGCGGGGACAGGAGCGTCGTCGTGGGCCTGGGCAGCTGCCGCACCCTGCGTGGGGCTGCGCTGCACCGAGCCGTGCTGCCCCCTGCCGCCGCCGGCCATCCGATCTAGGAGTGCTTCGGCCGAGCGACCGGCGGCCACCTCGTCGGCGACTGCATCCGCGTGCCGCTCGTACGGGTCGTCAGCGCCGCCATCGATCCCGCCCATGAGGTGGACGCCGAAGCGCTGCTGGACCACGTGCGCGGCCTCGTGCGACGCCGTGCGGACGTCCGGCGGGGTGGCGAACGCGACGTCGCCCCCCGAGGCGTATGCCTGGGCGCCGAGCTCAGCCGCGGCTTGCTGGGCGTCCGGTCCCTGATGCGCCCGGACGCCCGTGACGTCGTGGCGACCGAAGCTCTGCTGGATCTTCTCGAGGTGCGGCAGCGGTCCGCCGTTACCCTGGAAGCCCTTGCTCGCAACTGCCTCCGGCGCCATGGCGGCGTGGGGACTCGCCTCGCGCTGTACGGGCCATGGGGCACCGACGCTTCGCCGCTGCACGTCGTTCTGTGTGACAGACGCGGTCGGGACCGTCACCGGGGTGGCGCTGCGGTCGGCTGCAGGCGCGATCGGCGGCGTGGCTCCGGGTTGGGCCTTGGTCTCCGCGGGTACGCCGGGTGGATCCGCTGCTGGGTTCGGTGCCGCTGGCGCGGTCCCGTTCTCGACTCGCTGGAACTTCCGGGGATCGATGTGCACCTGCTTGGTGCCGGCGAGAATGCCGAGCACGTCGTCGCGCACGGCCACGACACGCTTGAACGCCAGGGCGAGCTCATCCTCGGGATCGGGCTCGGGCATGGCGAGCCGTCCGTGGAGCGCGTGCGCGCTCCGGCGGTCGAGTTGGGAGACCCGGAAGAGGAGCTCGGTGTTGCGCTCCTTGCCGGGCGGCATCCCGACCACCGCGAGGATAGCATCCTCGCCGGGTACGCGCTGGAAGGCGGGCGGAGCCTTGGGCGCTTGCCCGAGCTGTTCGTTGGCCTTGGTGACTTCCTGGTCGAGCTCCTGCACCAGCGCCGTCGTGTCGACGCCGTGCCGCTTCGCGTGCTCGATCGCGGTCGCCTTCGTGGTCTCCGCGCTCTTGAACTGGGACGCGATCCCCTCCTTGGCCAGATCGTACTCGGCGCGCCGCTGGCGCGGAGTGCGGCGGTCTCCTTCGAACGGCTGCGCAACCGCGAATTTCGGGATCCCGACGTCGACGATCGCCTCCAGCGCCTTCTTCGCCTCGGCGAACTTGGCTTGCACGACCTGCTCCGGGGAGCGCTCTGGGCCTCTGTCCGCCTCGCGCGCGTCCGCGCGCGGCGGTGAGGGGAACGCGAACCCTCGATCACGGCCGGGGCCGGCCTCGCGCTCGAACATGACTTAACCCGCCCTCCGAGCGATCGAGTCACGCCTTGCTGTATGTGATGTCATCGACAACCCGCTCATCGATGACTCCACACCGATGCTGCCCGTCCCATCTCGGTCTCGCATGGCCGGGGCCAGGCAGACGCGCGCCCGTGCCTGACAATCGCGCGCGCTGCCCACGCAGGGGATGACCATCATCGCTTCTACGGTGGCAGCCGGGGATGGCCTCCTCGGCGCGGTCCCGAAACCAGGGTCGCGAGCGAAAGCACGTTGACGCTGATCGGCACGCCGGAGCCCCCGCGCGCCACCATCGGGTGCGACGTCGTCCCACGGGGCATGCCAGCGCGCAGGAGTTGGCAGAGCTGGGCCAGCCCTCGACCGCCGCGCAACCTTTCTCGGAACCGGGGTCATTGCGGAAGGAGCTCGAGGTGCTGGGGAAGCTTACGACGGGTGATCCAGTCCGCGAGCGAGGTAGCTGCCATCCCGAGCCGCTCCGCCGCCCCCGCGACATTGCCCGACGAGCGGAGTGCCACGAGCCGGAGCGTGGTCGTCTCGATCTCGGGAAGAGACTTCGCGGCGTGCTGCAGGACCCAGTCTCGATCCGAGCGGACGAACGCGCGCGCCGGTGCCGCAAGCACCGAGCACGCATCCTCGGCGTACTCGTGCACGACGCGCGAGAGCTCCTCCGCGCGATCCTTGAGCGGCGGGATCTGGATCGAGAGGCAGCCGGTGCGCTCGGCCTCCGACCGGGTGCGAGAGCACAGGATGAGCTGCACACCCGCGTGAGGATCCCGGAAACGCTTCAGCACGCGCGCGAAGTCCGACGGAGGCCGCTGCGTCCGGATGCAGAGCGTGCCGCCGGTTGCGGCCTCGAAGGCGTCGAGGCCAGACCGGAAGTTCGCCGCGTTGCGGATGGATGCTTCCCCGTCCTGTCGCGCCGGGTCGGCGAGCACGAATGGCCGACCGGCGGGAAGGCTGTGCCGATGCAGCGAGAACGCCAGTGGCACCAGGTCCCCCGCGCCGCACAGCGCGAGCGCGGATCGGTGCGCGGCAGCCAGCCGCATCGCTCGGAGCGCCACGTCCGCCTCCTCGGTGCGATCGCTTCCCCAGCCGAGGACGCGGCGCAGGAAGCCGCGCAGCGCGATCGAGCGACCGCTCTCAGCGATGAACGTCACGCCTCCAATGCCGATCTCGGTCAGCGGCTTGAGCTGAAACACCGGGGTCTGGATGCCGCTCTCCCGGACTCCGTTCTTGCTGCCGAGATCCCGGACCCACCACGCGCTCCCGTCGTGAAACAGGCGCGCGTGTTCGCGCGAGACATGCGGATCATCGAGCCGGATCCCGCACGACCCGGACGATCCGATCAGGCACGCCTCCGTCAGCGGCGGCATCGAGCGGATCCGATCCGTGGCCCAGTCGCGTAACCGGATCACGTCGTCGGTGAGCGACCATTCCCGCGCTACCACGTCCGTCTTGGTCGTGATACCTGCCGTGAGCTCGCGTCCCATCTCAGAACCTCCCCGCCCAGCTCAACGTCACCTGCGAGCCGTCGATCCGTACGACAGGCGCCGATCCCACGGGCTCGCGGCGCGCGTCGGGCTCGGACGAGAGCTCTGTCGAGCGCTCGCTGCGCTCGCGGTGCCACAACCATAGCCCCGCACCGGTCAACACCAGCCCCGAGATACCGAGCGTCGCGCCGAGCGCGCCCGTCGGGCGATAGTCCGGGCGTTTGCTGAGCGACAACTAGATCTCCCCAGCGACGACAATTACATCGCCCCATCCTCGACGGCGTAGCTGGCGGTCAGAGGGCCATGGTCTCCCGGAGGTGGAGGCCCGGCACCCGTGCGACCAGTGAGCAACGCTCAAGTGAG
>JBGQCL010000141.1:0-24378 GCA_041495365.1 Kofleriaceae bacterium | reverse complement strand
CGTCCTCGGGATCGCGATCGCGCGCGGCGAGCGGGAACTCGACCCGGTGGATCGCGCCGCGCTCCGGGCACACCAGCAGCACACCGTCGGCCTGGAACGCGACGTGGTACTCCAGCAGCTGGCGCCGGGTCGCCGCGGTTGCCAGGCTGGGCGCGGCGTCGCCGGTCTTGACCTCGGCGACCAGCAGCTCGCCGCCGGCCTCGACCAGGTAGTCGGCGCGCAGCTCGGTGCGGTACGGCTCGCCGTCGATCCGCGGCGCCCACCAGGTCCGCGCCTGCTGCGCGACGATGCGGAACCCGGCGCGGCGCAGCATCGCGGCGGCGGCGTCCTCCCCGGCGCCGGCCCGCGCCGCCCGGCGCTTCGCCCGCCACGAGCCGCGCCACGCGCGCAGAAGCCGCGCGAGCACGAGCGCGAGCAGCGCGCCCGTGAGCACGGCGATCGCCAGCGCGGCGCCCAGGTGGTTCACCGCGACAGCATGGCGCGGGCGTCTGACACGGTGACCCGGATCGCGTCGAACACCAGCTTCTGTCCCGGCGCGCCGGGGGCGCCGGCCGCCGCGAGCTCGACGTGCTCGTCGCCGCGGGCCGCGAACTCGAAGTCGCCGAGCGCGACGAACCCGGCCGCCCCCGCCTGGTCGACCGCGACCGCGTCGATCGTCGCTCCGCTGGCCCCGCCGTGCGCGACCAGGTAGCTCGCCGTGGCCTCGCCGCCGGCGGCGTAGACCTCGACGCGGTAGCGCCCGGCCGCGGGGAGCCGGAGGATCCAGCGCGCGAGGTTCGGCCCGCCGGTCGGCGCCCAGTCGCGCGAGCCGCCGTAGCCCGCGCCCTCGCCGTGCCAGCTGCGCGGATCACCGCCGGCGACGTAGCACGCCGTCCGCTGGTCGATGACGCCGTCGGGCGGCAGCGCGGCGCAGCGATCCGACGTCCGCCAGAACGCCGCGCCGAGCTCGCCATACACCTCGAGCGCGTGGTCGCGGTAGCCGGCGGCGCGCCGGGCGCACAGCGCGCTCGCCGCGCAGCAGCCGTTGTAGCGGCACGCCAGCAGCTGCGCCCACTGCGCCATCACCGGATCGCCGGCCGCGAGCGGCACGCCGTTGATCCAGTCCGCCGCGGCCAGCCAGCCGGTCGCGCCCGGGATGTCGCGCACCACCTGGTCGATCACGAAGCTCACCGCCTGCGCGGTGTTGCCCTCGACGGTGAGGACCGCATCTCCGTAGCGCGCGAGCGTGTCGGCCCACGTGCCGGCGTCGAGCTGGAACAGGCCGAGCCCGCCCTGCATCGCGGCGCACGGGCCGTCCGCCGAGCCCGCGATGACCGGCCCGCCGCACGACGGCGAGTCCGGTCCCATGCACGCGTACGTCGCCTCCGACCAGCAGTGCGCCAGCTGGGTCTCGCTGACCGCGATCCCGGCGATCAGCGCGGCGCTGGTGATGCCCATCCCGGCGGCGGTGTCGCGGATCATCGCCAGCCGCTCGCGATGCGCCGCCGACACGCCGGGGCTCGAGGTGCAGGCCGCGATCGCCGCGGCCAGCCCGATCCGGATCAGCGCCGCGATCGCGCGCACGCCCGGAGTGTAGCCCGGATATCTCGAGCACGGCCGACCGCTCGAGTCGCCCTCCGTGGTCACTCCACGACAGCGACGCCTCTGCAGGTAGCCGAGCGCGGTCAACTACCCGCTCAGGTGCCTGAGGATCTCCTGGAGCCCGCGGATGCTGGGCGGCTTCGCCAGGTGGTGATCGAACCCGGCAGCTCTCGCCTTGACGAGATCCTCGGGCAATGCGTACCCGGTCAGGGCGACGAGCTGCACCGAGCGAAGCTCCGCATCGGCGCGAATTGCCCGGGCGACCTCGTACCCGTCCATGCCCGGCAGCCCGATATCACAGATCACGACGTCTGGCTTCATCTGGCGGACCTTCCTCAGCCCCTCGGGACCGCTGTGGGCGACCTCGACCTCATGCTCGTCGAACTGGAGCGCCGCGCACAGGCTCTCGGCGGCGTCGACATTGTCCTCGACGACGAGGATCCGGCGCAGGGTCGGCGAGGAAGTCCTGGCGGACGGACCAGACCGGGCCGAAGGCGTCTCTGCGAGCGGCAAGCGGATCGTGAACTCTGCACCCTTGTCAGGCCCGTCGCTGTGTACGTGCAACTCACCGCCGTGCTGCTCCACCAGCCGCTTTGCCAGAGCAAGGCCGAGGCCGAGGCCGCCTTGCCTGCGGGCAAGCGTGGGGTCTCCTTGCATGAACGGCACCCCCAGGTGAGGGAGCAGATCCGGGGCGATCCCGACGCCATCGTCGCGCACCCGGATCGCGGCCATGCGCCGATCCGCCGCCTCCTCCAGGGAGACGACCACGTGGTCCCCCGGGTTCGTGAACTTCGCCGCGTTGCCGAGCAAGTTCCCGAGGACCTGCGCCAGGCGCGCCGCGTCGCCATTCACCCACAGAGGCCGCTCGTCGGCACGGAGCTCGAGAGCGAGCCCGGCTGTGGTGATCATGGGCCGGTGATCCTCCGTGGTACGCCGGACGAGATCGCCCAGCTCGAGCCGGCTCAGCTGGACCTGCAGCTTGCCACGCGAGATCCGGGTGATCTCCAGCAGGTCATCGACAATCCGCGTGAGCTGGGCCACCTGCCGCTCGAGGATCGCCTTGGCTCGCCGGGCCTGGTCTCCACCGGGCGCTGCCTGATCCAGGATGAACAGGCTGCTGTGAATCGGGGCGAGCGGGTTGCGTAGCTCGTGCGAAAGCATCGCCAGGAAAGCGTCCTTGCGTCGATCGGCCTCGCGCAGCGCTTCGATCAGACGTTCACGCTCGGCGTGGCCGGCCTTGAGCTCGGTGATATCGCGGTCGGTCTGGAGGACACGCTCGACCCCGTCGTCTCCTCGCAACAACGCGAGCTTCGCGGAGACGGTCATGGAGCGGCCATCCTTGGCCTGGGCATCGACCTCACCCTGCCAGCGTCCCCTGTTTCGCAGCTCGGCCTCGATGTCCGGCCATGGCCGGGGGTAGGCTTCGCGGAGCAGCTCGCGCGCATCCTTTGCCACCGCCTCGTCGGCGCTGAAGCCGTAGAGCTCCTCGGCGCCGCGGTTCCAGGTCTCGATGCCGCCGTCGAGGCGCCACACCAGGATCGCATCGGGCGAGAGCAACAGCAGCCGCCCGTAGCGACGCTCGGCCTCCTCGGCGCGCACGAGACCGCTGATGTCCACGAAGGTGATCCCGACCGAGGTGATCGCGTGCTCCTGAGAACGATACGGCAGGATGCGCAGGAACCACGTCGAATCGTCGCTTCGGTGGACCTGTCGCTCGATCCCTGCCTCGGTCCGCAGCACGGTGGCCGCGGCTCCAACCACGTCCTCTTCGACGAAGCGTGGCGCCAGGTCACGGAACGGACGTCCGAGGTCGCTGTCGAGGACATTGAACAGCTTGCTGGCTGCCGGCGTACACCTCATGATACGGAGCTCGCGGTCCAGGAAGATGGTGATGATGTGGGTGCCGGCGAAGTGGTACTGGAGATCGCCGTTCGCGGCATCGAGCTCGAGAACCTTGGTACGGAGCTCGTCGTTGGCGGCCTGCAGTTCCTCCTTCGAGGTCTGGAGCTCCTCGTTCGCCGACTGGAGCTCCTCGTTCGTGGCGATCAGCTCCTCGTTGGCCGACTTCAGCTCCTCGTTGGTGGTCTCCAGGTCCTGCATCGCGGATTGCAGGTTGGCGCGCGTCGTCCGCAGCTCATCTTCCAGCTGCTCGATGATGGGCTGCTCGGGAGCGAGGAGGACGTCCTCGTCGTCCTCGACCTCCGCGTCCGGTCCCATGCTTTGCAGCACGATGGCGTAGAGGTCCGATTCCGGATGGACTCCGGGCAGCGGGCGAGCCGTGATCCGCAGGCGCTCGGTAGCGCCGTCGAGGTCGACGGCCAGGTTGCTGCGCACCACCTTGCGCCGGCTGGCGACCGTCTTCGCGAGGGCGCTGCGTAGCTCGACCCTGAGCTTGCCTTGCGACAGGTCGAACAGGTTATTCGTGGGTCGGCCCGCCGCTACCTGCAGATACCGGCCGGCTCGCCCGACCAGGTAGAGGATGTCGCCGTTCGCGTTGGTCACCGCCGCGGGCGGGGCGTAATCCTCGAGGATCATGCGCTCGAACGCATGACTGAAGACCTGCGTGACGGCTGGTTCCCCTGGTTCGTCAGGTCGGACCGGCACCGGTTTCGGGCGCGCGGAGCGGCCCGCGAGCGGAAACTCGAGCGGCGGGCGCACCACCCCCCCGTTGCGCCGGAACAGCCGATGCTTCTTGTCCACGGTGTCGAACAGCTCGGAGTGCGCCGCCAGGCTCTCCGATGGTCCCAGAAGCAAGAAGCCGCCCGTCCGGAGCGCGAAATGAAACAGCGGCACGAGCTTCCTCTGCAAGTCGGCGCCCAGGTAGATCAGCACATTGCGGCAAGAGATGAGATCGAGCGAGGAGAACGGAGGATCCCTGATGAGGCTGTGCTCCGAGAACGTGCAGATCGACCGGACCTCCTTGACCACCTGGTAGCCGTCTCCTTCCCGGACGAAGAAGCGCTCCAGGCGTTCGGCCGAGACGTGCTGGTCGATCGACGCCGGGTAGTGACCGATCCGTGCCTTGGCCAGGAGATCGCCGTCGATGTCGGTGGCGAAGATCTGCAGCGCGGAGGCGGCATCGATCCGGGCCAGGTGCTCCTGCGCCAGGATCGCGAGCGAGTATGCTTCCTCTCCCGAAGCGCACCCCGGCACCCAGATGCGGGTCTGCGCGCGCGGATCGCTCTCGAGAATCCTCGGGATCACCTCGGTGGCCAGTGACGCGAAAACCTCCGGATCGCGGAAGAAGTATGTCACCCCGATCAGCAGGTCGCGATGGAGTTGCTCGACCTCGGCGGGCTCATGTTCGAGGTAGCGCACATAGTCCGAGGCGGCTGCCATCTGCTGGAGCTGGATGCGCCGCCGGATCCGGCGCAGCAGTGTGCCTGGCTTGTAATCGGTGAAGTCATGGCCCGTCTGGCGCTTGAGGATCTCGCTGATCGCACCGAGCTGAGCCGTGAGCTGGTCATCGAAGTCCTTGCCCGCCTCGCGCTGAACATCGGTGATGCGGCGCGCATGAGCCAGGATCCGGTCGGGCATCTCCTCGACGGATAGCGCGAGGTCCACCACCCCCGCGGCGATCGCGCTCCGAGGCATGCTGTCGTATCTGGCCGTCTCGGGGGACTGCGCGAGTGTCAGACCGCCGTGCTCCTTGACCACGCGCAGGCCCACCGTGCCGTCGCTCCCCGCCCCCGAGAGGATGACGCCGATCGCGTGCTCGCCCTGATCCCGACCCAGCGAGCGAAAGAACGCGTCGATCGGGGTGCGCAACCCGGTCTCGTCGGACCGCGCCACCCGCAGCAGGCCGTGCTCCAGCGTGAGCACGGCATTGGGCGGGATGATGTAGACGTGGTTGGGTTGCGCGCGCGCTTGATCGTTGGCCGGTCGCACCGGCATCTGCGTGTGCTTGCCCAGGATCTCCGCGAGCACGCTCGGGTGGTGGCGTTCGAGGTGTTGCACGACCACGAACACCAGGCCGCTGCTGGCGGGCAGGAGCGAGAACAGCCGCTCCAGCACGCCGAGCGCGCCGGCCGAGGCGCCGATGCCCACGAACACGGGGCCGCTCGCCCCAGGTCGAGGTCGGTCGGCGCCCGGCCCGTCTGCCGGCCCAGCTGTCTGCTTGCTCTTCTTGCCGAAGGACGGATTGCCGACGGACGGATCCACCACGTACCTCCTGCCGGTCTACCGGCCGGCGAGCCGACGAGTCGGGCACCATGCCTCGTCGGCCGCGGAGACGACCAGCGGTCAGCGACAAGGATCATGTAGCACGGGGCGGAGGAGCGCGGCCCGATCGAGAGGGCCTTCGAGGCGTTCCGGCTCCAGCTCGAGAGAGTCGTGACGCGGGGACACGGTGTCGTCGTCGAGTGCGCCACAGTGCCCGACAGCTCGGCGATCTGCGGAGAACTGCGTGATAATCATCTACCGCAGATCCGGACATCCTGCCGCTCACCATCGCAAGAGGTACTGTCGAGTTTGCACTCCAGCTCGCCTTGCAAAGAATCGGCAAGCCACCGCACCGCGCCACGACCAAGCTGAAATCGTTGGTCGCGGCCGAAACCGACCAACGCCGCGGGGGCTCCCCACGGCGTCGTCACTGCTTCGGTGCGCGGGTGGCTCGGCTATGGCCACTGCTGCGGCTGTGGCTGCTGCTGTGGCTGCCGCCGCTGCCTGGCCGCCGGACGGGCACGGATCATGTCGTCCGCCGGCAGCTCACCCAGCTTGGCCTTGACCGTCGCCTTGTTGCCGTTGCGGTGGACGACCTCCAGGTCCACGGTGGTGCCCGGCCGGGTCATCGCGATCGCGTTGCGGAGCACGTAGCCGGTCCTGACCTCGGTGCCGTTGAGCCCGACGACCACGTCGCCCTCGGACAGCCCGGCCCGCGCGGCCGGCCCGCTGGGATCGACGGCCGCGACGATCGCGCCGCGCTGCGTGCCGAGCTTCTCCTGCTTGGCGATCGCCGGGGTGGCCGTCCCGATGCTGACCCCGAGGTAGCCGCGCGACACCTTGCCGTCCTTGATCAGCATCTCCATGATCGGCCGCGCCATGTTGGTCGGGATGGCGAACCCGATGCCGGCATAGCCGCCGCTCCGCGAGGCGATCGCGGTGTTGATCCCGACCAGCTCGCCCTTGAGGTTGACCAGCGCACCGCCCGAGTTGCCCGGGTTGATCGCGGCGTCGGTCTGGATGAAGTCCTCGTACTCCTCGATGCCCATCCCGCCGCGGCCCTTGGCCGACACGATGCCCATCGTCACCGACTTGCCGACGCCGAACGGGTCGCCGATCGCGAGCACGACCTCGCCGAGTCGGAGCACCGACGAGTCGCCGAACGTGACCGGCTTGAGCGTGGGCAACTTGCCCTTGAGCTGCAGCACCGCGAGGTCCACCTTGGGATCGATCCCGACCACCTTGGCGTCGTAATCGTTGCCGTCGTGCAGCGTGACCGTGATGTCCTGGGCGTCCTTGACGACGTGGGCGTTGGTCAGGATCCGGCCGCTCGCGGTGACGACCACCCCGGAGCCCTTGGCCCTCGCCATGCTCTCGCCGGGGTCGCCGAACCCCGGCGAGAACGGATTGGTGAAGAACGGATCGAACGAAGCCGGGCCGGCTTCGACCGCGTGCGACGTCGAGATGTTGACGACGCTGTCGAACACGCGCTCGGCGACGTCGGGGATCGAGCTATCGGTCAGCGCCGCCGGGGCGACCGCCGGCCCTGCATGCACCGAGGTTGCACCCGGGTGCAACACGGCGCCGACGCCGACCAGCCCGACGACAGCGGCCGCAGCCAGGACAGTACGTAGCGTGGTCATCTTGGTTCCTCGTGAGTTACGAATCTTGGACCGGACCATGGGTTGCCTCTATTCCTCGACCCGACCGGCCCGATCGGGCGGGAACCGCACGGTGGCCGGCCGGATGACCCGGGTCGCGATCTGCGTGCGCATCCCCGCGGTCCAGATCAAGGGCCCATGCAGAGAATCCCCTGCCGGTGCTCCGAAATCGACCTACCCACTGTCCGCACGCTTTTGGTCTGACCAATTCAAGGTCAACGTCTTGCGACCACGTCAAGGTCGACCTCAACGTCTTCGCAAGGACGTTCCCGGCCTTCCCGTTCGACACCTCTTCACCCTCCCAGGCGGGCGCCCAGGCCGGGTCGCGACCGCCCGCCGGTCACCAGCCGTGGGCGTTCGCGGCGTCGCCCTTCTTGGCATCCGCCGCCGGCTTGGCAGCGTCCGCCTTGCCACCGGCCCCCGCCGCCGGCTTGGCAGCGTCCGCCTTGCCACCGGCCGGCGCCGCGCTGCCCGCCGCGCTACCGCTCCCCGCCGCGCTACCGCTCCCCGCCGCGCTACCGCTCCCCGCCGCGCTGCCCATCCCGGCCCCGGCCCCGCCATGCGGAGACGGCGCCGGCGCCGGCAGGGGCGCGTTGCCGAACGGGTTGCCCTTCGGCTCGATGCTGGTCGGGTGATCGGAGAACACCGTCGGGATGTCGGCCTCGGTGCGCTGCGCCGAGTCGCGCCGAACCACGGCGGGGATCCGGGTCTTCTCGGTGAGGATCACGTACTCGACGTCGCCCTTGGGCGGGTTCGCGGGATCGAGATCGGCGCCCCCAGCCAGATCGCCGGGCTTCTCGTGCTTGAGCAGCGTGAGCGTGCCGAGCCGGTTGCCGAGCGCGTCCTTGTAGGTGAGCTTCATCACCGGGGTCAGCTCCTCCATCTTCAGGTCGGGCAGGAACTCGCTGGGCCGCAGGTTGTTGGTGTTGTCGACGAAGTTTGCGACGGTCTGATCGGCCTTCTTGGTCTGCGGATCGCCCCAGGTCTTGATCTGCTGGCCCTCGACGCCGGTCTGGACCCGCGCGATGGTCTTGGACTTGCCGCCCGCCTCGATCGTCACCTCCTCGACCTTCTGGGGGTCGAAGCCATGCGGGTCGAGCAGGTGCAGCGTCGACTGGCCGATCTCCAGGTTGGAGACCAGATCCCTCGACAGCACGTAGGCGCGATGGGTCTTCTGGTCGGCGACGTAGCGATCGCTTCCGCCGTACACCGGGCCGCCGACCAGGAAGTTGCGCGAGCCGTCCTTGAACGTCACCGTCAGCACGTTCTTGGCGTCGTTCAGCTTGTAGTCCTTCTTCTGCTCGTCGCTCGGCACGCCGAGATCGCGCAGCGCCCGGGCCGCGGCGTAGTCCTTGATCAGCTTGTCGGCGGCCTCGCCCAGCGGGTACTCGCGGGTCTTGCGAATCTCCTCCTCGGCGACCGCAGGGGCTGCGCTCCCGCTGCCCGCCGCGCTCCCGCTGCCCGCCGCGCTCCCGCTACCCGCCGCGCTGCCGGCCGCGCTCCCGCTACCCTCCGCGCTGCCGCTGCCGGCCGCGCTGCCCTCGCCCGGCTTGGCCGCCGGCTTGGGCTTCTTCTCGATCGTCGTCTCGAGGCCCCACCAGTAAGCGTCCTTGCCCTGGGTCCGGCGCTCGAGCCGGTTGATCGTCTTGTCGGTCTTGAACTCGATCGCGACCAGATCCGCCTCGGGCTTGTCCCACAGCACGACCGAGCCGAGGTCCGGCTGGATCGACGTGTCGCGGGTCCACGTCCGGTATCCGTACACGAGCATCACGGCGAGCAGGACGCCGTGGATCAGCGCACCTCTCATGGCGTCACCTCCGCCTTCTTGGAGCCTCGGCGCCGGCGGGTCGTTCCCAGCAGGCCGAGGGTCAGTACGAACAAGGGGAATCCGACGATCGTCAGCATGAACCACACGACGTCTTGATTCTTGGTGTGCTGGATCGGCTTGTCGTCCTCGGAGACGATCTCGCCCGAGAACACCTCCTCGCCGCCGAGCCAGCGGATCATGTCCTCGATCACCCCGTTGATCCCGGTCACCTCGGCCCACATCAGGAAGACCGCGCGGCCGAGCGGGTCGCGGAGGGCGATGTCGACGAACAGGTCGGCGTCGGTGAGCACCAGGGCGCGGTAGCCGTCCTTGCTGCCGTCCCTGACGCCCTCGACCGCCGCGGCGAGGTTCCAGCGCTGCTTCTTCTCGGTCGCGGCATCGAACGTGAAGTTGTCGTTGAGGTCGAGGAAGCTCGAGTCCTGTGACCGGATCGTGAACGTCTTCTTCGGCGCCTGCTCCGGCTTGCCGGTGTACGGCGCGTCGTCGAGCGCACCGGCGTCGTTGAAGATCACCGGGCGGTCGGGGTTGCGCGACAGACTCGTGGTGGAGGCGTGCGCCGAGAACTGGTTGGTCAGCACCGCGCGGCGGTCGCTCAGCGTCCGGTGCACCGTGACGAACCTTCCCTGATCCTCGTCGGTCAGGTGACCGGGGAGCACCTTGAGCGCCAGCTTGCCTTCGAGCGTTCCCAGCGAGGGGTTGCCGCCGGGATCGAGCGCGAGCAGCAGGTGCCCGCCGCGATCGAGGTAGCGCTCCAGCGCGCCCCACTCCGCGGGCTGCAGCGGCACGGTGGGCGCCAGCGCGATGACGATCGTCGCGTCGTCCGGGACGTCCTTGGCGAGGTCGAGCAGCCCGAGGTTCTTGACCTCGTAGTTGAGGTCGGCCATGCGCTTCTTGAACTGCGTCGTGCCGTGCTGACCGATGCGGCCCTTGAGCTCGGCGGGCACCGACTCCGGATCGTTGAATTCGCCGTGGCCGACCAGCAGGTAGGCCCTGCGCTTGTCGCGCAGCACCTTGAGCAGCGTCGAGTTGACCTCGCGGTCGAGGTTGCGCAGCTTGCTGGTCGACGTCCGCGCCCGGGAGATGTCCGGATCGATGTCGATGGTCTGGGACTTCTCCTTGTCGCCCTCGCCGCGCAGCAGCACGACGGTGCCGTCCTTGACCACCTTGTACTTGCCGGCGAGCTCGGCGTCGGCCATGCGGTCGCGGACCTCGACCTTGAGCCGGCTGCTGGCCTGCGCCAGCGCCTGGAAGTAGCTCAGGACCTGGGACTTGACCTCGTTGGCGTCCGGGAAGAACAGCAGCACGCGCAGCGGATCGCTCGAGCTCGCGACCATCTTCACGGTCGATTCCCCGGGCGACGACGTCTTGAAGTAGCTGACGTCGCGCTGCACGTTGCGCTGGTCGGCGACCTGGCAGGTCACCATCAGGAACGACAGCGCGAGGCCGACCGACAGCCCCGACCAGCCGAGCTCGCGGACCCGGAAGTACTCGACCCCGGCCTCGTCGTCCGCGGCATCGCGCTGCTGGACATCGAACGCGGTGCGCAGCGCGGTCCCGAGCGACAGCTCGGCGATCAGCAGCGGCACGACCGACGCGACCAGCACCGCGAGGTACAGCACGGTGACCGCGCCGTGAAAGTGGGCCGCCGCGGTGTCGGCCAGGTTGAGCCGGGCGAGCCCCCAGTCGGTGGTCAGCACGTAGACCACGAGCGCCAGCAACGTGCCGAGGTGGCAGAGCAGCAGCGTGCGCTCGACCCGCCGCCGCGCCCCGGTCGAGCTCGACGTCGTCCACGCGCGCGCCGCGGTGACCCCGAGGATCAGCAGCACGCCCAGGCCGGTCAGCACGAACCGCGCGCCCGACAGGTGACCGAACATCCGCTCACCCAGGAAGAACAACAGCAGGCCTGCTCCGAAGGCGAGCGAGGCCCACCACGGAGACGCAGTTCTCATTGCCATCGCTTCGCCTCCAGCGTCTTGATCGACAGCAACAGGAAGAAGTAGGTCGCCGCCACATAGAAGATGACGTCCTTGAGGTTCAGGATCCCCTTCATGAACCCGTACTGGTAGTGGACCCACCACAGGTCGATCTGCTCCAGCACGTCCTTGAGCGGCGGGTCGACCTTGCTGCCCAGCAGGTGGATGAAGCACATCACGACCACCAGCGCGGCCGCGACCACCGCGGCGATCAGCTGCTGCCGGGTCATCGCGCTGGCGAACAGGCCGATCGCCAGCGTCGCCGCGCCGAGCAGCAGCATGCCGAAGTAGCCGACCACGACCTGCGCGGTGGTGATCTTGCCGTTCACCTTGATCAGGATCGGCATGTACACCGACAGCGCGAGCACGATGGCGAGGAAGGTCAGCGCGGCGAGGAACTTGCCGAGCACGATCTCGGAGTCGCGGACCGGCGAGGTGTTGAGCAGCACCATCGAGTGGTTCTGGCGCTCCTCGGACAGCAGCCGGAACGACAGCAGCACGCCGCCGACCAGCGGGATGCCGCTCGCGACGTAGAAGAACCGCTCCAGGACGTACGCCGAGAGCATCTCGCCGCTCATCGCGAAGCCCTGGAACAGCAGGCCGAACAGCAGCAGCAGGACCGCCGCGATCACCCAGCCATACGGCGACCGCAGGTACGTCCCGAGCTCGCGGCGGTAGATGATGCTAGTTGCTCGCATCGGCGCCTCCGACCAGGCGGATGAAGGTGTTCTCCAGCTCGCTCCTGGCGTAGTCGAGCTTGAGCAGGTCGAGCTTGGCAGTGACCACCGCGCGGCTGACCTCGGCGCGGCAGTCCTTGGCGGTCTCGAGCGCGAACGCCATCCCACCGCCCTGCTCGTACGGATCGGCGATCGCCTTGACGCCGTCGACCGCGGCGAGCACGGTGCGGATCTGGCCGCGCGGGTCATCGCCGCCGGGCGACCGGACGACCACCGTGACCTGGCGGATCTCGGTCTCGGACGTCGCGAGGTCCTGCTCGCTGCCCGCGCCGAGGATCTTGCCGCGGCCCAGCACGAGCAGCCGGTCGCAGGTCTGGCTGATCTCGGTCAGGATGTGGCTCGAGATCAGGACCGTGTGGTTCTGCTTGAGATCGTGGATCAGGTTCCTCATCTCGACGATCTGCACCGGGTCGAGGCCGCGGGTCGGTTCGTCGAGGATCAGGAACTTCGGATCGTGGACGATCGCCTGGGCGACGCCGACGCGCTGGCGATAGCCGTGCGACAGCGTCGAGATCTGATCGTTCGCGACGTCCGTGAGATCGGTGATCTCGAGGATCTCCGGCATCCGGCGCTTGACCTCGGCCTTGGTCATGCCCCGCAGCTCGCCGGAGAACCGCAGGTAGTCGGTCACGATCATGTCCGCATAGAGCGGCGGGTTCTCTGGCAAGAACCCGATTCGCTTGCGGACCTCGTGAGGTTCGGCCACTGCGTCGAATCCCCCGACCTCGATCGTGCCGGCCGAGGGCCGGAGATCGCAGGCCAGGATGCGGAGCGCCGTGGTCTTGCCGGCACCGTTGAGCCCGAGGAAACCGACGGTCTCACCGTCGGCGATCTCGAACGACACCGGGCCGAGCGCGCGTTTGCCACCGTAGAACTTGGAGAGATTGGATGCGCGGATCATGCGTCCTTGCGTCGCGCCATGGGCGCAAAATCGCTGGCTTGTTAATGCTTTCTGCAGCGTCCTGTCAAGCTGCCGCGAGGCCACAAACCGGACCTGGGTGTCGGTTCTTCCCCGGCACGTGCGTTTTGTTGGCGGTACGAGCCGGTGTGCCGTCCGGTGCCGGTGTATCGGCACAGCGGGTGCAGGTATCGTACGGCCATGAGCCAGGTCCGCCTCGCCGCGCTCGTCCCCATGCTCGTCGCCGCGGGTTGCTACAGCGACGCGCCGCCGCAGTCCACGCTGCCGGAACCACAGTACGTCGCGGGCCCTCCCGGCGGCGGTATGGATCCCGGCTACGCCACGGCGCCCTACGCGGGTCCCACCGGCGCCGCGATGGATCCCGGCGCCGCCGTGGAGCCGGACGATGCCGACGACGCGGCTTCGCCGGAGTCGATGCCACCGGCGGAGGCACCGGTCGGCGCGGCGCCCGCAGGTCCCGGGGCGGTGGGAAGCCCCGGTGACGTCGCGCAGGTCGGTGGGCCCCCCGGCGCCCCCGGCAGCCCGACCGCCACCGTCTCCGACGACGAGATCGACAACTCACTCGATGGCTACGGCCAGTGGATCGACACCGATGACTACGGCCAGGTATGGCGTCCCGACGCCACGGTGGTGGGCGTCGATTTCACACCCTACGAATCCGGCGGCTCGTGGGCCTACACCGACGCCGGCTGGGCGTTCTCCTGCGACTACCCGTGGGGCTGGCTGCCGTTCCATTACGGCCGCTGGGCGTGGTTCCACGGCTACTGGGGCTGGGTCCCCGGCCATCGCTGGGGACCGGCATGGGTCCAGTGGCGGCACGGCGGGGGCGTGGTCGGCTGGCGGCCGCTGGCGCCCGGCCGCGGCTCGGGCCACCGCTGGCACGGCGGCGACGCGCCGTTCCGCGACCACCGCCGCGCCGAGCAGCACGACGCGCACTGGCGGTTCGCCGCGACGTCGGACTTCAGCCGCCCCCACATCCGCGCGCACCTGTACGGCAACACCGCCGAGGGTCTCCGCAGGACCGCCGCGGTCGCAGCGCCGCCCCTGCGCGGTACAACGACCGTCCGCTCGGTCGATCTGATGAGGAACCGGTTCGCCGCCGGCCGGCTGGCGCAGCCGGGCCGCGGCTTCGGCCCGGGGCAGGTCCGCGATCACCGCACGGAGCCGACGCGGACCTACCAGCCGCCGGGTCGCGCCTATCAGCCGCCGGTCCGCACCTACCAGCCGCCCGCGCAGGCCTACCGTCCGCCCGCACGCAGCTATCAGCCCCCCGCGCGCACCTACCAGCCGCCCGCGCAGAGCTATCGTCCGCCGGTCTACCAGCCGCCGGCGCGTACCTACCAGCCACCGGTCCGCACCTACCAGCCGCCCGCGCGGACGTATCAGCCGCCGGTCCACACCAGCCCGCCGTCCTCGTCGCCGTCGCACAGCGGCAGCTGGTCGGGCGGCGGCAGCTCGCACGGAAGCTCGCCGAGCAGCAGCAGCAGCTCCCACTCGAGCTCGTCGAGCAGCAGCTCGTCCAGCAGCAGCTCGCACAGCGGCGGCGGCCACCACAGGTAGCCTCAGCCGCGCCGTCCGAGGACGCTTTCGCCAGATTCCAGCGCACGTTGCGCGCTACGAGATCTGCCGCATCTGCGAGAGGACATCATCAGCCGAGATCAGCTCCCCATGCTCGACGGCACGATCGGCGTCCGCGATCGCCTCGTCGAGGTGGGTAAGCTCCTCGGCCGACAGGTCGACCTCGTCCTCGAGGCTGTCGATCAGCCGCTCGACCAGCTCGGCGCGCTCCTCGGGCGGCATCTTGAGTACCTGCTGGAGCACGGCTTCGATCGCCATGTTCAAAATGTAGCGCAGGCACCGCAAACGTACACCCTTGGCGGTCGCCGAACGAATCAGGCTCGAGATTCGCCCGTCGTGGACATCGGTCTCGACCTTGGCAGTCCCACGCGGGAGACCGCGGCCGGGGCGTGCGTCGCATCAGCCTGTGCCCGCCGACGCGGCGATCAGCTCGAGCACCTGCTCGATCTCGAACGGCTTGGCGAGCCACGGGTTGGGTAGGTCTTCCAGTGCCTGGGCGACGCCCGACGCCAGGGCACCGGTCATGAACACGAGGCGGCGCTCGAGCCCGGGATGCTGCGCGGCGATCCGGCGATACAGCTCGTGACCGTTGATGTCCGGCATCATGACATCGCACAGGATGACGTCGAACCTGCTCGACGCGACCAGTGCAAGCGCGTCGCTTCCGGTCGTCGCCACGGCGACGTCGTGACTCTCCGAGAGCGCCTGAGCGATCGCACGACAGATCAGCGCCTCGTCATCGATGACGAGCACGCGACGACGCGGCGAGGTGATCACCGCGGCGGGCGGCGCGCCATCGGCCGCCGCGCTGGCCGGCTCGGCTGCGTCTGCACTCGCCGGATGCGTCGGGAGATGGACGCGCACCGTCGTGCCGACGTTCTCGACCGAGTCCACCTCGATCGCGCCGCCCTGGCTCTCGATGATCGTCTTCGACACCGAAAGCCCCAGGCCCATCCCGCGCCCGACGTCTCGCGTCGTGAAGAACGGCTCGAAGATGCGGCCCCGCAGCGCCGCGGGGATCCCGCAGCCGGTGTCCCGGATCGTGACCGTGACGCGGCCGGCGACATGTTCCGCCGCCACGTGAATCTCGTGCGGCTGGTCCGGATCGGGCGGCAGCGCCTTGATCGCGTTGATCAGCACGTTCACGAACACCTGTTCGAGTCGCGCCGCGTTCCCGAGCACCGGCGGCATCGGCGCGACCTCGCGCGCGAGCCGAGCCGCGTGCCGCAGGTCGTTGTCGACCATCTTGAGCGCGCGTGTGAGCACGAGGTCGAGGTCCACCGGTCCCGGCGGGTCTGCATCGCTCTTCGCGAACGACCGCAGCGACTGCGTGATCGACGTGATCCGCGCGATGCCGTGATCGATGTTCTCGAGGTATTCGCGCAGCAGCGCCAGGGTCTCGTCCGGCAGCCGGGCGGTCTCGAGCAGTCGCCCCACATGGTAGGTGCTCAGCTGCGCGTAGGTCAGCGGATTGTTGATCTCGTGCGCGACGCCCGCCGCGAGCGTCCCCAGCGCCGCCAGCCGGTCGGACTCGACGAGCCGGCGCTGGATCGCATTGCGCTCCGTGACATCGCGCGCGAACGCCAGCACGGCCTGCTCGCCATCCCACTCGCACGCGATCGACTTGATCTCCACGACACGCCCCGGAACGCCGAGCACTCCGTACTCGCTCGGCGGGAACTCCACACCGTCCCTCAGCATCGCGGCGATCCGCTTGCCCGCCAGCGCCGCATCCTCGGGCGGCTGGAAGGCCGCGATCGGCCGCCCGAGCGCCTGGTCGACGCTGCGGACACCGAGCAACTGCGCCGCCTTCGGGTTGATGAACACGATCACGCCGCGCTTCAAGATCACGACGCCGTCCGGCGCGGACTCGACAAGGAACCGGAACCGCGCTTCCGATCGCCGCAGCGCCGCAACCGCCTCCCGCTCGACGCTGACGTCGCGGAAGTACCCGAAGCTGAGCTCCCCGATCGCGGTCCGGATCCGCGTCGCCGCCAGCTCGATCGGCACCGCCCTGCCATCCGGCCGCTCGATGACCAGCGCCAGCGATGCCGGCGACGCCCCGGCCGGCCGCTCGATCATCGCGCGCACCGTCGGATGGTCTTGCTCGCGCAGCATGCTCCACGGCAGCCGACCGATCAGGTCCTCCGGCGAGCTGCCGATGATCTCCGCCGCGCGTGGATTGACGTAGAGGATGCGAGGGGGCTGTACATCGATATGCGCGACGTACACCCCCATGCCCGCTTGCTCGGCGGCACTCTCGATCGCACGCCATAGCGTGGCGGCATCGAGCTGCGGTGGCTCGACCTCGGTCGTAACCATCGTAGATAGCACGCGTCGGACAAGCCCGTCCACGGCGGCGGCGTCCGCCGACGGAGTCTCCGTCGCGGCGGCGCTACGCCCCCGGCGCCGGCACCACCAGGGTCGAGCTCGTGCCGCACGACGGCACAACCGGTCAGCTCGGCCGGGCCGCCAGGACACCGCGGACCTGCGCGACCAGGAGCGTGCCGCCGAGGATCAGGCTCGCGCCGGCCAGCGTTCAGGCGGTCGGGAACTCGTCGAACACCACGAGCTGCCACAGCATCGCGAACGCGACCTGCAGGTAGTTGAGGCTGGTCGCCCGGCCGGCGCTCTCGATCGCCAGGGCCATGGTCAGGAACACCTGGCCGACCTGGGTCGCGCA
This sequence comes from Kofleriaceae bacterium, assembly GCA_041495365.1. Lineage (GTDB taxonomy): Bacteria > Myxococcota_A > Polyangia > Haliangiales > Haliangiaceae > JABFXX01. The sequence continues at coordinate 7,257 of JBGQCL010000141.1, read as the reverse complement.
AGCGAGCGCGACGAGCAGCAGCAGATCGACCGGCCCCGGCACGACGAACGACGCCAGCATCCAGGGCAGCGCGAGCGGCGTGGCGATCAGCGGGAAGTACAGCACGATGACCAGCGGGTGCACGGTGCGCGACAGCCGGCGCACCGTGACGTACGCGACCGACGAGCACGCGACCCCGCAGAGCGCGGCGATCACGCCGGTCGGATCGAGGACGTCGCCGCTCGGCCGCACGATCAGCGCGACGCCGGCGATGCCGCACGCGATGGCAATGGCGGTCGACCAGCCGATCGGCTCGGCGAGCAGCCACCACGCGAGCACGCCGGTCAGCAGCGGCGTCGAGTTCTGCAGCACGGTCGCGTCGGCGAGCGGCAGCCGGTCGAGCGCGATGTAGTAGCCGGCGAGCCCGCCGAAGCCGAGCAGGCCGCGAAACACCAGCGGCATGCGCGGAGCGGCCCACGGCGACAGCCCGGCGCGCCGGACCATCGCGAGCGAGATCCCGAGGGTGATCACCGCCCGCGCGAACACGATCTCGCCGAGCGGCAGCCGCGGGCTCGCGAGCTTGACCAGGACGCCCATCGCCGAGAAGCCGAACGCGCTGGCCGTCATGTACAGCACGCCGCGCGAGATCTTCACGCGGCGAACTCTAGCGTGCACGGGCCGCGCACGGCGCCCGGGCGACGTGTGTCGTACGCGATCCCGGCGTGCTGTGCCGGCTTGCATCCGATCCGGAGAATCCCGAGACGCCGAGCGCGCCGTCGCGATCGCCAGGCGGCTCGCGGCACCGGTCGCGCACGGCGCGTGGGCGACGTGTCGTACGCGATCCGGGGCAGATGCGATCGCCTGGTCGGTCCGGGCCACGGCGCCGGCTCCGAGCAAGGACGGGGACGATCCGGCGGCGAGATCACCGCATGTGGCCGCAGGGCCACCACCGGCGACGCGCACGCAGCGCTCGCCCGGATCGTCGACCGTCACCTCGCGCCGGCTACCAGCACTTGCAGCCGCAGCAACCGCCGCAGCCGCCGCCGCCGCCGCCGCCGTAGCCGCCGCCGAGCAGGCCGGCCAGGCCGCCGGAGCGGCCGAGCACGCTGGTGTCGACGTTGATGACCGGGGGTCCCCCGGCTCCCGCCGCGTACGAGGGCCCCCCGGCGACCACGCCGCCGCCGCCGCCGCCCTGCATCATCATCATCATCATCATCATCATCATGGTCGGATCGCTCTGGTTGCGGTTGGCGGACAGCTGGCTGAGCGAGTTGGTGATCGCCGACAGGGCGGCCGTGATCTGGTCGTTGCTGGTGGTGCCGCCGGAGACGCGCGACAGCGCCTCGAGATCGATCGTGGGGAGGGTATCGGTGGGCATGACAGTCCTCGGGGGTGTGGTGAAGTGACGACTCCCGGTACAGCAGCCGACGTGCCAGGCGCCGAACCGGCCTGGATCAGCGGGTTACATCGCCACCCGTGGGTAGCGCTTCCCGGAGACGAGTCCGGCGGGTTACGCATCACCGGTGGACTCGCCCCCCAGATCGCTTTGGGTCGTGCGCTTGGTCGAGGAGCGGTTTCACCGCGATGAGGAGGACCGCCCGCTTCGCGAGGGCCGGACCCCGCCCGAGCACCGCCGGCCGGGGGACATCGAGTACCGGCCCTGCCCGTATCCGGGATCTCGCCAGGTTGCAGGCCGTCCGATGAACGTCTCGGCGCTCCGGCAGACCTCGGAACACTGGGACGAGATCACCTACGCCCTCGGCTTCCTGCGCGCCGCCTACGCCGGGGCCCGCGGCGGCTACGGCCCCGATATCCTGGATCTCTGGCGGGTCAGCCAGCTCGGCTCCGCGCTGCCGTGGTTCCACGCCCTCGCCGGCGAGCCGCTGCCGGCCTACGCCGCCGCGCTGTCCAAGGCGACGCTCGGCACCGGGATCCTCGCGCAGTGCCTGCTGCTCCGGATGCTCGCCGAGGCCTGGATGCCGCCGCCGCTCACCGCGCAGGTCCTGGCCGAGCTCGCCGAATCGACCGGGACGCTGGTCGGCGAGACCGAGGTGTGCTCGGCGCCCGACCGGATGATCGCCCGGTTCCTCGAGGTGCTGGTCGGCGATCCGGGCACGGGCGTGCCGGGGCCGGCGCCGGGGCCGGCGCCCGGGCCGGCGATCGAACGGCTGGTCGCCGCCCGCGACCGCGTGCTCGGGTTCGGCGCCAGCTACAGCGCCTTCAAGCTCGCGATGTGGCTGTACTACCTGGCGCGCCGGTTCCTGTACGCCGACATCGCCGCGGCGCGGGGCGATGCCGCGGTGCGCGCGCTGCTCGACGCGCCGTGCGAGCCGCCCGACTTCTTCGTGATCGAGCCGCCGCGCCCGGCCGCGGTGCCGCCGGCGGTGCGCGCCGCCTGGTTCGGCCAGCTCGCCGGTGTGATCGCGCCGTTCGCACCCGACGGCAGCGATCGCCCGGTGCTCGAAGGCGTGCGCCGGATGGCGGCGGTGATGCAGGACGACGACCGCGATCCGGTCGCGCGCGCGATCGCCGCGTTCGCCCGGCTCGATGCGATCTGGGGCGAGATCATCGCGAGCGTCGAGGCCGGCCTGCGCGGCGCGCCCTGCCCGGTCGCGATCGACGCCGCGATCCGCGATCGCCTGGTCGTGACCTCGCCCCGTGCGCTGTTCGCGTCGCTCGCGGCGCCATAGCGACGGCAAGCCCAGTCTCCGACCTCGGCACATACATGTCGCTTGAAGCGACGGCGGCGGTCCGCTAGCGACGACAGCTTCCTCGACGGCCCGCTGACCGACAACCGCTGCGACGCCCAGGCCGACGCCTCCGAGAAGGTCGGTCAGGCCTACCGCGACGAGCTCGCCAAGGAGGGCGACAAGCAGGTCGCGCAGCTGCAGCAGCGCCGCCCCACCGATGACGCGGCGGTGCATCAGGTCGCCGACGAAGCGCGCCGCAACCTCGACACCGCGCACACCGCGAGCCTGCAGGCGCTCGATCAGGGCCGGCAACGCGCGCTCGACAGCGCCCGCAAGGTGCGCGACGGTGCGCTCGCCGGCACCGCGCAGACGCTGGCCCAGACCCAGATCGCGCTGCGACAGCACGAGCGCGCGCAGCTCGCTGCGATCCAGCAGCAGGCCGCCACCCACCGCGGGGCGCTGCGCGCCCAGCGAGCCAGCACGGCGGCCCAGCTCCACCGGAACCTCGACACCGCGATCACGGATCTCGACACCGGCCTCGACCGCTCGCTCGCCGCCCTCCACCAGGCCGAGGTCCCACAGCGCGCCGCGCTCGACCAGACGCTCGCCCACGCCGACGGGACGATCGCCGCGCAGGTCGGCACGCTGCACACCGGCGTCGAGGCGTCTCGCGGCCAGGCGGCCCAGGCCCTGACCCGGTCCGGTGCCGCCGGCGCGCAGGGGATCCGGCAGGTCGGCGGCTCGGCGGTGTCGGGCGCGCACCAGACCGGCAGCGGGGCGAGCCAGGCGCTGACCCAGGGCGGCCACGCGGCCGCGGCCCAGCTGCAGCAGATCGGCGCGATGCGCCAGCTGGTTCCCCAGCCCATGTCTCATGACCCACTTGTCGAGGACGCGATTTCCGGAATCGAACGAGGACAGGCTGTGCGACGCCTCCAATTTCTGAACCGCGATCACGATTCAGACTACACCGGGATGCCGGCCGGCAGACCCCCTCAAGATACTCTATTTATTGAATAAAGCGCGCAGGGCTGCATTCGGTGGACGAGGGTTCTCCATCTCGGAACAGAACGCCCGCCAGCTCGCCTCGTCCAGCGCGATGCGCTGAGGGAACTCGTACTCGTCCTCGGCCGCGCTATCGTTCGACCGCGGAGCGATCGCCAACTTGAATTGCGGTACCGGCATGGGATTCCTCGACGAGTTCGTAGCTACGCTACATTTTGCGGGTTCATGCCGGCCTCGTACGCGCAGGCGGCACAGCGATGCCGCACCGGGTGGCCCTGATTCTCGGGGAGAGCGTCGAGCACGTGCTGGGGCACCTCGCCTGCGTGGTCTCGCTCACAGATCGCCTTGCTATACTTCTGACTCATCAATCCCTCCGCTTTTTCGGTGCAAGTCTGTGCACTTCGGGCTCCGAGGCCCCCTTGGCTTGCCAAGGGGTGACTTAAGGTATAGCTTAAGTCATGTCGACCCAGTGAGCAGAACTTGTACCGGCGCGCGTTCGACGAGGATTTCCCGATCTGCTGGTTCCTTTACGAGGAGGCCACGGGCGTTGCCGGGTCCAAGAGTACCTCGACGGCCGACCGGCTCACGAACGAGACAAGGTGATCGCGCGAATGCAAGAATGGGCACGCAACGGCAACTGGAATTCCCGCGTGGGGTTCGTCAAGCAGGTCACGCTGCCGCCCAAGTTCCACGATGTGGACATCTACTCGTTGAAGAGTCACCAGGACCGGATCCTGTTCGTTCGGTGCCACAACGACGCGGTCGCGGTCGACGGTCTCCAGAAAAAGAACGACTGGAGCAAGAAGGACAACAATATTCTGGAAGCGGCCGTGCAGATCGCGCGTGCTGCGATGAGGGAATGTGGAGAGCGTGGGTCACGTGGAGGACGACGATGAATAAGCATGGTGCATTGGAGAAGTACGTCCGTACCCCGGACGAGGAATTGAAATTCGCGGAGGAGACCGCGATGGCTCAGACCGCTCTCGCGGTCGCGGACCTGCTTGCGAACACGAACACCTCGCAGCGCGAGCTTGCGGAACGCGTTGGGGTCTCGCAGGCTCGAATTTCGCAGATCCTTTGCGCCGACAGCAACCCCACGGTGCGAACGATGGCGCGGATCGGTTACGCGATGGGCCGTCGAATGGTGATCGAGTTCAAGCGTCCGCCGATGGCGCGTGAGGAGCCGAAGCCGTGGCCGCGGAGGCTGCATTCGGTGCCGATGCAATGGGAGAGCACGAACGACGAACCTGAACCTGTGGCCGAGAGCAAACTCGCCGGGTAGTGGATGCCATGACGAAGGACGCCGCACAAAAGAAACAGCCCAAGGTCGCGATGGTCGCGATCGACTATGAGCGCGTGAAGTCGGTGAGCGGTGTCGTGCGCCTCAAGGATGTCCTTCTGAATCATAGCCACTGGCACTCTGTGACGCGGGCACCGCGGCTCGAAGTCGAGCCCACTACTATGGCTTTCAATTTCGCGCTTGCGGACGCGACTTGGGACTTCGAGCCTGAAGCCAAGCTGCTGGAGATTCAGCTTGAATATCGACTCGCGGCCTTCGCGAGGATTGATGGCAAGGAGAACGTCGACAGCAACGAGGTGCCACTGTTTCAGCTCGAATGCGACTGGGATGTGGTCTTCGAGGTTCCCGATGGCTTCTCGCCGTCCGACCTGGTTGCACTGGCCGACTTCACCGTGGCGAACGGACAGTTGAATGCCTTTCCGTACGTGCGCCAGTACGTTCAAGACGTGACGAGCCGAGCTGGGTGGCCGCCTCTCGTGTTGCCTACGTTTCGGATTCCGGCGAAGAGGCCGAAGCCTGTCGGTGGACGACGCCTGCCGAAACAAACGGACGACCACGAATGAAACCGGCTATCTTTGCGAGCCTTCGGATCGGCGCCGAGAGCATCGATTCGATCACCGCCGAGTGTCTCCAGTGGGCAATCGTCATCGGTGACTGCGGTCCGTACCTCAACTTCAACTGATTGTAAGGACTGCTAGCCTAAGCTCTGCCTAAACCTTTCCCTATTCGACCACTCACAAGTTCTCTGACATGGGGGCGTACTGGATTCGACGGGGATGTCGAAGCTCGAACTGCGCGTCGTGGCGCCTAGGCCACGTAAAAAATGGGCAACAAGTAGCAGCGAACAACAACCTCGTTGCTCTCGCGGCCTAGATCGGCCACGACGGTACTCGCGGCTTCCGCCTGTAGCCACGATGCACCGACACAATCAGGCTGGACCTCCCGACTCGCTGACCGACGGAGGTCGAGAACCCGTCAGCTTGTTGCACTGCTCGCCGGCCGCCGCGGGTGACGCGAGACATCAAGACTAGCGGCCGTCGTCGTGCGGGTTGTGCTCCGGGGGTCGCGAGGTCTCGAGCGCTTCGGGTCACCGCCAGCCGCCGCCGCGAGCCCAGGCCGAGGGCAGGCTACTCGTCCAGCAGCTCCTCGATCCGACGCAGCACGCGCCGCAGCGCCTTCGGGTCGGCACCCGCCAGCCGCATCGCCAGCGCGGCTTCCAGCTCGACGACGACCGCGTCCGCTGCACCTGTAGCGGGCTCGCTACGGTTGGCCGACGCTCCGTGATGCTCGGCGACGCTCGGCGCTCCATCGACCGCCCGAAGCTCGCGAAACTCCTCGTGTGGAGGGTCGAGGAGTGACGACATCGTGGCCTTCGACTCCCGCCGCCTCCACTACCTTGATAGCGTTGACGGATCGCCGCGGTGGCGACGCTCGCCATACCGCCGCGCGCGAGCGAGCAGCTGCGGCGGCCCGCGCGCGGATGGTCCCCTCGTCGGTCGCGGGCGACCGCTCAGCGGTGCAGGAGGTAGTCGAGGCCGAGCAGGATCTCCCAGAGCCCGAGATCGGCGTGGGTCAGCTCCACCACCTCGCCGTGAGCGCCGACCCGGACCAGCAGGAAGTCCCCGCTGGCGACCCAGTTGCCCAGGTCCACGTCCAGGTCCCAGTCGTGGCCGTCGCGAGGACGCGGCTCGCTCGGCGGCGGCTCGCGTCGCGGGTATGACAGGGCGCGCAGACCGGCCGCCATAGCGCGGCGGGCGAGCCGAGGCCGAGCAGCAGGCCGTTGCGGTCGCAGCGGAGCTCGACCCCGTCGAGCAGCGGGAGGCGGGCGACGGGGCCCCGGCAGCGGAGCTCCCTTTCCACGGCCGCCGCGTGGTCGTCGTCGCGGCCGAGGTAGATCGTGCGCGGCTTGGCGCCGATCCGGCAGAGGATGGCCCGGATCATCGGCCGCCCCCGTGGCCCGAGGCCCTCTCGTGCGCCAGCGCAAACGGGATCATCGCGGCGATGACGTCGTCGTCGGTCCGGCCAAGCACCTGCCGGTTCCGCTGAAACAGCCGAAGCAGCGCGGCGTCGGGGTCCTCGCCGTCGAGGTAGCTGGTGCGGACCGGCAGCGGCAGCGGCAGCGGTAGCCGAAGCGGCACCGGCAGCGGCAGCCGAAGCGGCACCGGCAGCCGAAGCTGGCAGAACTAGATAGCTTGACTTTCGCGTACCTACATGGCTCTGCAGCGGCACTGCAGCGGATTCGTCCGGAGTGGCTGCAGCGGCGACCGTAGCCACCTCGCGGCCCCT
>JBGQCL010000140.1:0-24416 GCA_041495365.1 Kofleriaceae bacterium | reverse complement strand
GGATCGAACCGCCGCGGCCGGGCCACCGCGTGCTCCCACGACCGGTCCCTGCCCCGGCGCTCCGGGTTGCTCGGCCGGTGGTACAGCAGGCCCCCGCCCTCCTCGCCCGGGATCCCGGCGACGTGCACCGGCTCGAGCGACAGCGGCGTCGGCACGCCGCGGCCCCAGTCGTCGCGCACCTGATCGACGGCCGCCGCCAGCGCGGCCTGCAGGCCCGCCGCGATCGCCGCCGGCTCGGCCGGCGCACCGAGCATCGCGAGCTCGCGCCCGGTGACGCCGGCGTGGGTCAGCAGCACCCCGCGCCCGTCGGGCAGCTCGCCGACCAGCGCGAGGTCGAACCGCCCGGCGAGCAGCAGCTCCATGACCAGCGCGCGCTGCTCGACCGAGAACGACGCGAAGTCGCGCCCGGCGAGGCCGGCGCTCGGCAGCTCGGGGAACGCGGCGCGGAACCGGGCGTTGCGCGCCGGATCGCCGTCGAGCGCGCGGGCAAAGGCGCGGGCCGCGGCGAACCGCTCGTCGCTGATCGCCACGAGCTCCATCACCCGGGACACGTCGTGGTTGCCGAGCAGCAGCTTGACCTGCGCGGCGTCGTGGCTCGCCAGCCAGCGCAGGAACTTCAGACCCTGCTGCCCGGCGGCCGTCGCGTCGACGAGATCGTAGTCGAAGTGGTCGCCGATCGAGACCAGCACGACGTCGCTCGCCAGGCGATTCCCGTCGAGCGCGTGGTGGCGATCGAGCACCTCCAGGAGCTTTGCGAACGGCGCCTGCGGATCTCCCATCACCAGGGTGCGGGACATGCGCCAGCTTAGCGCGCCGCGTCGTGGTCGAGCATCGCGAAGAACCGATCCATCTGCTCCTTCTGGCGCGGCGGCATGTAGTCGAAGTTGCGGCCGCGATCGATGATCTCCCAGTATTTCTTGGACTCTACCCCGGCCAGCTGGTCGCGGATCGTGCGCAGCCGGTCCGGGTCCTCGCCGGTCATGTCGGCGGCGATCCGCGCGGCGCGGTCCGCGATCCCCTCGGCGAGGTAGTAACAGGCGAGCTTGACCTGCGCCTTGCGTACGCCCTGCAACCCCGACTCCTGGCGCTTGACCCGCAGCGGCTGATCGAGGTCGAGGAACATCGCCAGGATCTCGTCGTCGAGGCCGGCCCGGCCCTGCCCGGCCTGGCCCTGCCGTGCCTGGATGCTGGCGAACTCGCACAGCGCGGACACGTCGTACGCCACGGTCTCGGTGACGAATCCGAGCTGCATGTCGTAGCTGGTCCGGCCGTAGTAGATCATGTGGCGCACGCCGTCGAGCGCGAGGTCGCTGGCGCCGCCCCGGATCATCGCCTCGACCAGCAGGCGGTACTGGTTCATCACGTTGTACGCGGTGCGCACGGCGCGGGCGTTGAGCGCGGCGCGCAGGTAGCTGTTCATGAACCGGAACGCGAGCTCGACCACCGCGCGGTCGCCGCGCGCGAGCGCGGCCTCGCCGACGTACCGGGTGTCGATCGCGATCAGGTAATTGATGTCGGGCATGTCGCCCTGGGCCTCGGCGTAGATCGCCAGGTACTGGCGCAGCGCCTTCCACTCCAGCCAGATCCGGTCGGCCTCGAGCTCGCGCAGCGACTCGGGGTCCATCGCGACGAAGTCCGGATTGTCGCGGATCCGGTCGCCGATCTCGAACCACCGCGGATCGGCGCGGTCCTTGACCGCGAGGTAGCCGGTGACGAAGTCGCGGATCGCGTCGACCGCGCGGCTCGCGATGATCTTGTCCTTGCCCGAGATCGAGTTCGACGTGATGTCGGTCAGCTCCTCCAGCGCGGCCAGCGCCGGGCCCTGGCCATCGACGATCGCGTCGGGATCGCGGGTGGTCGCCGCGCTGGCGACGTCGGTCGCGGCCTCGCGCTCGATCCGGGCGACCAGGTTGACCGGCTCGAGGAACCGGAACACGTAGGCGAAGTACGGCAGCATCATGATCAGGCCGAACGCGCACGCGCACATCATCGAGAACACCGCGGCGCGCGGCACGAACTCGTTGTGCAGCGACAGGCTGAGCGCGACGCCGACCACGCAGGTCACCACGTAGTACGCCATCACCACGATGTTGCGGCGGTCGCGCAGGAACATCTGCGCCACGCCGGTGTAGCGCCCGGCGGTGAGCTGGACGAGCAGCGACACCACGGTGATCACGATGCCGAGCACCGCGGCGGTCATCCCGGCGAGCCCGGACAGCGCATCGGAGATCAGCGTCGGCTCGAACCGCACGTAGCGGCCGACCGCGCTGTCGGGGTGGGGATCCGAGATCCCGCCCGTGACGTGGTGGTCGAGCGCGTACAGCGAGGCGAACACCACCAGCGCGATGCCCCCGAGGATCGCCATCGGGACCAGCCAGAGACCCAACCCGCTGCGGTGCGGACGACGGCGCGGCCGTGAGCTCACGCGGCCGACGTTACCTCAGCGCCTCGCCGAGTGGGATGGTGGGCGAAACTGCGTTAGGGTTCGAGGGTCCACCCAAGGAGCCCATCGTGAGCGAAGTGACCCTGCAAGACCGCGAGCGAGCGCTCGAAAACCAGTTCTACGAGAAGGAAAACCAGGAGAAGCTCGCCGCGATGAAGCGCAAGCTCGATGCCCAGGCCTCCAGGGAGGAGCTCCGCAAGGCGTCGGGCATGACCGACGACGCGGTGCTCGACCAGCTGGTCGCGCTCGGCCTGCGCGCCAACACGATCGCCGCGCTGTCGCTGGTCCCGCTGATCCAGGTCGCGTGGGCCGACGGCGCGATCCAGGACAACGAGCGCACCGCGATCCTGCAGGGCGCCCACGGCAAGGGCCTGGAGGAGGGCAGCGACGGCTACGAGCTGCTCCAGCGCTGGCTCGAGCGCGAGCCGGGCGACGAGCTGTTCCTGGCGTGGGAGGCCTACATCAAGGCGCTCGCGTCGCAGCTCAACGACGAGCAGAACCGCCTGCTCCGGAACCAGATCGTCGGGTTCGCCAAGCTGGTCGCGACCGCGGCCGGCGGCATCCTCGGGTTCGGCAAGGTGTCGGCCTCCGAGGAGAAGGTCCTGCACCGCATCGAGGCGGCGTTTCAGCGATGAAGCTGCTCGGCACCACCGGGGTCAAGGTGTCGCGCGTCGCGCTCGGCACGATGGCGTTCGGCGGCGACGCCGACGACGCCACCGCGGCCGCGATCTGGCGCGCCGCGCGCGACGCGGGCGTCAACCTGTTCGACACCGCCGACGTCTACAACGACGGCCGCTCCGAGCAGGTGCTCGGCCGGCTGATGCGGGAGGAGCGCGACCAGATCGTCGTCGCGAGCAAGGCGTACTTTCCGACCGGCCGCGGCGCCAACGACGTCGGCGCGTCGCGCTACCACCTGGTGCGCGCGGTCGAGGCCAGCCTGCGCCGGCTCGCGACCGAGCGGATCGACCTCTACTACCTGCACCGGTTCGACGACGTGACGGCGCTCGACGACACCCTGCGCGGCCTCGAGGACCTGGTGCGCGCCGGCAAGATCCTCTACCCGGCGTGCTCGAACTTCGCGGCCTGGCAGGTCGCCCACGCGCTCGGCATCCAGCGGCTGCACGGCTGGGCGCCGCTGGTCGCGATCCAGCCGATGTACAACCTGGTCAAGCGCCAGGCCGAGGTCGAGATCCTGCCGATGGCGCAGTCGCTCGGGCTCGCGGTGATCCCGTACAGCCCGACCGGCGGCGGCCTGCTCACCGGCAAGTACGGGCCCGATCGGCGGCCCGATCAGGGCCGGCTGACGGAGAACAAGATGTACGCGGTGCGCTACGGCGATCCGCGCTACCTGACCACCGCGGCCCAGTTCACCGCGCTCGCGGCCGAGCTCGGCCACGCCCCGGCGACGCTGGCGGTCGCGTGGGTCGCGTCGCACCCGGGCGTGACCAGCGCGCTGATCGGCGGCCGCAACCCCGAGCAGCTCGCCCCGACGCTGGCGGCCGCCCAGCTGGTGCTCGACGACGCGACCCGGGCGCGGATCTCGGCGCTGTCGCCCGAGCCGCCGCCGGCGACCGATCGCAACGACGAAGCCACGGCGCACAACTACGGCGCGCGGTAGCCGATCCGGAACCGCGCGCGGCTCTCGGCACGCTCGGCGAGGTGCACGTGATCGGACCGGGCTGAGGCCGCGTGGCGAGCGCGAGATCACGCGCGGCCGCGCCCCACCCGGCGCGCACCACCCCGGCGCTGCACGCGCAGCAGCTCGAGCACGCGGCGCGCGAGCTCGTCGCCGACGTGCTCGGAGGGCGAGATCCCGAGCGCGTGCTGCACCAGCGCCCCGGCGACGAGCGCCAGCGTCAGATCGACCACCCGCTCGGGATCGCACGGGCGGACGTCCCGGCGCGCGATGCCGCCGCGCAGCTCGGCGATCAGGGCGTCGCGCGCCGCCCGCACGCCGCGCCGCTCGCGGTCCAGGGCGCCCGCGCGATCGCGCCCCCCGATCGCCCACAGCTGGAGCAGCCCGGTGATCAGCTGCGGCCGCTCGCGATGGAACGCCAGCGCGGCATCGATTGCCGCGCGCAGCCGATCGATCCCACGGGGGGCTTTGCCCCCCGCCCCGCCGGCAAAGCCGGCAGGGTCCCCACCCCCCCATCTCGCTTCGCTCGATCGGGTGCGCCGGGTCGCGACCCCGGGCAACCACGGCCTCGGCCAGCGCCTGGTACAGCGGCTCGAGCACCGCATCCAGCACCGCGCCGAGGTCCGGGAAATAGAAGTACAGTGTGGGGCGTTTGACCCCGAGCGCGTCGGCGAGCTCTCGCATCGAGGTCTGCGTCCCCCGGGTACGAACCACCTCGCAGGCAGCTCGCGCCAGCTCGACGCGGCGTGCCAGGTCCCGGCGGCGCGGCATATCTTGACATTCTGCCAGCACAAGGCCGCCGGCGGACGTGTCAACCGGCCGGCCCGGGAAGACCGCCCGTCGGGCGCGCGTAACAAGGTCGTGGATCGGGGAGCGCACCAAACCGTGGGCATGGGGCACCACGCACAGGCGCGGCTCGTGTACGCTGGAAGCATCTCGTGGAACTGACCGCCGTGAGCCGCGAAGACGTCGTCCTGCAGCGTCCGGAGGACGTCCGCTTCCTCGTCGAGGTGTTTCACACCACGTCGGCGTGCGCGGGCGCGGCCACCGCATACCTGCTGCGCCGGATCGCGTATCGCGCCGGCGCCTACGCGCCGGGGATCCAGGAGCACATGTTCCACGAGCTCAACACCTCGCGCGAGGGCGGCTCGATCGAGAAGGTCCAGCACTGGTTCACCGCGCGCGTGTCGTCGCTCCACGAGCTCGGCTACCGGCTGCAGTGCCGCCGGGTCGCGACGCCCACGCCGGCGATCCTCGACTGGGTGCGCGCCGGCCGCGGCTACCGCGGCGCGATGCTGCCGACCAACTACCGCAAGCTCCGCCCGGTGCCGGGCACCGCGGGCGCGGAGGTCCCCGGCGACGACTTCCAGCACGCCGTCGGCGTCACGATCGACCGGCTCGATCCCAAGGCCGACGAGGACCTCGTGATGATCGATCCGTGGCCGGGCGTGATCGGCGGCGCCAAGGATCGCGACAAGATCCCGCCGACGCTCGAGCTGGCGCACCGCGACCGCAACTTCCACGCGCTGGTCTACTACTGGGTCGGCTGGTCGTAGGCGCACCACGGTCACGGCGGCGGCGCGACCCTCGCCTCGGGTGGCGACGGCAGGTCGACCGCGCCGATCGCGCGGCAGCCGTCCTCGCCGGCCCGGCCTGGTTTGACCCGATCAGCGTGACAAGCTCCATCCACCCAAGTACCGTGGCGCGCGGCGAGGATCTGACGAATGCCGCGTTCTCTCCCAGCCACGCCGGTTCGCGACGCGAACACATTCCACCACATCGTGCGTCTCGAGCGGGTGGACATGACCTTTGGCCGGGTCCAGGCGCTGTCGCAGGTCGACTTCGCGGTCGGTCGTAACGAGATCGTCGGGTTGATCGGCGACAACGGCGCCGGAAAGTCCACCCTGATCAAGATCATCAGTGGTGTGCTGCAGCCCACCGCCGGCACGGTCTGGGTCCGCGACCAGAGAGTCGAGGCGTCGAGCTACTCGGTGCGCCGCGCCCACGACCTGCGCATCGAGACCGTGCACCAGGGACAGTCGCTCGGGGAACAGCAGCCGCTGTGGCGCAACCTGTTCGTGGGCCGCCAGATCATGGGCCGGTTCGGCTTCATCGACGTCAAGCAGGAGAAGGCGATCGCCAACCAGCTGTTGCGTCAGGCCATCGGTTTTCGCGGCCAGGGGATCACGGCGGAGTCGACCGTCCGCGATCTGTCGGGCGGCGAGCGTCAGGGGATCGCCATCGCGCGCGCCATGCACTTCCAGGCCGACCTGATCGTCCTCGACGAGCCGACCACGGCCCTTGCGGTGAACGAGGTGCGCAAGGTGCTGGGCTTCATCGAGCGCGTGAAGAGCGGTGGGCGCGCGTGCATCTACATCGAGCACAACCTGGCACACGTGCACGAGGTTGCCGACCGCCTGGTCATCCTCGACCGGGGCAAGGTGGTCCGCGAGATCAAGAAGGGAGAGCTGAGCCTCGCCGAGCTCACCAGCCAGATGATCGCCTTGCACGAGGAGCACGCCGATGCCAGCGCGTGACTCCCTCCCCGCGCGGATCCTGCGTGTCGAAGGCAGATCACCGTCGGTGGCATCGACCTGTCGCCGGCCACCATCGATGGCCTGAAGAATGGCTATGTCACCGTCACCCTCGACCAGCAGCTCTACCTGCAGGGGTTCTTGCCGGTGGTCCAGTGTGCGCTGTCGAAGAAATACGGACTCTCGGGACTCTCGATCAACACCGGCGCCGGCGTGGTCACACCCGGCAGCATCGGAGGGCTGGCCCCGCTGATCGACAAGGGGATCCGCTGAGTGAGCGACGCGCGCGCGTGGATGCCGTAGCGCGCTCGATCACCGCGGCGCGAGCCAGACGCCGCGCGGCGCGGTGACATCGCCGACCAGCACGCGCACGCCGGTCAGCCAGCCGCGCCAGGCCTCGCCGATCACGCCGCGCCGCCAGGTCGTCATCGCCGGCAGCTCGTCGCCGGCGGCCAGGCCGCCCTCGTCGACCGCGCGGGCGTACGCCTCGGCGTCGGCCCGGGTCGCGAGCAGCCGGGCCGCGACCCCGGTCTGCTCGGTGACCAGCTGGACGATCGCGAGCAGGATCTCGGTCCAGCGCTGCGCCCGCAGGCTCGGCGGCCGTGCCGCGGCGAGCGCCGTCACCTCGCCCGGCCGGGCGGCGGCCGCGGCGCCGGCGATCTCGTCGGCGCGCTCGCGCGCGAGCCGCGACAGCCCCTTGACGCTCCGGATCGCCGAGGGGCTCGCGGCGCGCAGCCGCGCGACCTCGACCAGCTGGCGGTCGGACAGCACCTGGCCGAGCGGCCGATCGAGCTCGACGCACAGCCGCTGCCGCCACGCCGCGAGCTCGATGACCCGGGCGAGCGCCGCCGCATCGAGGCCGCGCACGCCGCCGACCTGCCGCCACGCGGTCTCGGGCGTCACCTGGGCTGCGGCGAACGCGTCGGCCGCCACCAGCGCGCTCTCGGCGCGCGCCCACGCCAGCCGATCGCCGAGCCGGTCTGCGAGCCGCGCGTAGATCGCCGGCAGGTGGCGGACGTCGGCGTCGGCGTAGGCGAGCTGGGCATCGGACAGCGGCCGCGCCGCCCAGTCGGTCCACTGCAGCTCCTTGCCCAGGGTGAGCCCGAGCAGCTCGTTGGCGAGCGCCGCGAACCCGACCTGGTCGCCGATCCCGGCGAACGCCGCCATGACCTGGGTATCGACGATCGCCGGCATCGCGACGCCGAACCGCACCGCGAGCAGCGCGAGGTCCTGGCGCGGGGCGTGGGCGATCGCGCACGGGTGGGCGGCCAGGGCATGGACCAGCGGCGCGATGTCGACGGCGAGCGGATCGAGCAGCCTCACCTGGGGCGGTGCCGCGACGATCGCCGCGGCCGGTGCATCCAAGCGTACGTGCTCCAGCCAGGCGACCTGAACCAGGCACAGCGTCGGCACCAGCCGGTCCTGTGCGAGAAACTCGAGGTCGAAGGCGACCAGCGGCGCGGCGGCGACCGCGCCGGCGATCGCCGCGACGGCGCCCCCGTCGTCCTCCACGCGCGTGGCCATGGGGCACGATACTCGCCCACATCCTGCTAGATTCGCAAAGGCCCCATGACGAAGATGACGAACAGCTTTTCCAGCAAGGCGCAGATCGCGGTCGGTCGCGGCAAGGTCGAGCTCTACCGGCTCGACGCGCTCGTCAAGGCCGGGGTCGGCGACGTCGCGACCCTGCCCTACTCGCTGCGCATCCTGCTCGAGAACCTGCTGCGCCACGAGGACGGCAAGGCCGTCCAGCCGGCCGACATCCAGGCGGTCGCCGGCTGGAACCCGGTGCAGCGCGTCGAGCACGAGGTCCAGCTCCGGCCGGCGCGCGTGCTGATGCAGGACTTCACCGGCGTGCCCGCGGTGTGCGACCTCGCCGCGATGCGCGACGCGTTCGTCCAGCTCGGGCTGCCCGGCAAGGCGATCAACCCGCTCAAGCCGGCCGAGCTCGTGATCGACCACTCGGTGCAGATCGACGAGTACGGCACGACCACGGCGTTCCGCCGCAACGTCGAGCTCGAGTACCAGCGCAACCACGAGCGCTACCTGTTCCTGCGCTGGGGCCAGCAGGCGTTCGCCAACCTGAAGGTCGTGCCGCCCGGCACCGGCATCTGCCACCAGGTCAACCTCGAGTACCTCGCCCGCGTCGTGTTCACTGAACCGGCCGGCGGCCACGTGCTGGCCTACCCCGACTCGCTGGTCGGCACCGACTCGCACACCACCATGGTCAACGGCCTGGGCGTGTTCGGCTGGGGCGTCGGCGGCATCGAGGCCGAGGCGGTCATGCTCGGCCAGCCGATGGCGATGCTGATCCCCGAGGTCGTCGGCTTCGAGCTCACCGGGCACCTGCCGGCCGGCGCGACCGCCACCGATCTCGTGCTCACCGTGACCCAGATGCTGCGCAAGAAGGGGGTGGTCGACAAGTTCGTCGAGTTCACCGGCCCCGGCGTCGCGGCGCTGTCGCTCCCCGATCGCGCGACGATCGCCAACATGGCGCCCGAGTACGGCGCGACCATGGGGTTCTTCCCGATCGACGCCGAGACCCTGGCGTACCTGCGGTTCACCGGCCGCAGCGACGACCACGTCGAGCTGGTCGAGCGCTACGCCAAGGAGAATCTCCTGTGGCACGATCCGGGCGCCCGGCTGCGGTTCGTCGACACCCTGGCGCTCGACCTGTCGACCGTCGAGCCCTCGCTCGCCGGCCCGGCGCGCCCCCAGGACCGCGTCCCGCTCAGGACCTCGCGCCGCGCCTGGCGCCGCGCGGTCGGCTCGATCGTCGGCGATCAGTGCGGCGCCGACGCCGCCGCGATCGACGCCTGGTCCAGCGAGGGCGGCCACGCCGCGCCCGGCAACCTCGGCGCGGCCCGGCAGGTCACCACCGCGCACGGCAGCTTCGAACTCGGCCACGGCGCGGTCGTGATCGCGGCGATCACGAGCTGCACCAACACGTCCAACCCGTCGGTGCTGATGGCCGCCGGCCTGCTCGCCCGGGCGGCGGTCGCGCGCGGCCTGCGGTCCCGGCCGTGGGTCAAGACCTCGCTCGCGCCCGGCTCGCAGGTCGTCACCGACTACCTCACCGAGGCCGGGGTGATGGCCGATCTGGAGACCCTCGGCTTCCACCTCGCCGGCTACGGCTGCACGACCTGCATCGGCAACTCGGGGCCGGTCGACGACGCGATCGCCGCCGCGGTCAAGGACGGCAACCTGGTCGTCACCTCGGTGCTGTCCGGGAACCGCAACTTCGAGGGCCGGGTCAACCCGGTCGTGCGCGCCAATTACCTCGCCTCGCCGCCGCTGGTCGTCGCCTACGCGCTCGCCGGCACGATGAACATCGACCTCGAGACCGAGCCGCTCGGCACCGGCTCGGATGGCAAGCCGGTCTACCTGCGCGACGTCTGGCCGTCGCCCGCCGCGGTCGCCGACGCCATCCGCAAGGCGATCCGGCGCGACCAGTATCAGCACCGCTACGCCCACGTGCTCGACGGCGACGCCGAGTGGCGCGCGCTCCAGATCCCGGCGGGCGACACGTTCGCGTGGGACGATCGCTCGACCTACATCCGCAAGCCGAGCTTCTTCGACGACCTGGGGCCCACGCCGCGGCCGCTCACCGACCTCGCCGGGGCGCGCATCCTCGCGATCCTCGGCGACTCGATCACCACCGACCACATCTCGCCGGCCGGCAACATCGCCAAGGGCAGCCCGGCGGCGCGCTACCTCGACAGCCACGGCGTCAAGCCCGCCGACTACAACCAGTACGGCGCGCGGCGCGGCAACCACGAGGTCATGGTGCGCGGCACGTTCGCCAACATCCGGCTCAAGAACCTGATGCTGCCCGGCGTCGAGGGCGGCGTCACCCGGTACTTCCCGAAGGCCGGCGCCGCCGAGCAGCTCGCGATCTACGACGCGGCGATGAAGTACGCCGCCGACGGCGTCCCGCTGGTCGTCCTCGCCGGCGAGCTCTACGGCAGCGGCAGCTCGCGCGACTGGGCCGCCAAGGGCACGCTGCTGCTCGGCGTGCGCGCCGTGATCGCGAAGAGCTTCGAGCGCATCCACCGCTCCAACCTGATCGGCATGGGCGTCCTGCCGCTGCAGTTCCTGCCCGGCGAGGACGCGGCCGGCCACGGCCTGACCGGCGAGGAGACGATCTCGATCGCCGGCATCGCGTCCGGCGTCACGCCCAAGAAGCGGCTCACCGTTCGCGCCGGCGGCAAGTCGTTCGACGTGATCGCCCGCGTCGACACCCCGCAGGAGGTCGAGTACGTCGCCCACGGCGGGATCCTGCAGTACGTGCTGCGCCAGCGCGCCGCCCACATGAAGCCGTAGCTGCGACGGAATCGACGTGATCGTGGGGCCGGACGGTCACACCGGCGTGACCTGCGGAACCGGCCGGGTGGGAGCGTGTGCTCGCCACAGCTTCGCGATCGATTTCTAGCGAGCGCGTCGTCGAGACGTCGCACGCGCTGCAGCGGAGAGTCACCGATCTGCAACGCAGCTGGGTCACCCTGTTTGCACAGGGACATCCATGAGCCACACCACGATCCGGACGCTGGTCTCCGACGATTTCGCCGCCCTCGCGACGCTCGAGAACGACGTGTTTGCCGCGATGGGTGAAACGGTGCTGTGTCCGCATTACCTGCGGCTGTGCACCGAGATCTTCTCCGATTCGTGCTTCCTCGCCCTCGACGGCGAGCGGCCGGTCGGCTACCTGCTGTCGTTCATGCGCGGCCGCGAGGCGTACTGCACGACGCTGGCCGTGATCCCCGAGTACCAGCGGACGCGGGTCACCGTGCAGCTGATCGGCGCGTTCGTCCGCCACGTCGCCGACCGCGTCGACGTGTGCTGGTTCACCGTCAAGGAGGACAACGCACCGGCGCGCGCCCTCCACCGCATGCTCGGCGCGGTCGAGGTCGGCCGGCGCACCGACTACTACGGCCCGGGCGACGAGCGCCTGGTCGCCAGGATCGATCGCTCGACCTTCGATCAGATGCGCGGCAAGTACGAGCGGCTCGGCTTCCTCCCGCCGCGCAAAGCGGAGGCCGCGTGATCGCCCGGCTCGCCGGGCTCGCGATCGACGCGCGGTTCGCGATCCCGGCCGCGATGCCCGGGACCCTGGAGCCGGTCGCGCGCGCCCGCGCGGCGCGCTGGATCGCCGCCAACGCGCTCGCGACCCGCGGCATCCAGCTCGCGGTCGAGGGCGGCCTGCCGAGCGAGCCCAGCCTCCTGGTGATGCGCGCGGCGAGCCTGTCCGAGCTGCTCGCCGCGATCGCCGCGATCCCGGTGCTGGTCGATCCCGCGAGCCTGCCGTGCCGGTGGCGCCTGGCGCTCCGGGCGCTCGGGCTCCCCGCGCTCGATCGCCCCGCGGCGAGCGCGCTCTCGGGTGGCGCCTCGGTGCTGACCGCGGAGGGCCGCGGCTGCGCGCTCGCCGTCGATCGCGAATTGCGCGGCTTCCGCGTGCGCCTCGCGTTGCCCGAGCGCACGCTGCCGGCGTGAAGCAACTACCGCGCGGCCTCGACGCGATGGTCATGCTCGAGCGGCTGGCCGCAGCGCGGCCGGACGCCGTCCGCGAGCTCGCCCGGGTCGAGGCGATGCCGATCTACGCGTTCCGGTTCGGCAGCGGAGCGCCCCGCGCGCCGGCGCTGCTGGTCACCGGCGGCGTGCACGGCCTCGAGCGGATCGGCACCGAGGTCGCGATCGCGTTCCTGTCGTCGCTGATCACCCGGCTCGGCTGGGACCGCGTGCTGCACGACGCGCTGGCGCGCTGCCGCGTGATCGTCGTGCCGCTGGTCAATCCGGTCGGCATGGCGCGCGGCCGGCGCGCGAACGGCAACGGCGTCGACCTGATGCGCAACGCGCCGGCCCACGAGCTCGGCGGCACGCCGCTGGTCGGCGGCCACCGGATCTCGCCGCGGCTGCCGTGGTACATGGGGCGGCCCGGCGCGGCCATGGAACCCGAGGCCGCCGCGCTGGTCCGGCTGGTCGAGGACGAGCTGTTCGCGGCGCCGTTCGCGATCGCGCTCGACCTGCACTCCGGGTTCGGCTTCGTCGACCGGCTGTGGTACCCGTACGCGCGCACCCGCGAGCCGCTGCCCGATCTGCCGGCGCTCGCCGCGCTCGGCCGCCTGCTCGACGACACGCTGCCCAACCACGTCTATCACTTCGAGCAGACGGCGCAGACCTACACGATCCGCGGCGATCTGTGGGACTACCTCTACGACCGCCGGCGCGCGGCGGGCGGCGGCATGCTGCTGCCGCTCACGCTCGAGATGGGCTCGTGGACCTGGGTGCGAAAGAACCCGGCGCAGATCCTGTCGCCGCTGGGCCGGTTCAACCCGCTCAAGCCGCACCGCCACCGCCGCACGCTGCGACGCCACCTGCCGCTGCTCGACTTCCTGCTCCATGCGACCGCCTCCCACCCTGCGTGGACGCCCTCGCCGTGACCGCGCGGCTCGCGCGCCGCTACTTGAGCTGCTTCGCGCGCGGGTAGTTGTACGGCAGCCGCGGCCGCTCGCGCGGCAGCAGCCCCCAGCGCTGCGCGCGGTCGGCGAACGTCGACTTCGGCATGCCGAGGTGGCTGGCCGCGGCGCGGATCGAGCCGTGCGCGGCGATCGCGCGCTCCATCGCCCCGCGCAGCACGCGCTCGTAGGGCACCATCGGCTCGGCGTCCGGCACGTCGTCGAGCGCCGGCGACCACGCGAGCCGGAGATCGGGGAAGAAGTGCTCGGGCTCGAGCTGATCGCCGCCCAGCGCGACCGCGCGGACCACCGCGTGGCGCAGCTCGCGCACGTTGCCCGGCCAGCGGTTCTCGGCCAGCGCCTTCCACGCCGCGTCCGACAGCAGCTTCGGCCCGTGCTCGGGCGCGAGCTCGGCGAGCATGCCGTGCACCAGGTCCGACAGATCGCCCATCCGCTCGCGCAGCGGCGGCAGCACCAGCACCACCGTGGCCAGCCGGTGGTAGAGGTCGAGCCGGAGCCTGGACGCGTCGGTCCCGAGGTTCTCCAGCCGGTTGGTCGCGGCGATGATCCGGACGTCGACCCCGCGCTCGCTGGCGCCGCCGATCCGGCGGACCCGGCGCGACTCCAGCACGCGCAGCAGGTGGGGCTGGAGCTCGAGCGGCAGCTCGCCGATCTCGTCGAGGAACAGCGTCCCCCCGCAGGCCTCGACGAAGTAGCCCTCGCGGTCGGCGTGCGCCCCGGTGAACGACCCCTTCTCGTGGCCGAACAGCTCCGAGCCGATCAGCTCGCGCGGGATGCCGCCGCAGTTGACCGCGACGAACGGATCGCTCGCGCGCCGCGACGCCTCGTGGACGACCCGCGCCACCAGGTCCTTCCCGGTGCCGGTCTCGCCGACGATCAGCACGTTGCAGTCGGTCTGCGCGGCCTTGATCGCCTGCTCCACCGTGGTGCGGAACGTCGGATCGCGGCCGTGCAGCGCGCCGAGCGCCCCGCTGCCGTGCGCCTCCGGGGCCGCGATCGCGATCAGCGTGGTCCGGCCGACCGCGAGCCGCGCGCCGACCGGGATCTCGGCGGCCTCGACGAGGTTGCCGTCGATCAGCGTGCCGTTGCGCGAGCGCCGGTCGCGCACCACCAGCGCGCCGCCGATCCGCCGCTCGAGGATGCAGTGGGTCGCCGATACGCAGGGATCCTCGAGCACCAGGTCGCAGTTCGCCCCCGAGCCGACCAGCCAGCGGTTCGGCTGCGGCGCCAGCGGATACTCGATCCCGCTCCTGGCTCGCAGCGCCGCCACGACCCCTCTCCGCCGTAGGTCGGGCTCGAGTGCCTGGGTCTCACTCTCACTCTCGTCACAGAACGACATGGCTCATTCCTCCGTCCAGTCTTATCGGCACCCGGGTGCCGCGGTTGCGAAAAATCCGCATCCCAGCGCCGTGCCACGCTAACCACGCGATCCGCGGTGGTGCGCTGTCCGGATTGTCCGAGCGGCGGACGGCGCCGGACGGGACACGAGGCCCGACCTGACGGTTCCTGGCGATTTCGGCCTCGACCCGTCAGCGACCGGTGACGGGTCCGAACGATTTCAGCGTCGACCCGTCAATTCGACAGCATTCCGGACATCGCAGCTGCGGCGCGTCGCAGGATCTCGTGGATGACGCGTTCACTCGCCGCCGCCCCGCTCGGACGTCGCGCCCCCGGCTACCGCGCGCGCCTGGCGCACGCCAAGGACTGTTCGTGGCGATCGGGCCTGGCCGCCGACCGCAGCGCGCGCGGGGACCTCGCGTTGCTCGCCAACCCGGCCGGTGGCAGCGCCGCTGCGACTACCGCCGCCGTGTCAGCCCAACGCATCCCGGCGCCAGCTCCCCCGTCCCGCCAGGCGCGCGAGCTGCGCGCGTTCGGGATATCCCCGCGGCGCCGGGTCAGGGACCGAGTCAAGCTCGCCAACCGGAGCTAATTCAGAAGAGGCACGTCGAGATCTGGCCGATGTCTCCGGTGCCCGGCCGGCGGGCGACAGTGCGCACCCGTGCAGGTGCATGCTTGTCGCTTGTCGATGAACGGCTCCGTGAAGCTGTTCTGATCCGCCCGGCTGCAGGCGCACACGACGTGGTGCAAGGTGGCGGAACCCACGACCGCCTGGCTGCGGTCGCCGCACGATCTGCATGGCATTCGCGTGACCTCCGTCGATCCGGCGGCGTCGAGCTCCCCCGATCTGCACGTCGCGTGGTAGGTGAATCGCCTACATCAGTAGTGGTGCTGTGGCCTGGCCCACAGCACCGAGGCCACAAAGCAGCAGCGACGTCCGATCCGTCGCCGGTCGGTCTGGTGTGTCCGAACTACGAGATCCTCGTATCGTCTGCTATGATCGGCGACAGGAGCCAAAGCATGGCTGAATCCGGAGAGGACAGAGGGAAGGGGGACGCGGTCAGAACCGAGGGCGACGATCCGTCCCCACTCGGTGAATTCGAAACGCTGAGCCTATACGATTCTCTGCTTCGTGGCGTCGCCGCAGGGACCTCAAGTGTTCGAATTGATGCAGAGGTTGGCCCGAACGGCAAATTCATTCTTCAACAAGAAATTGGCAGTGGAGGGATGGCGCGGGTCTATCGCGCTCTTGATCGCTACTTGCTGCGCGATGTGGCCATCAAGTTCATCCTGCGCCCCGAAGGCATGAACCATGATGATTTCATGGCGCTGTTCTGGCAGGAAGCGCACATCATCGCTCGCCTCGATCAGCACGACAACATCGTGCGAATACTCGACGTCGATCGCTCGACCTACCCGCCGTTCATCGTGATGGAGTATCTCGATGGCCAGTCCCTGGAGAAGTTGATCCGGCGTGGCCCCGTCGACCTGGTGACCGCGCTCCAGGCCGTGATCGCAGCCGCGCGCGGGTTGCGTGAAGCTCACGAGCAGGGTGTGTACCATCGCGACCTCAAGCCGAGTAATATCTTCATTCAGAAGACGGGCCGCGTCAAATTACTCGACTTCGGATTGGCTCTCATACGGAATCACATGTTCGAGACATCGACGACCAAGGCCAGCTTCGTCGCTGTTCACGCGGTTCCCCTGCTGGCCAGCGCTGGGACACCTGCCTACATGGCACCTGAGCAGTGGCGCGGGGAAGACGCGGACGCGGCGACCGACCTGTGGGCGGTGGGCGCGATCCTGTACCGGCTGCTTGCCAACGCACCCCCGTTCAACGAGGGCTCGGTCGCTGCCCTGTCCGCTCGAGTTCTGTCCGGCAAGCCGCCGCCGCTGCTCGCCAAGCTGTGTCCCCAGGCGCCCGTGGAGGTCTGCCAGCTGGTCGAGCGAATGCTGAGCGTCGAACGCTCGCAACGGCCGAGCAACGTGTCCAGCGTCATCACAGTACTCGAGTCGGCGCTCGACTCGATCGAGAACGAATCGCGACACGCTCCAGCCGTGCTCACCAAGCACTCATCCAGCCGGTCTTCCGTACTGCGGTCAACCAGCAGCGTGGGCCACCGCTTTGCTCATGGCAGTGGCCTCGACAGTCCGCCTCCCTACTGGGAGAAGATGTTGCTCGTTCTCGTCTCCAGATCGGACTCCGAGGCCGAGATATTCCCGGACTATCTGTCGACCTGGATAGTGCAGCATGCGGGCGTCAACTTCGACATCCTGCATTGTCCTCCGTCGCACACCGGCGGGATCGCCGAGAGCGCGTCGTGCCTGAAGGCCGCGCTCCACGAGCGCTTCAAGCGCCCGCGCCATGTCTGCTTCGTCACGTACCGTGACGGAACCGACGTCGTGCTCCGCATGCTGCTGGATGAGGCCAGGCAGCTCCGGCCGCGCAACGGCCGGAACATCAAATTCGACCTCCGCTCGCCGTTCTACTGGACTCGCCATGTCGCGATCCTGAGACCGGGGCAAGGCGTCTCGACTGCGCACCATCTCAGCGGTCTCGCCAGTCCGGACGCCGCGCCGCTCGTAGCAGAGCTGGTTTCGGAGGCACAGCTTTTCCTCGACGCCACGCTGCCCGCGCCGGCGCTCCACTACGTCGGGACCGGCGACGGGGGATCAGCGCTGCATTCCACGTCACCGTCTGTGAAGTCGCTGGCGTCGATCCTCGTGCGACCCGAGATGATGCTTGCACGAGAGACGATCGCGCAGACCTTCGAGCTGGATTGTGCTGCCAAGATCACCGCCCTCCTGGGGCGGCCCGACGACAGCGAGACCGGCGACGAGACCGAGGGCGTGCACCCGACCGTACCCGGCGCCGAGGGGGCGACGCAGACCGAGGTGTTCGAGGAGCTCCTCGCGCTCGCGCGGTCGCAGCATCAGCGCCCGGCGGTGATCGTCATCGCCGGAGATGCCGGGGTCGGCAAATCTACGGTATTGCGGGCGGTGGCGCGCCACCTGTGCAATGACCTGACGACTTCCCTGGATGGAGGTGCCGCGCTTCCGGTGCTGGTCCCGCTGTACTTTGCCAGCTTGACCCCCGAGCATCTCGATTCACTCGACGCGGAGGTGTCCGATGACCAGCGCGGCCGGATCTTTCACGACGTCTTGCTGGACTGGTGGTGCGACTGGTTCAACGACATCACCTATGCAGGGGCGGTCGGAATCGACTGGATGAAGGCACGGCTGCGTTCCGAACCGATGATGCTCATCTTCGACGGGCTCGACGAGTTCATCGCGAACAACCCGACGCTGGGGATCTCGGACTTCCAGAGAATGCTCGCATTCCTCGGATCGGAATACCGCCAGAACAGATCGCTCACTATCGTACTCGGCGTGCGCAGCACACAGCCAGGCCTTCCCTTGCTGGGTTCCAGCGGTATTCGCGAGATCCTTCGGCTCACCACCGCTCAGGCGATGCATGCGTTTCCTGCGACCTCGACCTGGTTGACAGCCGCCAGCGACGCGCCGATCAAGAAGCTCCTGTTCACGCCACTCATTCTCGCTCAGTTGAACACGCGCCGGCCATCTCCGACTCTCGGCACGAGCACGCGCGGGGACGTCATCCTGCTCGCCTTGACGACGATCATCGAGCAGAGTGACCTGTGTGGAAAACTCGACGAGCGCGGACAGCCAATCGACGCGCAACGCTGGATCGACGCGCTCATGGCCGTCGCATGGTGCCTGTTCCGGCGTCTGCGCGGCGAGATTGCCACGAGCACGCTCCAGCTCGATGGAGACGAGCTGTTTCGCTCGTGGCACGACCATCTTGAAACCACGGGGCAACCGACGCAAGGAGCGCGGCTGCTCTCCGGCTTCCGCCTGCTATGCGAGAGCCGTGCATATGACGCCCTGCTGCACAGGACCATACTGTATCCCACGGGACGGGGAGAGGTCCGATTCATTCATCGCGAGTGGCAGGACTTTCTTGCTGCCCGCTACCTTGCCCAAGCTGTCGTATATCGTTACGTCGACGAATTTCGTCACGTCGGTAACACGGCGCGGATCTCTCGGATGGCCGGCGAGCTGCTCTGTCAAGCCGGCATGTGTATCGACGAGGCCTTGGTCCGCGCGCTGCTGCAGCGCGCGCAAGAAATGGCGGCCCGCCTCATCACGGCGAACTTCTCGGCGCTCCTCACGAACTCACGGATCCTGATCGACGGTCCGGCGATCGACGTGTTTCTTTCAACGGTCCACACCATGCCGGCGATCTCGCGGTGCATCACCTTGATCGGCCTCGGCTATCGCGCGCTGCGCGGCGATGATGCATCGGCGCAGGATCTGCGTCATCGCCTCATGCGGGTCTTCCAGGACTATCTGTCCCCGATCGTCGTCGGAGACGACCTCGGGGTGATGCGGAGTGTTGCCTGGTGCTACCGGAAGGCGTACGCCCAGCGCTTCGGTGGTGCGCCGGTGACCGATGACTGGCCGGGGCTCGATGACGCGGCCGAGCGCGCTGTGCTGGCGATGATGTCCTCGACCCATGACAGCAGCCCGCGATTCCTCGTGGAGCACCGCTCGGTCCAGATGGCATTGCTCGAGGTTCAGCGGACGGTGTCCGAGGATCCGTTTCGCCCGATCTCCGGTGTGCACTATCTGTACTGCCTGGTCGTGGCACGGCGCCACGGCGCCGGCATCGCGGAACTGGGCCGCGAGCTGCCCGCAGTGCTCGCTCGCGATTCTCCGTACGCGGCGGCGGTCGAGAGCTATCAGCTCGTTCCCGAGCTCCGCGAGGTATTCGCCGCCTGTCGCCGCCTGTCGCTCGCGGTGTAGCGCGTCAGTGCTCTGTCTCGGGGTCGAGGCTCGCGATCAATCCGGTCGCGACGGCACGCTCGCGGATGAGCTCCTTGACCGACTGAAAACGCTTGCGTAGCCGGGCCGCGACCCGCGCGATGTCTTCCTCCGAGTCGCCGTCGTCCTCGTTGGCTATCACGCGTGCGACGTCATTCCAGCTCATCGCACGATCGACTCGGAGGACGAGCAACATGCGATCGCCGTCATCGAGCGAATCCCGGATCGACGCGAATCCGAGCTTGACCTCCGTCTTCAGGTGAGGCCTCGTACGGCTGCGTACGCGCTCCGCCACATCGGAGATCTCGCTGAGCGCGGTCAGCCGCCGGTGACGCGACGAGCGCCGCAAGCGCGATGCCGCGTGCCTTGCCAGCGTGTAGAACCAGGTCTTCA
Organism: Kofleriaceae bacterium; assembly: GCA_041495365.1. GTDB lineage: Bacteria > Myxococcota_A > Polyangia > Haliangiales > Haliangiaceae > JABFXX01. The sequence continues at coordinate 4,754 of JBGQCL010000140.1, read as the reverse complement.
TCGAGGCACGGCCCTCGAACCGACGCAGGCCCTTCCACAGGTCCTCGCACCCCTGGGCAAACGCATCCCTCGCATCGTCATGGTCGCGAAGCATCGTCTCGAGGAAGCTGAGGACCTCGGGGCCATAGCTCTCGATCGCAAGGCTCGCCGCCTCCTTCAGCCGCCCCTGCGTTCGCAGGCGTGCCACTTCCACCTCGACTTCCACGGCTAGGCCCTCCCTCGAGCGCCGGAGCGCAGCGCAAACCACATCGCAGCGCGAGCATACCGGAAGCACCTTGCGCATCAAGACGCGCGTGCCGCATCCTCCAGGGCGGCTCCGGAGCGAGCGATGTCCGCGCTCGGCTGCCTACCGACCAGGGTCCCTCGCCCGCCGCCGACCGCGGCACCCGACCGAGCGGCAATGACTTGTCATCTTGCAAGCTTGCTCGATTCTCACAGGCGCTGCACGAAAACAGCTCACAAGAACCAGGTGTTGTCTCTATTCCCTTGAAACCCCGAGCAACCCAGCAACCGATGACGAGCAGGACATGTCGATGACGACCACCACTGCATTGATCCCGCCGCGGAACGCGGCGGGCGGGATCGCCTGCGAGCGAACGAAGGGTGGCGGCAGCGTCTGCTGCCGGAAGCTGCGGGCGGCGCCGGAACCATGTCATTGCCCGTAGGGCTGCCGCACTGCCATTCACATCGCCTTCCCGGTCGCTGATCGGCTCCCGCTCCCGGCATCTCGCTTCGGTCGCGGGCGGCGCGTCACCGTAGTCAGCGAGCGCGCGCCGGAGTTCGACGACGCCGATCGCTGTCACCACGCGGTCGGTGCGAGATCCGGCTTGCCAGCGTGACCGTTGCGTCGCCGGGCCGGCCGCGCGTCGCGCGCTGCTCGAGCGTTGGACGCCGCGTGTGTTTGCTCCCGTCGATCCGGAACCGTTCCCGTGAGGTCCACCATGTCTGCACAAGACTCGAATTCCGTTCCGAAGGCAGCGATCGCCATCGTGGGAATGGCCGGGCGGTTTCCGGGGGCCGGCGACATCGACAGTCTCTGGCGCATGCTCCTGGCGCGCGGCGATGCGATCCGCCCGGTTCCGGCCGAGCGCTGGGATGCGACCGCGCAGGTCGATCCCGAGTCGCCGGCGCAAGCGGTCGGCGGGTTCATCGAACGGGCCGACGAGTTCGACCCGACGTTCTTCGGTATCTCGCCGCGCGAGGCGGTGGACATCGACCCGCAACAGCGCCTCATGCTCGAGGTGACGTGGCAGGCGCTGGAGGACGCCGGCCGGCCGGCGGCGACGCTCCGCGGCTCGCGCACCGGCGTCTATGTCGGCGCCTCGTGGCACGACTACGAGATCCTGCGCAGGGAGCGCGGCGCGCGCGCGACGCAGCACAGCGCCGTCGGCAGCGCGCTCGACATGATCGCCACGCGCGTATCGTACTTCCTGGAGCTGAAGGGGCCGAGCCTCGCGGTCGAGACCGGGTGCTCGTCGTCGCTGGTCGCGCTCCACCTGGCTTGCCAGGCACTGAACAGCGGTGAGATCGACGGAGCTCTCGTGGGCGGGGTCAACCTGATCCTCGCGCCCGACGTGTCGGTCGCACTCGCCCGGTTCGGCGGCCTGTCGCCGGACGGTCGATGCAAGACGTTTGCGGCCTCGGCCGACGGCTTCGTGCGGGGAGAAGGGGTCATCGCGGTCTACGTGAAGACACTGTCTCGCGCGCTCGCCGACGGCGACCCGATCCGCGGCGTCATCGCCCGTACCGCGGTGAACAACGACGGCGGCGGCGGCAGCCTCGTCGCACCGAACCCGGCGGGACAGGAGGACCTCCTGACGCGCGCGTACGCCGAGGCGGGGATCGGGGCCGACGAGGTCGCCTACATCGAGGCGCATGGCACCGGCACCTCGGTCGGCGATCCGATCGAAGCGGGGGTCCTCGGCCGCGCGCTCGGTCAACGCCGGGCTCGCGCGCTGGGACCGCTGGCGATCGGCTCGGTCAAGACCAACATCGGCCACCTCGAAGCGGCAGCCGGCCTGGCGGGGCTGGTCAAGACCGTGCTCTCGCTGGAGCACCGCGTCGTCCCCCCGAACCTGCATGCCGAGGTGTTGAACCCGGCGATCGCGTTCGATGCGCTCAACCTGCGCGTCGTCCGCGAGCCGATGACGCTGCCGGCGCAAGGGACGGTCTACGCGGGCGTCAGCTCGTTCGGATGGGGCGGCACGAACGCGCACGTCATCCTGCGCAACGCTCCCGTCTCGACCGGCGCAGGACCGAGCGCCGAGCGGCCGGCCGGTCTGCCGTGCGTCGTCCCGATCTCCGCGCATAGCAAGGACGCGCTCCGCCAGCGGGCGTCGGACGTGCGTGCGACCGTCGCGAGCGCCACCGCTCCGATCAGCGACCTCGCGGCTACCCTGGCGTGGAAGCGCGACCAGTTCCCGCGCCGCGCGGCGTTCGTGGCGGAGACCGCCGCGGAGCTGGAGTCGCGCCTCGCGGCGTTCGCGGCGAATCCGGACCACGAGATCGCCGGGGTGGTCAGCGGTGTGGCCGCCGCGCGCGGGCGGACGGCGTTCGTGTTCGCCGGGCAAGGCTCGCAGTGGATCGGGATGGGGCGCGACCTGTTCGCCGCCAGCCCGCGCTTCGCCGCCGTGATCCACCGCTGTGCCGCTGCGCTGGCGCCTCACGTGGCGTGGGACCTCGTCGCGTGTATCTCGGGTGCGGACGGGCCCGAGTGGTCGAGCCGGAGCGACATGCTGCAGCCGATGCTGTGGGCCACCTCGGTGGCCCTGGCAGAGCTCTGGCGCGAGGCCGGGGTCGAGCCCGACGTCGTGGTGGGGCACAGTCAGGGCGAGGTCGCCGCGGCGACGATCGCCGGTATCCTGAGCTACGAGGACGCCGCCCGCGTGGTCGCGCGGCGTGGCCAGCTCGCTCGCCGCAAGTCGGGCCAGGGCTTGATGCTCGCGGTCGATCTCGATGCCGCGGCGGCGCGCGCCGCGCTCGCGGGCTTCGAGGACCGCGTCTCGCTTGCGGTGCACAACGGCCCGGCCTCGTGCGTGCTGTCGGGTGACGCCGACTCGGTGACGACGCTGCACGAGCTGCTCGAGGCCGAGGGTACGTCCTGCCGCCTGGTGAAGGTGGACTACGCGTCGCACAGCCATCACATGGATGACCTCGCAGCGGAGCTCGAGCTCGCGCTCGAAGGGCTCGCGCCCGCGGCGGCGAACATCGCCCTCGTGTCGACCGTGCTCGTGAAGCAGCTTGCGGGCGCGGAGATGGACGCGTCCTACTGGGTACGAAACCTCCGCGCGCCGGTCCTGTTCGCCGACACGATGGCGAAGCTGTTCGACGAAGGCGTCACCCACGTCATCGAGATCAGCCCGCATCCGATCCTCATCCCTGCGCTCGATCAGCTCGCGGCGCTGCGCCCGGAGCCGGTCCGTGTCCTGTCGACGCTGGTTCGCGACGCAGGGACGGTCAACGACTTCGCGCGGGCGACGGCCCATGCGTTCGTGGCCGGGCTCGCACCGTTCGGCGGCCTGCCGAGGGATGCGTCGGTGCCGCTGCCGCCTTATCCATGGCAGCGCGAGAAGTACTGGGTGCGCCCGGGCAAGCGCCGCGGCTCGCCGAGACCGGGGCTCGATCTCACGCTCACTCCCGCGCCGGCAGACCAGGGCGCATGGCAAGGCGCCCTCGACATCGCGCTCGACGAGCAGCCCTGGCTCAGGGATCACCAGGTGCATGGCGCCGTCGTGCTACCCGGCGCCGCGATGGCGTCGATCGCGCTCAGCGCCGCGCGCGCGCGGACCGGAGCCATGCCGCGCGCGCTGGTCGATGTCCGTTTTCACCGCGACCTCACGCTCGGCGACGAGCCGGTCCGCGTGAACGCGCTGTGGCGCGACGACGTGTTCCAGGGCGGGAGCTTCACGCTCCTGTCGCTGCCTGCGGGGGCCGCGTCGTGGACCGAGCACGTCACGGCGCGGATCCATCACGGTGCGCAGGCATCGGTGCACGCCGGGTTTCCCGAGCACCTGAAGGCGCGACCCGCGACGGGCGCCGAGGCATTCTACCGCATCTGCGCCGCGCGCGGTCTGCACTACGGCCCGGCATTCCAGGGGATCGTGCAGATCTTCGTCGAGGGCGGCGCGGCGCTCGGCGAGGTGCGCTTGCCCGACGTGTACCGCAGCGGCGCTCTGTCACCCGGCCTCCACCCTGCGCTGTGGGACGCGGCGTTGCAGGTCTGTCTCGCGCTGTGCGACGACGGCCACCCCGTCGTGCCGACCGCGGTGACCCGGATCTCCCTGCTGCAGGAGCACTCGGAGCCGGTCACCGCGCTGTGGTCGCACGCCGTGCGACGCGCGGCGACGCGCTTCGATCTCGCCCTGTTCGACGCCGACCGGCGGCCGGTGATGGTGCTCGAAGGGCTGACCGTCGAGCGGCTGGCGGTCGCGCCGGCGGTGTCGGATGCGGATCGCGTGCACCGCCTCCGGTTCCAGGACGCCGCGCGCGCGATGGTGGCAGCGAGCGATGGTGCGTGGATCGTGTGCGGCGAACCGAGCGACGGCGCGCAGGCGCTGGTCGACGCGCTCGGCGGCGACCGCGCGCGGCTCGTCCGCTGCGCGAGTCGAGGTCAAGATCCACGCGCGAGCGCGTGGCTGGACGCACTGCGAGCCGGTCGCGAGCCGGTCGGCGTCGTGTTCGTCGCGCCGCGCGCGTCGGCGGGACTCGCGGCGCAGCGCCGGGATCTGCTCGCGCTGGCCGCGCTCGTCAACGCG
>JBGQCL010000139.1:0-24563 GCA_041495365.1 Kofleriaceae bacterium | reverse complement strand
CCGGCGATTCGACCGCACCTGACCAAGCATTGTGGTCGTATCCAGTACGACGCTCATGCCGATCTCTGCCAGCTGCGTTCGCAGGCCGTTTTCTTGATCTCGCGTCTCCCCGGTGGCCATTGTCGCGCGGTGACACGCACCCCCTTCGACCAGCTCGGCAAGGACCTGGTCAGCAGCGCGCTGGCGGGCCACGGTCTCATCATGACCGAGCGCGAAGTCGCGCCGGAGCCTCGAAGGATCGACGTCTGGTTCTCGCCCCGTTCACGCCAGGCCGCGCTCCCGGACCACCTCGGTCTGCTCGGGCAGATCTTGCGCCGCCCATGCGCGCTGGAGTTTTGCCACAAGACGCCGAACGGCGCGAAGCTCAGCGGCTACGTGATCAAGCACGGCGACTTCCGCCACCTCCTGTCCCTGGATGAGAACAGAGCCCCGCTCCCGCACGGGAAGCGCCCGCGGACCCCGACGCTGTGGGTGATCTCTGCGGGGCGGCCCGGGGCCGGCATCATCGGCCTGAAGCTCCGTCGGATGAGACGCTGGCCGTCCGGGTTGTACGAGGCCGCCCCTCTACTGTTCATGCGGCTCGTGGTGGTCAGCGAGTTGCCGGTCAGGCGCGACACGCTGCTGCTGCGCTTGCTCGGCGCCGACGGCGTGCTGCGGAGGGCCCTGGCCGAGCTCGAGACATTGCCGGAGGATGCGCAGGAGCGCGTCCTGGCGCTTCCCATCCTGCTAAGATTACGGTTGGCGATCCCCACGAACCCCGCGGAGCAGACGAGCGACGACCAGGAGTTCCTCATGCAGACCCAAGACATCGTTGAGAGCTGGCGCCGGGAGGCGGTCCAGGAAGGCGTCGAGAAGGGCGTCCAGCAGGGCCTCGAGCGCGGCGTCGCCCGCTCGCTGATCGACTTCTACGAGGCGCGCTTTGGTGCGATGCCCGACGACGTTCGTGCCATCATCGAGGACACGCACGACGAGGCGACGCTGCGCGGCTGGGTCAAGCTCGCCGGCACGCGCAGCGCGGACGAGGTGGCGGCGGCGGTCCGCGCGGCCCGCCAGGCCTGATCGTCGTCGCCGCGCCGCGGCGTGGCCCGCGGTGAATGTCGTTGCGCCCGGCGGCGGATGCTGGCATGTCCGTGGCATGCGATGGGCCTCGGCGATCTCCGACCATGGTTCCGGCGTCGCGGCGCTCGACGAGGCCGTGGCGTCCGTGTGCGACCGGCTCGACCGGCTCGACCTAGCGATCGTGTTCGCGTCGCCGTCGATCGCGCGCGAGATCGCGCCCCGGCTCGCGAGCGTGCCGGCCGCGACGGTGATCGGCTGCTCGGGCGCCGGCGTGATCGGCGACGCGCGGGAGATCGAGGGTCGGCCCGCGGTGTCGGTGACGGCGGCCGAGTTGCCCGGGGTGACGTGCACGGCGTTCCGGATCGAGCCGGACGCGCTGCCGGCGGATGCGGACGCGTGGCGCGCGCGGATCGGCCCCGAGGACCCCGCCGGGCTGCTGGTGCTGGTCGACCCGTTCACCAACGCGCAGGTGCTGATCGACGGGCTCGATGCGGCGTTCCCGCGGGCGCGGAAGTTCGGCGGGCTGGTCAGCGGCGGTCGGATGCCGGGGACCGACTGGCTGTTCGCGCAGGGCCAGGCGTTCCGCGCCGGGGCGGTCGGGGTCGCGTTCACCGGCGAGGTCGCGATCGACACGATCGTCGCGCAGGGCTGCAAGCCGATCGGCGCGCCGATGGTGCTGACCCGCGGCGAGGGCAACCTGATCCTCGAGCTCGACGGCAGGCCGCCGCTGGACGTGCTGCAGGCGCTGCACGATGCGCTCGACGCCCGCGACCGCGCGCTGTTCCGTCACTCGCTGTTCGTCGGTATCGAGATGAAGGACAGCATGGTCCATCACGAGGGCGAGCTGCTGGTGCGCAACATCCTCGGGCTCGATCCGGATGCGAACGTGCTCGCGGTGGCCGCCCGGCTGCGGCCGTTCCAGGTGATCCAGTTCCTGCTGCGCGACGCGAGCGCGGCGACCCAGGACCTCGTGCGGCTGCTCGAGCGGCATCGCGCGGCGGGAGGTGGCACGTGCGATGGTGCGCTGCTGTTCTCGTGCCTGGGCCGCGGCGAGCACCTGTTCGGCGAGCCGGATCACGACAGCCGGCTGTTCCGCGATCACCTCGGGGATGTCGCGCTCGGCGGGTTCTTCTGCAACGGCGAGATCGGGCAGGTCGGCGGCTCGACGTTCCTGCACGGGTACACGAGCTCGTTCGCGCTGTTCCGCGGCCGGACGTGAGCCCGCGCGGGCGGCGGCGTTGATCCAGTACCGGCCAGTACCGGCCAACGCCGGCCGCGGCGTCTGCTTACATTGAAAGTCGCCGAGGCAACCGGCGTTGTCCGGTCATGATTCATCGGCACGCATTCACGTGTTCGCTCCTCGTCGCCACCGGCCTCGTCGCTGCATGTGCGGGGGGACCGGCCAGGAGCGCCGCGCTGGCCACCGCGCCGGCGGTCCGCGAGGCACCCCCGCCGGCGTTCCAGGCGCCGGTCGCACCCGCACCCGCAGCGGCGGCGGCCACCGGCTACGCCGACGTCAACACGGATAGCTCGCTGGTCAGCAACGGCTCGGTCGTGGCGTCGGCGCAAGATCTGCTGTCGACGTCCAGCGCGTTCCGGCGCGAGGTCTACCGGCTCGGCGGCCGCGTGTTCGCCGAGCAGGTCCATTTCCATGCCGCCGAGGACGACGACAGGCAGGCGTCCGCCGCGAGCTACCGGGTCAAGCTGCTGCCCCGCCTGCTGCCCGATCTGCTCGACTGGCTCGGCAAGCGCGCGACGATCACGGCGCAGGACGTGTCATCGATCATCGCGATGGAGAGCGAGGGCGACGCGTCGATCGTCCGGGCCGACGTGCACGCGCGGATCGGCGAGATCGCCGCGCAGCTCGCCGACCCGGCGCTCGATCCGGCGAACCGCGCGGCGCTCGAGGCCGAGCGCACGCGGCTGATCGGCGCGGCGATCGCCGATCCGAACGCGATGGCCGACAACACCCGACGCGTCGCGGTGCTCGACGTCCGGCTCGAGGCGCCGCCCCCGCGCGATCCGTATGCCCGCGGCGAGCTGCTCGGCCACGCGCGCGGCTCGCTGCTCGACCTCGGCGTGCTCGGCCAGACCCGCAGCCATCGCATCGGCGCAGGCATCGGGATCGGCGGCCGTTCGCCGGTCGCCGGCCTCGAGGTCATCGGCTATGCGGCGCCGACGATGAACGAGCGCGCCGGGGTCAGCATCACGGCCGGTTTCGGCGGCTACTCCCGGGCGTTCGGCTCGGGCAACCGCAGCTCGCTCAATCCCTACCTCGGGATGCGGGTCGGCTACGCGTACCTCGAGGCGAGCTATTTCACGGTCGCGGCCGAGCTCGGCGTCGAGCTCGTCAAGCAGCGCGGCGTGCAGTGGACGGTGTCGGCGCGGCCGATCGGCCTGATCGGCACCAGCTCGCAGGCCGCGGTCGAGATCGGCTCGTCGCTCGCGCTCGCGTTCTAGCGTGGGGAGTCGCGCGCAGTCCGGCGAGATGAAACGCCCGGCGCCAGACTCGTCATCGGGAGTTTGCGGATCTGTCACACGGCAGATCGCGATGGGTTGTTACAAGCGACGCGACTCAACCAGCCGAAAGGACGTACATGTCGCGTCACCGCATCCTCGTGATCATGCTCCTCCAGGCCGCCGCCGGCGGCTGTCAACTGGCCGACGAACCGCTGGGCCAGACGTCGGCGAACCTGGGCGAGGCTGGCATCGATCTGGTCGCGATCGGCAGCATCAGCGGCAGCCGTCCCGATCGATCGCACGCCACGTCCGCGGCGCTGGAGAACGGCGTCGCCGGCAACCTGCTGGGCGGCGTCGGCTCGGGCCTCGCGTACGCCGGCGGGCACATCTTCCTCGCCGTGCCCGATCGCGGCCCCAACGCGGTCGCGTTCAACAGCGCGGTCGACGACACGGCGTCGTACATCAACCGCGTCCAGACCTTCTTCATGCAGCTGGAGCACAGCGCGCCCGGATCGGCGCTGCCGTTCGACCTCGAGCCGATCCTGCTCGACACGACGCTGCTGCACAGCGCCCGCCCGCTGCACTACGGCGCCGGGACCGCCGCCGGCCTGGGCAGCGGCGCGCCCGCGCTCGATGCCCAGCGCCGCACGCACTACTTCACCGGCCGGTCGGACAACTTCGATCCGGCGACGCTGTCGACCGATCCCGATGATGCGCGGCTGGACCCCGAGGGCATCCGGGTGTCCGGCGACGGCCGCCGCGTGTTCATCTCCGACGAGTACGGGCCGCACGTCTACGAGTTCGACCGCTGGACCGGCGCGCGCGTGCGGAGCTTCGCGCTGCCCGCCGAATTCGCCGTCCCGATGCAGAGCCCGCAGGGCGACGTCGAGATCTCCGGCAACACGGTGGGCCGGGTGGCCAACAAGGGCATGGAGGGACTCGCGATCAGCCCCGACGGCCGCACGCTGATCGGCGCGATGCAGAGCCCGCTGATCCAGGACGGCGGGACGAATGCGCAGTTCACGCGCATCGTGACCCTCGACGTCCACACCGGCCGCACCCGGCAGTACGCCTATGCACTGACCAACATCGGCACGAAGGCCAAGCCGAAGTATCCGACGATCAGCGAGATCCTCGCGATCGACGATCACGAGTTCCTGGTCGACGAGCGCGACGGCAAGGGCCGGGGCGACGACTCGGTGGCCGCGTTCAAGCAGATCTTCCACATCGACCTGGCGGGCGCACAGGACGTCACCGGCCGGAGCGGCGAGGCGAACCTGGCCGGCGCCGCGGTCGCCAAGACGCTGTTCGTCGACGTCGTCGGCGTGCTCACCGCGCATGGCATCGCCGCGCAGGACATCCCCGCCAAGCTCGAGGGCATGGCGTTCGGGCCCGACGTGCACGTCGGCGGCGTGCGCCAGCACACGCTGTGGATCGCCAACGACAACGACTTCGTCGCAACGGTCGTCGACAGCCATCATCCGGCGGGCATCGACAACCCCAACCAGTTCTTCGTGTTCGCCGTCGATCCGGCGCTGCTGCCGGGCCTCGAGCGCCCGCGCGGCCACGAGCGCTGACCGCTATCCCGCCGGCCCATCGTGCGTGACGGCGACGTCCGACCACCGCGCACGAGTGTCGCCAGGTTCGGTGACAATCGCGCTTCGCCGGCCAACCCTTGGAAGCTGTTCGGAGATCCACCGCTTGGCGCCGCGCTGCGGTGCTCCGGGCGGCTCGCCGGGCGCGGCCCTCGCTGGCGCGCCACGTGCATTTCCCGGGAGGCATGACCACCGCCACACACGCTCAGATCGTCGGGCTGCTCGGCGAGGTCGATGACCTGTTCGTGAAGCGCATCGCGGATACCGGCGCGTCGCTCGACGAGATCAGCGAGGCGCTCGGTGATGCGCAGAACGAGGATGTGCTCGGCGAGCCGCCGCACATCGCGAGCTCACCGCGGGTCACCGAGGTCCGCGCGATCCTCGAAGAGCTGATGGACACCGACGAGGACGATCTGGAAGAGGGCTACCGCGCGCTGTGATCGGCGCAAGCATGTCGGGACGCGCGACCCGCAGCGCAGGCTTTGCGCGTTTCTGCTCGTTTCTGCACGGTCACCTCCCCGTACACGATGGCCGCCCGATTGCACCGAGTCTGGTCATGAACCGCATATGCATCGCCATCGTCGACGCATCCCGGGCCCGGTTGTTCACCTTCGACCGCACGCAGGGCGGCAGCGGCATCCACGAGCAGCTCGTGGAGCAGCGCGACCTGGTCGACCCCGCGCGCCGGCTGCGGCCGTCCGAGCTGCTGTCCGACAGCCGGCCCGGCTCGAGCCGCACCGGCAGCCTGCAGTTCGGCTTCGACGACCACCGCGACGCGCACATGGATCGGCTGGACATGATGTTCGCCCGCGCCGTGGTGGCGGAGATCGAAGGCCTGCTGCGCTCGTCGGGCGCACGCCGCCTGATCCTGTGCGCGAGCCCGCGGATGCTCGGCCAGCTGCGCGCCGCCGGCAACGGCCTGCGGCGCGAGGGCCTGCTGATCGACGAGCTGCCGCGCGACCTGGTCAAGCTGACGGTGCCCAAGCTCCGCGAGCGGCTCGGCGCGTACAGCCTGCTGCCACCGCTGCCGCACCGCGCCGGCCTGCCGCACCCGGTGTGACCGCCCCACCGCGGCGGCACGTCCGATCGAACGGCGGCACGCCGAGCTCGTCCTCGAGCGTGGCGATCTGCTGCGACACCGCCTGCGGCGTGAGGTGAAGCGCGCGCGACGCACCGACCACGCCGCCGGCGCGCACGACGGCGAGGAACACGACGAGCCGGCGCGGATCGACATCCATGTAAGCGATCCTTGCATGAGCCGAAAGATCGCCGGCTCCTGCGCTACTCCAGCGTACCGGACTCGGCGAGCTTGCCGATCTCGCGGAACTCCATGCGGATCGCGCGCTCGAGGTGGGCGTGGGTCAGCGCGCTGCCCTCCTCGGCGGCGAGGAACGCGGCGCGCAGCGTGGCATTGCGGATGTAGCCGCCGGACAGCCGGAACCGCTGCGACAGGCCGGCGAAGTCGATCTTGCCGGCGATCGGGACCTCGGGCGGGATCAGCGAGCGCCACAGCTGCTCGCGCATGTCCTCGTCGGGGAACGGGAACGTCACGCGGTAGGTCAGCCGGCGCTTGAACGCCGGATCGATCGCGTTGCCGAAGTTGGTGGTGAGGATCGCGATACCCTCGAAGCTGTCGAGCCGCTGCAGGAGGTAGTTGACCTCCATGTTGGCGTAGCGGTCGACCGAGGTCTTGACCTCGGTGCGCTTGGCGAACAGCGAGTCGGCCTCGTCGAACAGCAGCATGACCTGGCCGTCCTCGGCGGCGTCGAACAGCGCGCCCAGGTTCTTCTCGGTCTCGCCGATCCACTTCGAGGTGATGCGCGAGACGTCGACCCGGTAGAGCTCGAGGCCGAGGTCGCGGGCGATCACGCCGGCGACCATGGTCTTGCCGGTGCCGGGGCTGCCCTGGAACAGCGCGGTGATGCCGCGCGCGGTGGTGATCGAGCGGTCGAAGCCCCAGCGCTCGTAGACGATCTTGCGGTGGCGGACCCGCGCGGTGAGCTCGAGCAGCGAGTCGGTGATGTCCTCGGGGAGCACGATGTCGGCCCAGCTGGCGAGCCGGGTCACGCGGCGCGCGGTGGTGCCGAGCCGGTTCTCGAGGTGCTGGCGCACGGCGTCGTCCAGCTCGCGCACCCACGCCGCGGGGTCGCTCGGCGGATCGGGGCGGCGCACGACCTCGGCGCACACCTGCTCGATGGTGCCGGGGCCGACCCGGTAGCGCGCCGCGAGCTCGCTGGCGTCGGGCAGCGCGATGCGGTGGTGATCCAGCGCGATCGCCCACGACGCGCCGCGCTCGCGCTCGTTGCGCGGCGGGATGTCGAGCACGAGGTAGCCGGGATCGAGCGGGACGGCGGCGTCGGCCGGCAGGCGCAACGCGATCGGGCCGCCGTGATCGCGCAGCACCGCGCCGAGCGCGATCCTGGTGTCGGGGTGGTCGGAGCCGACCAGATCGAGCCCGTCGACGCACGGCACCAGGCCGCGCAGCCGGGCGCGGCGCAGCGCGGTCTGGACCATCGCAGGCAGCTGGTGGGGCTCGCGCGGCATGGTGGTCGGATCGATCACGCCGAGCGCGCGGCCGGCGCGGGCGGCGAGCGCCGCAAGCAACGTGTGGCGGCCGCAGCCGGTCCGGCCGCGCACGACGATGCGCGCCGGCTCGCCGGGCCGCGCCGCGGCGAGGTAGCGCAGCGCCTTGCCGATCAGCGCGCGCGGCAGCTGGAGCTCCGACAGCTCGCGATCGGTGCGGCGCACGGTGAGGTGGGGGTCGGGCTCGCCGGCGAGGTCGAAGTTCGCGACGTAGCGGACGACCAGCGGATCGACCGACAGCGCGGCGAACGGCCGCTCGCCCGGGCCGACGTGGATCAGGCCGTGGCGGCGCAGCGGGCGATCGCCGTCGAGCTCGCGCGCCAGCGCTGCGGTGTCGCCGCCGAGCAGCTGGCCGAGCAGCAGACCGAGCAGGTGCTCGTCGACCAGCGGCCGGCCGGGGTCGTTGGCCAGGATGCCGTACAGCCGGGCGAGCTCGCCGCGCAGCCGCGGCGCGAGGATCGCGAACAGGATCGCGACGGCGGCCGGCGTCAGATCGCAGTCGATCGCGAGCACGTCGATCGGCGTCAGGTGCGAGCCGCGCTCGCCGTCGGCGGTGACGACCAGCTCCTCGATCGTCCGCAGCCGGACGATCGCCGAGCCCAGCTCGTCGAGGTGGCGCCCGCTCGAGATCCGGAGCAGGCCGCCGACCTCGTCGGCGAACGGCGGCCGGCTGGAGTCGGTCTTGGAGATCCGGCCGGTGTCCCAGGCGTCGGCGATCGCCATGCCGGCGAGCGCACCGACCAGCTGGAGCCGGAGCTCGACCGCGTGGTCGATCTGCTCGGGGCTGGCGGTCGAGGTCGCGGTGACCGGATCGAGGCGGACCAGCGGGTCGTCGGGCAACGCCTCGGGCTCGCCGGCTCCGGCGGACGGAGGCGGCGCGCCGGCGACCTCGGGGGCCGCCGACGCGGGGGGCGTCGACGGCGCGGATCGCTCGGCGGCGGGCTCGACCGCGGCGCCGGAGCGCTCGGCGTCGGGCGCTGCCTCGGCCGCCGGGTGGGCCGCCCGCGCCACCGGCAGCGACACCGCGAGCGCGTCGACCCGGACCAGCTCCAGTCCCTCGTCGGTCGCGAGCGCGATCCGCTGCAGGCCGTCGTCGACCGCGACCTGCTGCGTACCGTCGGGGACCACGAGGTCGCGGATCCAGCGCCCGAACCGCAGGTCGAACACGCCGAACCGGTCGCCGGTGCGGGCGAGCGCGACGCCGCGCCGCGCGGCGATCACGAGCTGGGTCACCCCGGGCACGCGGAGCTGGGTGTTCTGCGCGCCGTCGGCGACCTGGGCGACGCTGAGCCGGACCTCGTTGCCGTCGGGGCTCGCCGCGGTCGCGCGCTGCTGGACGAGCACGAACAGCCGGCCGTCGAGCACGACCTGCGCATCGACCGCGCGCCCGCCCGGATCGCCGACCTGCGTGCGCCACGCCTCGCCGATCGCAGCGCGCCACAGCCGGAGCTTGCCGCCGTTCCACAGCAGCCAGCGGGTCTCGGCGACCGGCAGGATCAGCTCGCCCCCCGGGCCCGGCACCTCGGTCCGCGCCGGCCGGAGCCGGATCACCGCCGGCTGTGCGCTGTGCCATACCGGCAGCTGCGGCGCCATGCTCGACTGCAGCACGCGGCCCGGCGCGAGGTGCTCCATCGGCTCGGCGCCGAGCACCTCGCCATCGCGCAGCGATAGCCGGGTCAGCTGGCCCGGGGTCAGCGCCCACAGCTCGTCGCCGACCACGGCGACGTCGAGGATGCCGTCGAGCGTCGTACGGACCCGCAGGTCGCCGGACGGCTCGTACAGGGTGATGCCCGCCGCGTCCGTGACGAGCAGGTGTCCCGGCCCGAAGAACCGCAGGATCCTCCTCCGTCGAGTCTCCGCCACGCCGCGCCATGGTATCAGGTTCAACGGCTCCGGGCGTACCAGCGGACCGCGCGGACGTGAGGCACGGCGGCGCGGACCGCGAGATCGACCCGGTGCCCGATGTCCAGCGCGTCGCCCAGCGCCAGCGCACCGTCGAGCACGCCATCGATCTCGAGGACCAGCGACCGCCCCATCCAGCGGCCCCGCACGCTCGCGTCGTGGACGCCCGCGATGCCGAGCGCCGCGGCGCGCGCCGCCTCGGTGTCCTCGGGCTCGACCCCGTCGAGCAGGTGATGGACGACCTCGCCGGTGACCTCCAGCCCGACGTGACAGATGAACAGCGTCACCACCGCGCCCGCGATCGGATCGGCCCAGCGGTAGCCGAGCGCGACCCCGAGCAGGCCGAACAGCGCGCCGACCGACGACAGCATGTCGAGCCACGAGTGCTTGGCGTCGGCGGCCAGCGTCGTCGAGTGGATGTGGCGCGCGACCCGCGCCTTGTAGATCGAGACCGCGAGGTTGCCGACCAGCCCGACCATGGCGGCGGCCATCCCCGCCGCGAGGTGCTCGGTGCCGGCGTGCGACGCGAGCTTCTCGAAGCTCTCGTACCCGGCGAACACCGCGCTCGCCCAGATCACCGCCGCGACGCCGAGCCCGGCGAGGTCCTCCGCGCGCTCGTAGCCGTAGGGGTGGCGCGGCGTCGGCGCGCGCCGGGACACCAGGAAGCCGACGAACACCACGAGCGAGGTCGACACGTCGGCCAGGTTGTGCAGCGCATCGCCGAGCAGCGCGACCGACCCGGTGAACGCGGCGATCGCGAGCTCGATCGCGCCGGTGACGGCCAGGCAGATCGCCGAGATCGCGATCGCGCGATGGGCGAGCTGGCGGTGGGCGCGATCGTCGTGGGCAGGGGCGCTGGGTACCATACCCCCTATGGTATATCAGGCGCATGTCCCATACGAGCCGTGACAAGACCAAGCTGATCCACCGCATTCGCCGGATCCGCGGTCAGCTCGACGCCGTCGAGGCCGGGATCGCGGGCGACGCGGAGTGCGCGACCGTGCTCCACACCCTGGTCGCGTGCCGCGGCGCGTTGAACAGCCTGGTGGTCGAGATGTTCGAGGATCACGTGCGCTATCACGTGGTCGATCCGCGGCGGCGCCCGACCGCCGCGCAGAGCGAGGCGACCCAAGAGGTCATCGATCTGCTGAGGTCGTGCCTGTAGCGCGCCCGTGGCGCGATCGACGAGGTCACCCGGCGCACGCGCCCGGTGCGCGCTCGCGACCTGCGATGCGCCGACGATGCGCCGACTTCGGTGCCGCTGTGCCCGGCGCGCACGGCACCGGATCTTGCACCCTGCCGTTCTCGAACACCCCGATGGATTCGCGCGAGAACGGCTTGCGTCGCGACTACCTCCCGGACCATCCCTCCACCAGCCATCGAACTGTCCGGGCGCTCCGCCCAACCAGGAAGCTCCATGACGCACTCGATCCACCAAGGCCACGACCATGTTCACGGCGCCAGCTGCGGCCATCTCTCGGTCCAGCACGCCGGCCACGTCGACTACCTCCACGATGGGCACCTGCATAACATCCACGGCGATCACGTCGATGAGCACACGATCGCCATCGACGCGACCAACCCGGCCCAGTGCACGCCGAACCACCGCTGCACCGGCCACCCTGCCAACCACGTCCACGGCCCCACGTGCGAACATCCCGGCGTGCCGCACGGCGATCACACCGATTATCTGGTCGAGGGTCACCTCCACCACGCGCACAACGGCCACTGCGACGACCACGGCCCGCTGCGGGTGGCCTGACGCAGCGCCGCTCACGCGGGAGGCGGCGGCGACCGTCGCCGCGCACCGCGCCGCGGCATGATCAACCTGATCGCGCCGCTGCTCGTCACCGCATGGGCTGGATCGAACTCGCCGCCGAAGCCGAGGTTGTCCTCGCACAGCCAGTAGAACCGGCAGCCGTCGGGCGATACCAGGAAGCCGAAGGTGGTCGCCGCGTACAGCGCCGCCGCGTCGCCCGGCCGGAACTGGACGCCGTTGCTCGCCGGCGGCCGGCCGTTGGCCTGCGCAAGGACCGGAGCGAGCGCCCAGGCCATCATCAGCGCACGAGCGGCGCGAGCACGCGACCGGAGCCGTCGACGCTCCGGGTTATCGCTCGCAGGACCACGCAACATCACAGCTGTCCGATCCTGGCGATCGCCGGCTCGGACCGCCGGTTCGTGTTCCAGGGCGTGCACATGCTGTTCGACGGCCGTCCCGATACGCCGTGGGGCGACCGGCCGCGGCGCAGCCAGGTCGTGTTCATCGGCAAGCACCTCGATCGCGCCGCGCTGCGCGAGGGACTCGGGTCGTGTCTCGCCTGAGCCGGCGTCTCGAGCGCGTCCGGGCGCAGGACGCGCAGGTCACGACGGTCGCGGCGTACCCGAGCGCGCTCGCGTGGTCGCCGCGCGGCGACATGCTCGCGGTCGCAGGCGACCATGGCGCGGTCGAACTGATCGATCCGGGGACCTGCGCGGTTCGCCGGCGGATCCGATCGCGATCAGCCATGCGCGACGTCATACATGCCGCCCCGTCTACTTGCAAACTGATTTCGATAACATTTTAATTGCGGATGCATATCGATGGCACTTTGCTCCAGGAGTGCTGGCGCCCGACGGCGCCCGACGGCGCCCGACGGATCGAGGCGAGCCAGCGGCCGCACGGCTCACGTCTCGGGTGCAAAGCGTGTGTCGAGGCATGCCAGGCGTGACCAGGGCATGCCGCGGCTCGCTCACGGAGGCGACGGGTACTGGCGATCGACGAACGACAGGCCGTCGGCATTGAGGTGGCCGAACGTGCTGTGGTTGTAGGTCGTGAAGTCGTAGAAGTCGCGGATCACCATCGCGGGGTCGCCGGTCGGGTTCACCGGGATCGTGAGCGTGTCGAACGTCATCGCGGCGTTCCCCGGCGGCGCGTAGGTAGCGGCGTCGACGCAGGCCCGGAACGGCACCTGGTGGTTCTGGTGGTCGACGAATGGCTTGAACGCGAAGCCCTTGAAGTCCTCCAGCGTGGCGGTCGGCCCGGTCACGCCAGCGTACCTGGAGGCGAACGAGTCGAAGTGCGCGGGCGAGTCGTGGAGGAAGCTCTCCCAGAACACGTGGTCGATGTGGAACGTCAGCTGCGCGATCGTCGCCTGATTCATCGCGGTCTGGATGCCGCGCGGATGCTCCTCGTTCGGGTTCGCCGTACCCATGAGCGCCGGGTTCTGCGCGTTGCGGTACACGGTCGGGGCGATCAGCCCGAACCGGAACTTGACGGTCCTGGGCAGCACCGTGAAGTCGTACGCAGGTGTCACCGTGGTGCTGGTGCAGCCGGAGTTGGTGTCGCTGCCGTTGTTGTTGCCCTTCCACGTCGCGGTGCCGACCAGCAACGTGGTGTAGCCCTTCGTGACCATGTCCTGGTAGTCGGTGAGGTCCGCGGCATCGAGGTTGATGTTGTGCGCGCTCTTGGTCGCCTTGACGACCTCGAACCCGAACGCGTACTTCGTCGTCGGATCGAACGCCGTGTTGCCCTGCTTGTTGAGGCCGGTCAGCGCGGCGAACGGCGCGGCGTCCATGGCGACGCCGTCGGCGTCGGCGAGCGTACCGCCCTTGTGGAGGTCGATCGCGAACGGGCCATCGACCTCGGCGAGCATCGAGCTGCCGGTGCCGCACGGGATCGTGCCGCCCTTGCCGTCGTCGCACTTGGACTGATCGGTCGGCACCTTGTCGGGGCCGCGCGACAGCGTGATGTGATCGAACGTGGTGAGGATGCGGTCGTAGGTGATCGCCCAGCCGTCGACGAAGTACACGTCGTCGGGGTTGGCCGGCGGGAACGCGTAGCCGTCCTTGGCAAACCCCTCGCCCGACGCGGTCAGCAGGACGGCGTTGCCGCCCGGCATGCATGGAACGTCGAGGTCCGCGAGCATGCCCATGCCGCTGCTGGTGCTGCAGATCTTGGGCGCCGGTTCACCGCTGTCGCTGCTGCCGCAGGCGGTGAGCGCGAAGAACAGCGCCGGGACCAGGAAAGAGATCGAACGAGTCATGACAGGCTCCTTGGTTATTCAAACGAGAACTGGAACGTGGTGGTCGCCGCCCGGATCGCGCCGAACAGGGCCGCGCTCGCGTCGTTGGTGTTGTCGTCCGGGAACACGCCGTCGGGCGGCGCCTTCGCGAAGTCGACGGTGTCGAACCACCCGGAGGGGTCGATCGTGACCACGAGGGTCCCACCATCGTGGGGGCGCAGGTCGATGAAGATCGGCGACACGATCCGCTGCTTGCAGATCGGATGCAGGCTCGGCAGCGCGGGCGGCGACGGGATGCCGCGGTTGGCGCTGTCGATCTGGATCGTCGCCGAGAACGGCAGCACCTGCGCGCCCTGGGTCGCTATGCCCGTGATGCTGGCGATCGGCCTGCCGTCGGTCGCGGCGTTGACGTCACCGTGGGTGAGCCAGACCTCGCCGGTCAGCGCCTCGTCGTCGGTGCCCGTGCCGGGCGCCGGAAACGGCTGCGGCGCAGCGGACAGCACGTTGACGGAGCGCCCGTCGAGCTCTTCGCCGGTGTAGACGCTGGGCAGGATGCAGTCGGTGCCCTGGATCCCGGAGTTGGGCCGGGTCTGGTTGAGGTAGACCGCGCCGACGTACAGCGTCGCGCTGGCCAGCTCGACGTGCCAGCCGAGCGAGGTGTCGTAGACGCCTGCCTTCACCCCGGCCCTGGGCGCCGCGCCCTGCGCGACGACGTCGAAGCTGACGAGGTTGCCGCCGGTGGTGCCGCACCCGGCGAACACCGCGACGACCGCGAGGCCGATCGCGCGGGTCACAGCGTCACCTCGAGCTGGAACACCACGATGCGCGGCGCGCCCGCGGTGAAGTGGCGGGCGACGGTGAGCGTCGGCACCGTCGCGTCCTGCAGGCGGAAGTCGGAGCGGTAGTTGTACTCGCCCAGCCGGTACCGGGTATCGAGCAGGTTCGACGCCTTGAGGCCGAGCCTGTAGCGATTCCACGCCAGCGACGCCGAGCCGTCGATCGTGAAGATCGTGTCCGAGCGCTCGCCGAACGGCAGCGCGCGGGGCCCGACGCAGGTGACGCCGAGGCCGGCGGTCGCGACCGGGGCCTGGCCGCCGAGCTGCCACGGCAGCGCACTGAACACGACGCTGTCCGAGCGCACGACGACATCGGGGACGTACGGGATCAACAGGCCGGTGTCGTCGAACGTCGAGCGCACCATGGTGACACTCGCGTTCTGATCGAACCACGGGCCGCGCAGCCGGCCCGACAGCGCGCCGCCGATCCGGGTCGTGCCGTTCGCGAGTGTGTTGCGCCCGACGGTCTCGCTGAACACCAGGTCCTGATCGACGTGGGTCCGGAACCCGGACAGCCGGAGCTCGAGGTCGAGGTCGCCGGGAGAGCCCTTGTAGGCCAGGCCGCCCTCGTACGACCCGATCTGCGCGAACGGCGTCGCGCGGTCCTGCGAGATGTACGACGGATCGATCGACCGCACGCCGCGGCCGATGCTGACCGACGGCGACAGCCCGAAGAACGGACCGAGCACGAGCGACGCGCGTGGCAGCACGATCGCGCCCGCGGTGGTCGAGCGCGCGACCGGCTCCCGGGGCCTGCCCATGTCGGCCTGCGACAGGCAGCTCGCGTCGCCCGGCGGGTTGGCCGGCGACGGGTGCGCGACCGATTGCACGGCGCAGTTGTCGAGCACGTTGTAGGTGAACAGGTCGGCGCGCACGCCGCCGCGCAGCGCGGCCCACGGCGCGAGCTTCACGTTCGCCGCCGCGTACAGCCCGACGTCGCCGAGCACCGCGCTGAGGTCCGCCTCCTTGTGGTACGGGTACGGCGGCGTCGCGAGCGTGAACAGCCGGTACTGCTGGCCGGTCGTGGCGTCGAGCCGGCCGTACAGGCCGAGCTCGAGCTCCTGGGTCAGGCCGGCGATGTCGAGGTGGCGCCGCATCCAGCTCTGCTCCTGCAGCGTGATCGCGTCGGACTCGAGGTCGATCAGGTCGCCGCGCTGGCCGTGCGGAGTCTGGACCGCCTCCTGCTGGTCGAGCAGGAAGCCGGTGAAGTCCTCGCGCAGCCGGAGGGTCTGCGCGGTGAACGACAGCTGGTGGTGCGTGGTGGTGTCCTCGTGCTGGAACTCCAGGTCGCCGAGCACGAATACCCGGCTCGCCGCGCCGCCCTGGTCCGGGTCGTAGGTGTCGAGGAACCCGATCCGGTGCGCGGCGTAGTCGTCCTCGCGAACGACGCCGGCCGAATGATAGTCCGTGATGTACGCGCCGCTGGTCAGCCGCCACAGCCCGTCCTCGCCGAGCTTGTCCTCGAGCTGGCCGAGCGCGGTGGCGCGCCGCGCGTCGCGGTTCTGGCC
Organism: Kofleriaceae bacterium; assembly: GCA_041495365.1. Taxonomy (GTDB): domain Bacteria; phylum Myxococcota_A; class Polyangia; order Haliangiales; family Haliangiaceae; genus JABFXX01. Next base: position 8,619 of record JBGQCL010000139.1, on the reverse strand, counting down.
GAAGCCGCTGGTCTGGTAGAGCTCGACCCCGCCGAAGTTGTGGCTGTTGCTGGTCGGCGAGCCCCACAGCAGCAGCGCGCGCTGGGTGCCGTACGAGCCGACCTCGTAGCTCCCGGTCAGGCCGCGCCGGGTCAGGCCGAGCTCGTAGTCCGCGCTTCCGGCCACCGCGAAGTTGCCCTGCCGCGGATCGTACGGGCCCTCGACGACGTGCAGCGCCTGGACCAGCTCGGGGATGATGAAGTGCAGGTCGGCGTAGCCGTTGCCGTGCAGGTTGCCGACCTGGTTGACCACGTCGCCGTTGACCCGCATCTCGATGTCCTGGCCCTCGCGCGCGTCGAACCCGCGCAGGAAGATCTGCTCGGCGTGGCCCTCGCCGCCCTCGTTGGTGAGCAGGAAGCCGGGCGCCCAGCCGAGCAGCTCGGTCGCGTCCTTGTGCGGGATCTCGGTCGCCAGCTTGCCGGCCTCGACGTGGACGTCCTGCGCGCCGACGCTGGGCGCCGCCTGGTGGCCGCGCTCGAGCGCGTTGAGCGTGCCCTGCACCGTGATCGTCTCGCCGCCGGGCGCGGCGGGATCGAAGTGCACCGTGACGTTGAGGTGACTCGCGACCGGCTGGCCGCCGCTGTGCGCGGGCTCGAACGTCCACGACAGCACGCTCGCGATCGCGAGGTCGTCGAACGGCGGGTTGGGCTGCGAGATCACGCGCGGGTTGGCCGGCGAGCCGCCGGCGTCGACCTCGACGTGGACCAGCACGTCGGTCGGCTTCTGGCGCGGCTTCGGCACGTCGGGGAAGATCGGCGGGCTCTGGTGCGTGATCCGCGGGGGTTCCTCGGTCGACGGCGCGGAGGCAGACGGCGACAGCGACGGCGCTGCGACGGCGCCCGACGGCGGCGGCGCGCCCGGGTCCGGAGGTGCCGGCGGAGGGGGCGTGTCGGGCACACCGGCGTCGGCCGGTTGCGCATGCGCGAAGCGTGGAAAGGCGAGTAGAAAAACCATCAGATAGCTGCCACGGATCACAGGTGACTCCTCGAGCCGCCTTGGGCGCCGGAGCGCCGCGTCGACGAGCTCGTACGGCTTGGGCGCGACCGATCGGTCGCGTCGATGCCGCCGATCACGGGCGCACTGCGCGCCACCGCGATCCGCGGCGTCCGAACCATTCACCACGACAGCCGACCAGCCCGGCACAGCGCGACGCAGTGCCCGGGGTAAACACCCAGGTCTACGTGCGAGGGAGGCCGGGATGCACGTCCCGTGCTGCCACGTCACTCCGCGCCGGTCCAGCCAGCCGCGTGATGAATGGTCGGACTAAGCGGCGGCCGGCGGCGACGTCTTGGGCGCGAGGCGATAGACCGCGGCGGCGATTGCAAAGGACGCTGCCGGGGCGATATGCCGCACGTGCGTCGCGCACGCGGTGGTGACCACCGCGGGGGCCGTGACGTCGGCACTGGCAGCCTGATGGAACGCGGTCAGCAGCGCACACTCGCCTGCGTCGGCGTCGGGGTGGCGCTGGCCGTGGATGTCGGAGTTGTGGCCTTCGTGGTGCCCCGCGAGCGCCTTGCCGTGGACGTAGCTACCGGCTGCGTCGCGGACGTGGGCGACGGTGGCCTCGTGGCGCGCGGCCAGCACGCCGCACACCACGAGCCACAGGGCAGTGGCCGCCGCGATCACGCGGAAGCGCATCTGCCGGGAACTCGCGCTCGCCACGATTCCGTCTGTGGCACGAGGCCGGCGCTCTTGTCAAGCGTCGCGCGAAGTCCCACCGTGAATGCGTGCGTCTGCGCTGGGCGCGGTTCGGGAAGGTCTGATGCACCTGCATTTCATCTGTTTTTGCACTTGAGATGCATCTAACGCCGCCAGGCCAGGCCAGGCCGAGCGGATGTCGAGCCCGAGCGCGAGCGCAGATCGCCGACCGGGCACCCGGTCTCGTATCCGGGGCAGTTTGCCGCGCGCGATGTCAGACAAGCTGCGGACGCGTAGGCCAACCTGATCGCGCGATCCCCGCGCGCCGCGCGGCCAAGCCGTGTTTTGCGGCAGGCGATCACGGAGACAGCGGCACTCGGTTGTGAACAATGGCAACATGCCAATCTCCTCGCACCTCGCACAAGCATTCTCATTGTCCGCATTATCGCTGATCGCATGTACGACGCAGACCGACGCCACCCAGACTGCCCGTGCGCGCGACCAGGCGGCCGCGGCGCTGCAGCGCCTGACCGGCGCGCCGGTCACGCTGGAGGTCGGCGTCACCGGCGACGTCCGGGTGTTCGCGATGACGCCGCAGTTCGCGGTGCCCGGCCACGCCACCGACCCGGTGGCGGCGGCGACCGGCTTCCTCGCCGCACATCACGACCTGCTCCAGCTCGACGCCGGCGACACGAGCCAGTTCGTGGTCACCCGCGTCGACAGCGACCGCGCCGGCGACCTCCGGCACGTCACGCTCCAGCGGATGTTCAACGGCATCCCGGTGTTCCAGGGCGCCCTCACGGTCCACATGGATTCCGGCAACGGTGTGTTCCGCGTGCTCGGCGACGAGTCGTACCACATCGCCCCGCCGACCAACCGGATGGTCCTCGATCCGGACCAGGCGGCGGCGGCCGCGGCCCGCGCGGTCGGCCTGGCGATCTCGCCGACGCGGACCGAGGCCGACGGGCTGCACGCGGTGTTCGAGGCCCCGACCCTGCTCGATCCGATGCACGTCGATCCGCAGATCGTCCACGTGAGCGACGGCGACGATCGCTTTGCGTTCCAGGCGACGGTGTCGTGGCGCGATGACCAGAACCAGCAGCAGTACGAGCTCGTGCTGCTCGACGCGCAGGACGGCTCGCTGCTCGGCAGCTACTCGCTGGTCGACACGTTCACCGGCAGGGTGTTCAACGTCAACGCGCAGCCGACCGCGAACCAGTCGACCGACACCCGCACCGTGGTGTCGTTCGACGGCAACCCGGCAGCGTCGCCCAGCGGCTGGGTGACCACGCCGGGCAACAAGACGATCGGCAACAACGCGGTCGCCGCGACCGACCTCAATGCCAACAACACCGTCGGCACCAACGAGACCCAGCCGACCGCGGTCAACAACTCGTTCGACTTCCCGTTCAGCGCGACGACGGATGCCTCGAACTTCAAGGCCGCCGCGGTCGCCAACGCGTTCTTCCTGGTCAACGACTACCACGATCGGACCTACCTGCTCGGCTTCACCGAGGCCTCGGGCAACTTCCAGACCAGCAACTTCGGCAAGGGCGGCGCGCAGGCCGACCCGGTCAACGTCGACGCCCAGGACGGCTCGGGCACCAACAACGCGAACTTCTCGACCCCGCCCGACGGCCAGCGGCCGCGCATGCAGATGTTCCTGTTCAGCCTCAAGAACGGCACCGGCGGCGTCCGCCAGGACGGCGACTTCGACCCGACAGTCGTCTACCACGAGAACACCCACGGCCTGTCCAATCGCCTGGTCGGCGGTGGCACGACCCGCTGTCTGGGTGGCCTGCAGTCCGGCGGCATGGGTGAGGGATGGAGCGACTGGGTTGCCGCCGCGTTCCTGAACAACCCGGTCATCGGCGCCTACGTGACCGGCAATGCGATCAACGGGATCCGCACGGCCCCGATGAGCAACTCGCCGTGGACCTACAACGACGTCAAGAACGGCACGCTCAACGAGGTCCACAAGGTCGGCGAGCTGTGGGCCGCCACGCTGTGGGACGTCCGCACGGCGCTCGGCGACGCGACGACGCAGCAGCTGGTGGTGTCGGGCATGAAGCTCACGCCGTGCAACCCGACGATGCTGAACGCGCGCGACGCGATCATCAGCGCCGACGCCAGCATCAACGCCGGCGCCAACAAGTGCGCGATCTGGCGCGCGTTCGCCGGCCGCCAGATGGGCACCGGCGCGTCGTCGCCCAACCACAACTCGACCTCGGCGATCGTGACCTCGACCGCGGTCCCGGCCGGCTGCTAGCCGCCTCCGGTCCGTCCAGCGCGATCTCGAGCCCGTGCGCCGACCGAGCGGCTGCGCAGGTGGCGCAGCCGGGTCTGGTCCTCGCGATCGCGCTCGTCGAGCGCGTGGCGGGTGGCGGCGAGCTGGCCCGCGAGCTCGGGGGCGACGCGCTGCTCCAGGGTGTTGAGCTGGCGTGACGCGCGCGCCAGCGCGGAGCCGACCGCGCGGACCCGGGCCTCGCGCGCCACTGCCTCGAGCAGCCGGCCGACCAGGGCCTCGAACCGGTTGGCGGCCTCGAACCGCGCGTGGCCGGTCGGGCCCGGCGCGGTGGCGCGCGCGGCGAGCCCGCGATCGGCGGCCGGGAGCTCGCCGAGCACCGGCACGGCGGCGCCCCACATGCGCTGGATCTCCACGTCGACGTCGATCGCGCGCGACGGCCAGCCGGTGGCGGCGACCCCGCCCGCGCCGTGCACGGCGAGCGCGTCGAGCTCGGCGCGGTACGCCGCGGCCGCGAGGTCGGCGATCGCGCGGCGGGCCTCGGCCGCGGGGCGCGCGAGCGGGACCAGCGTGCGGACCAGCGCCTCGCGCTTTCTGCGCAGCAGCTCCGCGCCGCGGTCGACGCGCTCGAGCAGCCGGCGGGTGCGCAGCAGCTCGGCGCGGGTCGGGGCGGTACGGACCTTCACGGCGCTGCTCCCGGCCGGTGCGCCCAGGTGTCGTCGTCGATCCGCTCGAGCACGTCGCGCGGCAGGCCGTCCAGCAGGCGCCACCCGATCGCGATCGTGTCGGCGATCGTGCGCCGCGCGCGGCCCTGCGCGATCAGCTCGCGCTCGAACCGGATCGCGAAGTCGCGCGCGCGCCGGTCGGCGTCACCCAGCCCGGCCTCGCCGACGATCGATGCCATCAACCGGGCGTCGCGGCCGCGCGCGTACAGCGCGTAGAGCTGGTCGGCCCATCGCCGGTGCTCGCGCACGGTCTTGCCCGCGCCGATCCCGGCGTTCATCAGGCGCGACAGCGACGGCAGGACGTCGATCGGCGGGAACACGCCCTGGCCGTGCAGCGCGCGCGATAGCACGATCTGGCCCTCGGTGATGTAGCCGGTGAGATCGGGGATCGGGTGGGTGATGTCGTCGTCGGGCATCGTGACGATCGGCAGCTGGGTGACCGAGCCGCCGCGGCCGGCCAGCACGCCGGCGCGCTCGAACAGCGACGCGAGATCGGTGTACATGTAGCCGGGGAAGCCGCGCCGGCCGGGGACCTCGTCGCGCGCCGCGGCGACCTGGCGCAAGGTCTCGCAGTAGTGCGCGATGTCCGCCATCACGACCAGCACGTGCATGCCGCAGTCGAACGCGAGGTACTCGGCCTCGGCGAGCGCGTAGCGCGGCGCGAGCAGCTGCTCGATCGTCGGGTCGCGGGTCTCGTTGAGGTAGAACACCGAGCGCTCCAGCGCGCGGCCGCCGCGGAACCGGTCGACGAACTGCCGGGTCTCGCGCGCGGTGATGCCGATCGCGACGAACACCACCGCGAACGGCGCGCCGCCGGCGACCCGCGCGTGCTCGATGATCTCGCCGGCGAGCTCGAGCGCGGGCAGCCCGGCGCCGGAGAACACCGGCAGCTTCTGGCCGCGCACCAGCGTGTCGAGGCCGTCGATCGCCGAGATCCCGGTCTCGATGAAGTCGCCCGGCGGGACGCGGCGCGCCGGGTTCATCGGCGCGCCCCACACCGGCCGGATCGCCTCGCCGACCGGCGGCGGCAGATCGTCGAGCGGCGCGGCGGCGCCGCTCAGCACCCGGCCGAGCAGCTCGCGGCCGACCGGCGCGGTCGCGGCGGCGCCGGTCAGCACGATCTCGGCGCGCGCCGGCGACAGCCCGAGGCTGTCCTCGAGCAGCTGGATCACCGTGACCCCGGCGCCGGCATCGATCACCTGGCCGCGGCGCGGCGGCTGACCGGGCATGCGGACGATCGCGACCTCGCCCATCGCGACCCCGGGCGTGCGCTCGACGTAGAGCAGCGCACCGGCCAGGGCCTGGGCGCCGCGGTGGGCGCGCACGGCGATCATCGCAGGCCCTCCAGCGCGCGCCGGGCATCGGCGAGCCGCGCGTCGTGCGCCTCGGGGGCGGCGCTGCGCAGCGCGGCGAACGCGCGGCGGAACGCGGCGAGCGGCAGGGCGTCGAGCTCGGTGCCGGCGGCGAGCGCGGCCCCGGCGGCATCGAGCGCGGCGACCGCGAGCTCGGCCATGCGCGCGGTCTTGATCGGCGGCGACGTCGCGTCGTGCGGGTGGTACGCGTTCTGGCCGAGCACGTGCTCGCGGACCAGGCTCGCGATCGCGAGCACGAGGCGATCGCCGTCCTCCATCTCGTCGCTGCCGACCAGGCTCGCGATCTCGCGCAGCTCGGCATCGCGCTGGAGCAGCGCGAGCACGCGGGTGCGCAGCTCGCCCCACGGCAGGCCGGTCTCGGCGGCGAGCGCCGGGACGACCGCGTCGGCGTACAGCGAGTAGCTCGCCGACCAGTCGACCGCCGGGAACTGGCGCGCGCGGGCGAGCTGGGCATCGAGCGCCCACAGCCCGCCGGCGACGCGCAGCGACGCCTGGGTCACCGGCTCGGAGAAGTCCCCGCCGGGCGGCGACACCGCGCACACCAGCGTCGCCGCGCCGGTGCGCTCCGGCCGGCCGATCGCGCGGGCGCGCCCCGCCCGCTCGTACAGCGCGCCGAGCCGGCTCGCCATGTAGGTCGGGTAGCCGTCCTCGCCGGGCATCTCCTGCAGCCGCGCGCCGATGTCGCGCAGTGCCTCCGCCCAGCGCGACAGGCTATCGACCATCACCGCCACGCGGTGGCCCATGTCGCGGTAGTACTCGGCGATCGTCATGCCGAGGTAGACCGAGGCCTCGCGCGCGACCACCGGCATGTTCGAGGTGTTGACCACCAGCACGGTGCGCTCCATCACCGGCCGCCCGGTGCGCGGATCGACCAGCCGTGGAAAGTCCTCGAGCAGCTCGGCCATCTCGTTGCCGCGCTCGCCGCAGCCGATGAACACCACCAGATCGGCGGCGGCGTACCTGGCGAGCGAGTGCTCGACGATGGTCTTGCCGGTGCCGAACCCGCCTGGCACCGCGACCGTGCCGCCCTCGGCGAGCGGGAACAGCAGGTCGAAGACCCGCTGGCCGGTGACGAACGGGCGATCGGTCGGCAGGCGCTGCGCGACCGGCCGCGGCGTGCGGATCGGCCAGCGCTGCGCGAGCGGCAGCGGCGTGCCGTCGGCGAGCGTGCCGACCGCATCGTCGACGGTCAGCTCGGCGTCGCCGATCGCCGCCAGCGTGCCGGAGACGCCGGGCGGCACCAGGATGCGGTGGGCGAACCCCGCATGCTCGTCGACCGTGCCGAGCACGTCGCCGGGCCCGACCTGCGCGCCGGGCGAGACCGCGGCGACGAACCGCCAGCGCGCGGCGCGGTCGAGCGTGGGCGCGGTGGCGGCCGGCGCGATGAAGTCGCCCGACTGCTCGGCGAGCCGGGCCAGCGGGCGCCCGATCCCGTCGATCACGCTGCCGAGCAGGCCGGGGCCGAGCTCGGCGGTGAGCGACGCCCCGGTCGCGACCACCGGGGCCCCGACGGCGAGGCCGGTGGTGTCCTCGAAGATCTGCAGGGTCGCGGTGTCGCCGGAGAACCGGATGACCTCGCCGAGCAGGCCCTGCGCGCCGACCCGGACCAGCTCGTAGAGCGCGGCGTCGCGCAGCGGCCGGGCCTCGGCGAGCGTACCGGCGATGCGGGTGAGCTGCGCGATGGACGTCATTTCAACCTCACGCGATAGCCGACCGCACGGCGCAGCACGTCGAGCAGCTCCTGCTCGGGCAAGGCGCCGGCGGCCAGCGGTGCGGGACCGGGGAACGGTTGCAGGATCGGTGCGCCGTCGCGGCGGATCTGGCGCAGCGTCGCGGCCGGCAGCGCGTCGTAGAGCCCGGCCTCGATCAGCACGACGCCGCCCTTGCCGGGGGTCCGCGCGAGCTGGGCGAGCGCGGCGGCGGCCTCGGCGCCGGTTCCTGCCTCGATCGGCGCGAGGCCGGACAGCCCGATGCCGAGCGCGGCCGGGTGGCGGCAGATCACGCGGACCTGGGCCCTCATGCCGCCCCTCCCAGCGCGACCCGCCACGCCGCGCGGCGCAGGTGGCGCGCCTCGTCGCGGCGGCGCAGCACGGCGTGGAGCGCGGGCGCCAGACCGAGCGGCTCGCTGCGGCGCAGCCGCGCCTGGGTCTGGAGCTGCCAGGCCAGCGCGGCGTCCTCGAGCGCGGCGGGCTCCGGGGCAAACACGGCGGCGGCCAGCGGCGTGCCGGCGAGCGCCTCGGCGAGCACGGCGCACGCCGCGTCGAGCGGCCCCGCCGCGGCGGCGAGGAAGCGCGCGCGGTCGAGCCGCGGTCCGGGCACGCCGGCGTCGAGGAACGCGCGCTCGGCCGACAGGTCGCCGCCGCGCGACGCGAGCAGCACCGCCGCGCCGGCGTTCTCGGCGTCGATCAGCTGGGCGAGGTAGCTGTGCATCGCCCGATCGCGCGGCCCGCGCGCGGCGCGCTCGGCGAACCGCCGGGTCAGGTGCAGCTCGATCTCCAGCGGGTCGATCCCAAGGGGGGCTCTGCCCCCCTCCCCGCCGGCAAAGCCGTCGGGGCCCCCACCCCCCCGCTCGCTCCGCTCGGGCCCAAGGGGGGCTCTG
>JBGQCL010000138.1:0-24625 GCA_041495365.1 Kofleriaceae bacterium | reverse complement strand
CCGAGACCGAGATCAAGCTGCGCGCGATGCTCGGCGCGCTGGGCATCGAGCGTGGCGAGCGGATCGAGCGCGGCGAGCGTAGCGAGACGGGGGGTGGGGACCCCGACGGCTCCGCCGGCGGGGCGGGGGGAAGAGCCCCCCGTGGGATCGAGCGCGGCGAGCGCATCGAGGACGGCCGGTGACCGCGGCGATCCAGACCGTGTGGGCCGAGCTGGTCGCGACCACCCTCGCCGACGCCGGCGCGGTGCGCTGCGTGATCAGCCCGGGATCGCGGTCGACCCCGCTGGTCGCCGCGATGGCCGGCGAGCCGCGGCTGGACCTGACGACGCTGATCGACGAGCGCGCCGCCGGGTTCTTCGCGCTCGGCGCGGCGCGCGCCACCGGAGCGCCGGTCGCCCTGGTGTGCACCAGCGGCACCGCCGCCGCCCACTACCTGCCGGCGATCGTCGAGGCCAGCCTGGCCGGCGTGCCGCTCATCGTGTTCACCGCCGACCGGCCGCCCGAGCTCCAGGACTGCGGCGCATCGCAGACCATCGACCAGGTCAAGCTGTACGGCGACTTCGTGCGCGCGGCGATCGACCTCGGCCCGCCGGGCCCGGGCGAGCTCGCGCTGCGCGCGGTGCGCCGCAAGATCGCCCAGGCGCTGACCATGGCGTCCGGCCCGCACCCGGGCCCGGTCCACATCCAGCTGCCGCTGCGCAAGCCGCTCGAGCCCGCGGCGCCGACCACCGACGCCGAGCGCGCGCTCGCCGAGCTGGCCGCCCAGCTCGGTGGTCCGCTGCGGATCGCCCCGCCGCGGCTGGTCCCCGACCCCGCCGCGATCGCCGAGCTCGCCACCACGATCGCCGCCGAGCCCGACGGCGTGATCGTCGCCGGCGCGCTGCCGGCCGGGTTCGCCGCGGCGCGCGACCTCGTACTGTCGCTCGCCCGGCGCACCGGCTATCCGATCCTCGCCGAGGCCGGCAGCCAGCTGCGGCTCGGGCCGCGCCCCGACGGGGTGGTGTTCGTCGACCACTTCGACGTCATCCCGCCCGCGGCGCTGCCGGTGCCCCGGCTGGTGATCCAGCTCGGCGCCGAGCCGGTGGCGGCGACGTGGCCGGTCTGGCTGGCGCGACAGGCCGACGCCGGGACCGTGCGCTGTGTGCTGTCCGGCCCGCGCTGGCACGACGCCGACTCGTCGGCGCACGCGGTCGTGCTCGGCGACGTCGCCGCCACGGTCGACGCGCTGGTCGACGCGTTGCCCGACGCAGCCCGCACCGGCGACGCGGCCACCGCCTGGCGCGACGCCGAGGCGCGCGCGGCCCACGCGACCGCGCTCGCGCTCGACGGCCATCCCCGCAGCGAGGTCGCGATGCTGCGTGCGGCGCTCGCCGCCGTGCCGCCCGGCGCCGCGATCCAGCTCGGCAACAGCTTGCCGGTCCGCGTCGTCGACTGGTTGCCCGGGCAGCTCGCCGGCGGCACGGCCCGCCCGGTGCTCACCCAGCGCGGCGCCGCCGGGATCGATGGCCTGATCGCCTCGGCGGCCGGCGCGACGTGGGGCGGCCGCCCCGTGCTGCTCGTGCTCGGCGACGTCAGCTTCGCGCACGACGTCGGCGGCCTGCTCGCGGCGCGCGCCGCGCGGGCCCCGCTCGCGATCCTCGTGATCGACAACCGCGGCGGCCAGATCTTCGCCGGCCTGCCGATCGCCCGCGCCCAGCACGCGCAGCAACCCGCCCCGGGTGCATTCGAGCGCCACTGGATCACCGCGCCGGACGTCGATCCGGTCGCGGTCGCGGTCGCGCTCGGCGCCCGCGCGACCACCGCGGCATCGCCGGCCGCCGCCGCCACCGCGATCGCCGGCGCGCTCGAGACGCCGGGGGTCACCGTCATCCACGCGCCGGTCAGCGCGTCGGGCGCGCACGACGTCCGGCGCGCCGCGCTGGAGCGCTTCGACCCCGCGAGCTCGCCTCGCGCAGCACAGAGAGGAAGCCATGACTGACACGCCCACCCACCCGGAGCCGATCACCTGGAACCGCCGATCCGGCTACGAGGACATCCTCTACGAGACCTCGCCGGGCGGCATCGCGCGGGTCACGATCAACCGCCCCGAGGTCCGCAACGCGTTCCGGCCCAAGACCGTGACCGAGATGATCCGCGCGTTCGACGAGATCCGCGACGACGCCAGCATCGGCGTCGCGATCCTGACCGGCGCCGGCGACGCCGCGTTCTGCTCGGGCGGCGACCAGCGCGTGCGCGGCACCGGCGGCTACGTCGGCGACGACGGCGTGCCGCGGCTCAACGTGCTCGACCTCCACATGCGGATCCGCTACCTGCCCAAGCCGGTCGTCGCGCAGGTCGCCGGCTACGCGATCGGCGGCGGCCACGTCCTCCACCTGGTGTGCGACCTGACGATCGCCGCCGACAACGCGCGGTTCGGCCAGACCGGCCCGCGGGTCGGCAGCTTCGACGCCGGGTTCGGCAGCTCGTACCTCGCGCGGATCGTCGGCCAGAAGAAGGCGCGCGAGATCTGGTACCTGTGCCGGCAGTACGACGCGCGGCAGGCGCTCGACATGGGCCTGATCAACACCGTCGTGCCGCTCGCCGAGCTCGAGGCGACCACGCTGCAGTGGTGCCGCGAGATGCTCGCGATGTCGCCGACCGCGCTGCGCTTCCTCAAGCTGGCGATGAACGCCGACTGCGACGGCCAGGCCGGCATGATGCAGTTCGCCGGCTCGGCGACGCTGCTGTACTACACCACCGACGAGGGCCGCGAGGGCAAGGAGGCGTACCTCGAGAAGCGCAAGCCCGACTTCTCGCGGTTCAAGCGCTATCCGTGACATCGAACCCGGCGGTGCACGACATGCCACGACCGCGAACCCGCGATGACCGCGCCGCGCGCCCCGCGCTCCGCGGCAGGCCCCCCTGCGCGTGCCCGGGCGGCCCGTCGTGACGGACGCGCCCGATCCGCTGCGCACCTGGATCGCCGCGGCGCGGCTGCGCACCCTGCCCGCCGCCGTCGTGCCCGTCGCGGTCGGCACGGCGTGCGCCGCGGCCTCGGGCGGCGTCGCGCTCGGACCGGCGCTGGCGGCGCTCGGCGGCGCGCTGGCGATCCAGATCGGCACCAACTTCGCCAACGACGTGTTCGATGCCGAGCGCGGCGCCGACGGCCCGGACCGCATCGGCCCGCTGCGCGCGGTCGCCGCCGGCCTGATCACCGCCGGCGCGATGAAGCGCGCCATGATCGCGGCGTTCGGCGCCGCCACCTTGCTCGGCGTGTACCTGGTCGCGATCGCCGGCTGGCCGGTGGTCGCGATCGGTGTCGCGTCGGTGCTGTCCGGCATCGCCTACACCGGCGGGCCGTGGCCGCTCGGCTACCACGGCCTGGGCGATCTGTTCGTGCTCGTCTTCTTCGGCTTCGTCGCGGTGTGCGGCACCGCGTTCGTCCAGCTCGGGCGGGTGCCGGACCTCGCGATCGCCGCCTCCGTCCCGGTCGGTGCGCTCGCCACCGCGATCCTGGTCGTCAACAACCTCCGCGATCGCGTCACCGACGAGCGCGCCGGCAAGCACACGCTCGCGGTCCGGCTCGGCCGGCGCGGCGCGCTGATCGAGTACGCCGCGCTCGTCGCGGTCGCCTACGCGGTGCCCGCCGCGCTCGCGGCCGGCGGCAGGCTGGCGCTGGCGCTGCCGCTGCTGTCCGCGCCGATCGGCGCCGCCCGGGTCCGCGCCCTGATCGCCGCCGGCGACGGCCCGGCGTTCAACCACTGCCTCGCCGCCACCGCGCAGCTCCTGCTGCTGTTCGGCGGGCTGTTCGCGGCCGGCCTCGCGGCGAGCTGACCATGCGGATCGCCGCGATCGCCGCGCGCACCGTCCGCTGGCCGATCGCCGGCACCGGCGCCGCGCGCGGCCGCAGCGAGCGCGCCGCCGTGCTCGTCGAGGTGCGCACCGATCGCGGCGCGATCGGCCTGGGCGAGGCCGCCCCGCTGCCCGGCATGTCGCCCGACGCGCTCGCCGACGCCGAGCAGGCGATCGCCGCGTTCGCCCGGCTCGCCGGCGTGGATCTCGCCGACCGCGAGGCCGCGCGCCTGCTCGTCGCCGCGACGACCGCCCCGCCGGCCGCGCGCTTCGCGCTGGAGACCGCGCTGTTCGATGCGCTCGCCCGCGAGCACGGGATCTCGCTCGCCGCGCTGCTGTGCGCGCCCGGCCGCGGCCCCGGGACCGCGCTCGGAACGAGCACCACGGACCCCCACGTGGGGGCGGAGCCACCGTTCTCCGCGGGCGCGTCCGGCGAGCCCGATCTCCACCGCGCCCACGTGGGCGCCGAACCGCAGGTCCCGGCACGCACGTCCCACGTGGGAGCCGCCGCGCTTCCCCCCACGGACCCCCACGTGGGGGCGGAGCCACCGTCCTCCGCGGGCGCGTCCGGCGAGCCCGATCTCCACCGCGCCCACGTGGGCGCCGAGCCGCAAGCTCCGGCATGCATGTCCCACGTGGGAGCCGCCGCGCTTCCCCCCCACGTGGGGGCCATGCCGCGCGTCCCGCTCGCCGCCGTGGTCGACGATCCCGAGGCTGCGCGCCGCGCATTCGCGGCCGGGATCCGCTGCTTGAAGATCAAGCTCGGCGGCGATGACCCACCGGAGCGCGTGCGCGCGATCGCCGCTGCGGCCCCCGGCGCCACGCTTCGCATCGACGCCAACCGCTCGTGGCCGCCGGCGGAGATCCTCGATCGCCTCACCGCGCTGGCGGAGTTACCGATCGAGTACGTCGAGGAGCCCTGCCGCGACGCCCACCGGCTGCTCGCCGGCCCGCTGCCCGGAAGGCTCGCGCTCGACGAGAGCCTGGTCGAGCTGTCGGCCGGCGAGCTCGCCACCGCGCTGCGCAGCCCCGCGCTCGCGGCGGTGATCCTCAAGCCCGCCCTGCTCGGCGGCCTGTCGGCGTGCCTGGAGCTCGCCGCGCAGGCCCGCGCGTGCGGCGTCGCGGCGGTCGCCTCGCACACCCTGGAGGGCCCGATCGGCACCGCCGCGTGCGCCGAGCTCGCGCTCGCCCTGGCCGCCCACGACGCGGCCGGCCCCGCGGCCGGCCTGGCGGCCCATCCCGCCCTCGCCGGCTGGCGGCTCCCCGTGGCTCAGCTCGCGGCCGATCACGTCCACCCCGCCGCGGCGCCCGGCCTCGGCTTTGTCGATCTCGATCTCGCCGGCGCGCTGCGCGCCCTGGAGCCGGCCCGGTGAGCGATCCGCTGTCGATCCTCGACGCCGCGCGCGAGGCGCCCGATCGCATCGCGATCGAGACCGCGACGCAGTCGCTGACGTTCGCGGCGTGCGCCGCGGCGGCCGCCGCCCCGACCGGCGATGGGCCCGCGGCCCTCGTCGCCACCCCGGCGGTCGACACCGTGCTCGCCGTCCTCGCGGCGCTCGCCGCGCACCGCCCGATCGCGCTGATCCACCACCGGCTCGCCGAGGGCGAAGCCGCCCGGCAGCGCGCGCTGGTCGAGCGCGCCCCACTGCCCGCCGACACCGCCGCCGTGCTGTTCACCTCGGGGTCGACCGGCGCCGCGCGCGGCGTCGCGCTGGCGCGCCGGGCGCTGGTCGCCGCCGCCGACGCCAGCGCCCGCCACCTGGGCTGGTGGGACGGCGACCGCTGGCTGCTCGCGCTGTCGCTCGCCCACGCCGGCGGGCTGTCGATCGTGGTCCGCTGCCTCGCAGCGCGCCGGCCGATCGCGCTGTGCGAGGGCGACTTCGACCGCGCCGCGGCCGCCGCGCTGCTCGCGCGCTGCACGCTGGCGTCGCTCGTGCCGACCCAGCTCGCCGCGCTGCTCGACGACCCGGCGTGGCGCCCCCCGATCCGGCTCCGCGCCGTGCTGCTCGGCGGCGCCGCTGCGCCCCCCGCCTTGCTCGAGCGCGCCGCCGCGCGCGGCGTCCCGTTCCTCACCACCTACGGCATGACCGAGAGCCTCGGCCAGCTCGCCACCGCGCCCCCCGACCGCGCCGGCGACCCCCACGCGCCGCTCGTCCCGCTGCCCGGCGTCGTGTTCGAGGCCGGCACCGCCGCCGCCCCCGCCCCGATCACCGTGCGCGCGCCGATGCTCGCGACGCGCTACCTAGACGGCCCACCGATCGCCCCGGTGTTCACCACCGCCGACCTCGGCCACCTCGCCGGGGGCGCGCTGCACGTCGCCGGCCGCAGCGACGACGTGATCATCACCGGCGGCGAGAACGTCCACCCCTCGACGGTCGAGGCAGTGCTCGCCGCGACCCCCGGGGTGCGCGCCGCCTGCGTGTTCGGTGTCCGCGACGAGCGCTGGGGCCAGCTCGTCGCCGCGGCCCTGGTCGTCGACCCCGCGTTCGATCCGGCCGCCGCCACCGCCCGCTGGCGCGCCGCGCTGCCCGGCCACGCCCGGCCGCGCCGCCTCGCGATCTGCCCCGCGCTGCCCCAGCTGCCGTCGGGCAAGGTCGATCGCCGCGCCGCCGCGGCACTGCCGACGTCTGCCCTCGAGTACCGGAGCCGAGGCGCCGGCCGCTCGATCTGACGACGTCCTGACGACGTCGAACCCGACCGGGTCGATGATACGCTCGCCGCGTGCGAGCTCGGCTGACGGTGATCGCGATCGCGGCGGTCGCGTGGCCCGCCCCGCGCACGCGCGCCGAGCCGGCATGCCCCGACGGCATGGTGCGGGTCCCACGCGGGACGTTCGCGATGGGCAGCCCCGACGGCACCGGGGACGACGACGACGAGCACCCGCGCCACCCGGTCACGATCTCGGCGTTCTGCATCGACCGCACCGAGGTGACCGTGCGGGCGTACGAGGCGTGCGTCGCGGCGAACCGCTGCACCGCGCCGCACCGCGAGATCAGCCCGTCCTGCAACGCCCCCGGCCGCGCCGACCACCCGGTGAACTGCGTCGACTGGCACCAGGCCGCCGCGTACTGCCGGTGGCGCGGCAAGCGCCTGCCGACCGAGGCCGAGTGGGAGTACGCGGCGCGCGGCAGCGACGGCCGGCTGTATCCGTGGGGCAACGAGCCGCCGTGGGGCAACGAGCCGCCGAGCGCGACCCGGCTCAACGCGTGCGGCCGCGAGTGCGTCGCGTGGGGCAAGCGCGTGCTCGGCCGCGAGTGGCCCGCCGAGTGGCCCGCGATGTACGACGGCGACGACGGCTGGGTGACCACCGCGCCGGTCGGCAGCTTCCCGGCCGGCGCGAGCCCGTTCGGCGCGCTCGACATGGCCGGCAACGTCTGGGAGTGGACCGCCGACTGGCGCGGCAGCTATCCCGCCTCGGCGGTCACCGACCCGCGCGGCCCGGCGACCGGCTCGGGGCGCGTCGACCGCGGCAACGGCTGGCACGCGCACCTCGCCGGCGACGTCCGCGCCGCCGTGCGCGACTCCGGCGACCCGGCGCTGCCGACCAACAGCACCGGCCTGCGCTGCGCCGCCTCGCGGTGATCGCCGCCGTCCCTTGGCGTACCTGTCCGGGATCTCTCCGCCGTCGGGGAATGCCGGGATGTCAGGCGCATGGTCAGTCCTTCCTTCCCGATCGCGACCGATGGTCGGGTGTGCTCGATGGCTCGAGGGGACCGCCAGGTTCGCAGCGGCTCTCCAAGGTCTCCCCCGCAGCTCCGTTCCGATCCTTGCGGACCGATGCCCCTCCTGCCGTTTGCTCGTCAGCCGACTCCAGGGGTTTGCTTGATCTGCGAGCTGCCTCCGGACGGGCATTCCCTTCGTGAGCTTTCCTGTCCTGGCGATCCGCTCCAGCCATCGAACACGATCGATGGTGGGAGCAACCGCCGTGCCCGTCGATCGCTCGCACGCAGACGCCGGCGCGAACGATCTCCGCGCGCGCGCGCCGCGGTGGGCGAGCCGGGACGTGCGCCCGGTCGAGCCACGCCGTCCCCGACGCGATCTCGATGGCTCTGCCGCGCGCCTGCGGTGGGCCCGGATGCGCGAGGATCGCCGAACGTCAGCGACGCACGAGCGCGTCAGCGACGCGAGCCCGCGGGCGCCCCCACCACCTTCTTCACGGTGTCCCAGGTCCGCGTGGTCAGCGCCTCGCCGAGCGTCTTCTCGATCAGCGTCATGAACACCGGGCCGCGCGAGCTCGGGACGTAGGCGGTGAACACCTCGCTGCCGCGCAGGCACAGGATGCGCGCGCCATCGACCTCGACCGGCAATGCCAGCTTGCCGCGCGGCGGCTCGCGCAGGAACGTGACGACGCGCTTCGCCCCGGCCGGCAGCTCGAACGCGGCGCAGGGGTCGGCCTCGACGATCTCGCGCAGCGCATCGAGCGAGCGCACGATGGTGAGGAAGCTGCGGCCGAGCCCGGTGGTCATCGCGGCCTCGGCCTTGCGCTGGAGCGCGGCGTCGCTGGCCGGGCGCGCGTCGAACACGACGTTACCGCTGGTCAGCAGGGTGGTGACCTCGGTGAACCCGGCCGCCTCGAACGCGCGCCGGAGGTCGACCATCTTCGCGTTGGCCGGCATGACGCCCCGGAGGAACGCCGCGTAGCGCCGCATCGCCATCGCCACATCTTAGAGCCGGCCGCGCGCAAGCGGAACCCGGCGGCCGTGGTACATCCGCAGCGTGGCCAGCAACTTCCTCGATGCCACCGCGCGCACTGCGTTCACCCGTGCGATCGAGGCGATCGAGCAGGGATCCGCGGCCGAGGTCGTCGTCGCGGTCCGCCGGCGCTCGGCGCCGTACCTGCACGCCAACGTCGCGATCGGCGTGGCGGTCGCGGTCGCCGGGCTGGCGGCGATGCTGTTCGGCGACCACGTGTTCGCGCTGACCTCGATCCTGGTCGATCCGTTCGTGGTCGGCGCCGCCGCCGGCGCGGTGACCGAGCTGCTGCCCGCGATCAAGCGGCTGCTGTCGCCGCGCGCGATGCGCCAGCGCGAGGTGCTGCGCGCCGCGCGCGCTGCGTTCGTCGAGCGCGGCGTCCACCGCACCCGCGACCGCAGCGGGATCCTGGTCTACGTCTCGTGGCTGGAGCGCGAGGTCGCGGTGGTCGTCGACGCCGGGATCGAGCGCGCGCTGCCCGCCGAGATCCACGCCGACGCGGTCCGTTCGCTGACCGCCGCGATCTCCGGCGGCGGCGCCGCGGTCGCCCGCCAGCTCGAGCGGTTCGCGCCGGCGCTGGCCAGCGCGATGCCACGGCGCGACGACGACGTCAACGAGCTGCCGGACGCGATCGACAGCGACCTGGAGCGCGCCGAGCGAGGCACGCCGTGACGCGGCAGCGCGGCGGGTTGCACCGGCCCGAGCTCGCCCGCCGGGCGAGGCTCGCCGCGCGCGTGACGGTCGTCCTTGCATGCGTCGCCGGGCTCGAGGCGATCGCGGCGGCGCGGCCGGGCGGCGGCGAGAGCTTCTCGGGGGGCGGCGGCCACTCGCAGGGCGGCGGCGGGGGCGGCGGCGGTGCCGGCCTGATCTTCGAGCTGGTGTTCTGGATGTTCCGCCTCGTGTTCCTGTACCCGGCGATCGGCCTGCCGATCGTCGCAGTGGTCGTCGGCTACGTGATCTACAGCGCCCACCGCCAGCGACAGAACCAGGACTGGGACAGCGGCCCCCCCGCCGTGCTCCACGACGCGGTCGAGCGAAGCGAGATGGGGGGTGGGGACCCTGACGGCTCTGCCGGCGGGGCGGGGGGCAAAGCCCCCCGTGGGATCGAGCTGTCCGACGTGCGGCGCCTCGATCCGGCGTTCTCCCAGGTCGTGTTCGAGGACTTCGCGTTTCGCCTGTTCTCGACCGCGCACCGCGCGCGCCACACCGCCGAGGAGCTCGCCACCGTCGCGCCCTACGTCGCGACCGACGCGCGCGCCGAGCTCGCCGGGCGCGCGCCGGCCGGCCAGCCGGTGGTCCAGGTCGTGGTCGGCGCGCTGCGCGTGATCCGCGTCGAGCTCCCCGACGCCCCGACCGACCCGGAGGGCCGGACCCAGCGCGTGCGGGTCACGGTCGAGTACGAGGCCAACCTCGCCGCCGCCGACCACACCAGCTACACGGTCGAGACCTGGCGGTTCGGCCGGGACGCCACGGTGCAGAGCAAGCCGCCCGGCGCGACCCGCACGTTCCCCTGCCCCAGCTGCGGGGCGCCGTGGCAGGCATCGCGCACCACCACGCAGGTCTGCGCGTCGTGCGGCCAGGCGGTCGACAACGGCCGGTTCGACTGGGTCGTCGAGCGCGTCGCGCTGAGCTCGTCCGACGAGCGGCCGCCGACCGTGACCGCCGAGGTCCCCGAGCGCGGCACCGATCTGCCGACTTATCGCCAGCCCGGCGTCGACGCTGCCTGGCGCGCGCTGACCGGCGACGATCCCGAGGTCACCGACGCTGCGCTGGATGCGCGGCTGGCGATGATCTACCGCGAGCTCAACGCCGCGTGGGCGAGCAACGACCTCGGCCCGGTCCGCGGCCTGGTGTCCGATGGGCTGTACGACTACCTGTCGTACTGGGTCGACGCCTACCGCCAGCAGGGCCTGCGCAACGCGCTCGAGGACATGCGGATCACCCGCACCGCGCTCGCCAGGCTGGTCCGCGATCGCTACTACGACGCGATCACGATCCGGATCTGGGCGACCGGCAAGGACTACGTGATCCGCACCCCGACCGGGCCGCTGGTCCGCGGCTCGAAGCACCGCGAGCGGCCGTACAGCGAGTACTGGACCCTGATCCGCAGCGCGGGCCGCAAGGGCGCGCCCCGCGTGCAGCCCGCGTGCAGCCACTGCGGCGCCCCGCTCCAGATCAACCAGTCCGGCGAGTGCGAGCACTGCGGCGCCCACGTCACCTCCGGCGAGTTCGACTGGGTGGTGTCCAAGATCGAGCAGGACGACACCTACCGCGGGTAGCGACCCGGTCGCCTGGCGACGACGCCGGCCTGCGCCCGCTCGATCTCCGGCGATCTGTATCGCCGCGGGCGGCCGGACCTCGCTATACAGTCCGTGATGCCGAGGCGACTGCACTACGCGTGGATCGTGGCCGGGGCGACCTTCGTGGTGCTGCTCGTCGGCGCTGCGATCCGCGCGGTCCCGGGCGTGCTGATGCTGCCGCTCGAGCACGAGCTCGGCGCGTCGCGCGCGACGATCGCCGTCGCGGGGTCGATCAACCTGCTGCTGTACGGCCTGATGGGCCCGTTCTGCGCGGCGATCGCCGAGCGGCTCGGCGTCAGGCGCATGATCGCGCTGGCGATGGCGATGCTCGCGGCCACGATCCTCGTGGCGACGCAGATCACCGCGCTGTGGCAGTACATCGCGCTGTGGGGCCTGTTCGTCGGCGTCGGGACCGGGATGGTCGCCAACGTCCTGGGCGCGGTGATCGCGACTCGCTGGTTCGTCCACCAGCGCGGCCTGGTGCTCGGCGTGCTGACCGCCGCCACCGCGACCGGCCAGCTGCTGTTCCTGCCGGTGATCGCCCGGCTCACCACCGGGCCGGGCTGGCGCTGGGCGCTCGTCGTGGTCGGCGGCGCGGCGCTGCTCGTGGTGCCGCTGGCGCTGCTGCTGATCCGCGAGCAGCCGACCGACCTCGGGCTCCGCCCGTATGGCGCCGCCCCCGACGATCCGCCGCCGGCCCGCCGCGCCGGCAACCCGGTCGCGCTCGCGTTCCAGGTCCTGGCGCGCGCGTCGCGCAGCCGCGACTTCTGGCTGCTCGCCGGCACGTTCTTCGTGTGCGGCGCCAGCACCAACGGGCTGATCGGCCAGCACTTCATCCCCGCCTGCATGGACCACGGCATGCCCGAGGTCACCGCCGCCGGCATGCTGGCGCTGATGGGCGTGTTCGACCTGTTCGGCACCACCGGCTCAGGCTGGCTGTCCGACCGGGTCGACAGCCGGTGGCTGTTGTTCACGTACTACGGCCTGCGCGGCCTGTCGCTGATCTTCCTGCCACAGGCGCTGATCGAGCAGCAGGGCCTGTCGGTGTTCACCATGTTCTATGGCCTGGACTGGATCGCGACCGTCCCGCCCACCGTCAAGCTGTCGGCCAACGCGTTCGGCCCGCGCGACGTGCCGATCGTGTTCGGCTGGGTGGTCGCCGCGCACCAGGTCGGCGCCGCGTTCGCCTCGGAGGCCGCCGGCATCGTCCGCGCCGAGGCCGGCGACTATCGCTACGCGTTCGTGTCGTCGGGCGTGCTCTGCCTGGTCGCCGCCGGGTTCGCGCTCACGATCGCCCGCGGCGCGCGCGCCGGCCGCCCCGCGCCCGCCCCGCAGCCGGCGAGCTGATCGCACCGGTCAGCGATCGAGGAGGGTCGCCGCGGCCTGGCGCGCCAGCTCGGTGAACGCGCGGATCTTGGGCGGCGCCGGGCTCACCGACGTCCGCCGCGACGAGTTCTCGATCCTGTCACGACGCGACGCGCCGTGATGTGGCAGTGATCACCTCTCGAGTCGCTGCGCCAGCGTGAAGACGTCGGCGAGGCAACGGCGCCAGTCGGCGTCGAGCTCGCCTGGTTGGCGCGGGCCACCGGCGCGGGCGGCAGCCGGTTCGCTCGGGGGCTGAATGGCCGGATCCCGGGTCTGCTCGATGCGCCGCACGCCGGCCTCGGTCCTCGCTGCAAGCTCGTGCTCGAGCACCGGACCCGGGATCGCGAAGTACCTCGTCGTGCGCTTCTGGCCGGTCGTACGGATCACACCGCTCGCCGTCAGCTTGCGGATCGGCAGCGCGAGATCCTTGGTCGTCGTACCCAGGCTGTGACTGATCTGCGCGATGCGCAGGCCGGGGTTCGCCTGGATGAACGCCGCGAGGCGACTCGACAGCGCCTGCAGATCTGCCGGTGCGCGCTTTGGACTGGCGCTGGCCGCCGCTGGCCCGCGTTCGCCAGGTCGATCGGCGGCGTCAGCGGCGATGGGTCCTGCAAACGCGGTGTGCAGCGTCTCGATCGCGGCTTGATGCACGAGCTCGACGATGTGCGCCACGAATCCTTGCACCGTACGACTCACCTCACCCTGGAGGTCGATCATGTGTGTCCTTTCGAGAGTCAACGATCTGCGATCGACCAGTCACGGCTGTCGCTCCCCGCGAGGACGGAGGGTGTAGTTCCACTCGGCGTGGACGCCGTCCCGGGTGATGAGGAGACGGCTGCCGCCCTCGGGCATTTCGGGTTCGGGCGCTCGCCCGCGGAGCGCAGCCAGCTCCACCGGGTGGTGGACGGCGCGCGCGCTGCCGATCAGCTGGATCGCGACCTCGCGCTCGGCTCGAGGGTGGCCGCGCCAGCTCTCGGCCACGTGGCAGAGTAGCCGATTCTCGACGCGGTCCCACTTCGAGGTGCCGGGCGGCACGTGCGAGACACCCACGGTGAGTCCGCTGCGATCCGCGAACCGCTGCAGCTCGGACCGCCAGCGCTGCGCGGACGCGCCTCCTCCCGCTCTGTCGACCATGACCAGCAGCTCCGTCGCGTGCGGCCCCGCGCGCCTTGCCATGTGTTCCCACCACTCGGTGATCGCGGACAGCGCGAACACGGGCATCTCGTCTTCGACGTCGGCATCGGTCCAGCCGGCGTGGCGAGCTCCGTCGGACGCGTCGTGCGAGGCGGGCCTACCGAGACCCGGCTCGATCGCGCCACGCCCCGGCGCGACCGCTGGCTCGTCTCCCCGCTGCCACGCGCGCCCGCGGTGGGAGACATCGCCTGCGAGCGCCGCGTACCGGCTGTCGACCGCGATCACCGGCGCGTTGCGCGCGTGGAACGCCTCGACCCGTCGGTTGATCAGCTCGAACTGCCGGTTGCGGACCGCCGGCGGGGTCATCGCAGGCAGCGCTCCGCCACCGCGCAGGCTGTAACCGCGCGCATGCAGGAGCTGGCCGACCTTCTGCGGGCTGATCGAGAACCCACGCCGGCCCAGCTCGGCGGACAGCGTGCGCGTGCTCTTCAAGGTCCAGCGCAGCGGCGATTCCCGGTCATCCCGCTTCGTCGGTTCGATCAGCCCTTCGAGCGCACCCACGATCCCCGGCACCTTGTCCTCGATCGACGGCCGCCCCGCGCCGGCGCGGCGCACCCGCACCACGTCACTCACGGCCAGCCCGCTGCGAAGCTCGTCTCGTCCGGCGCGGATCGTCGTCCGGGACATGCCGGTGGCTCGCGCCACGACCGTGATTCCGCCGTCGCCGACGGCCTCGGCCTCGGCGCCCGCCCACAGCCGCGTCAATCGCTCGTCCAGCACCGGTTTGAGCGCCAGGAACTTCGCTCGAATGCGCGAGATCGGCATCTCCCTGAACAAGTTATTTCTGCTCATACACGCAATCGGATTATCGGTGTCAGCCCACACATAGCATGAGTTTCTATGGACCAGTTATTTCTGAACAGGCTCGATCGATGGTCCGATCTATTGCGAATGAACTGGGGGGCATAAAGCCTCGAATCCGCCCGACCACGTGACGAGAAACTGAGGACGCGGCCCCGCCGGCCAGCCCCTCGACTTCAAAAAACTGACTGCACGTTCCGGGCAAGCAACGTTAGTTACAACCCATTCGGGAGTGAGCTTAAAGGTTATCTTCACAATCTGGATTGTGACCTTTTCAGTCATTCAAATCTATCGAGAACCCTGTTGACGACTGGCCGTACAGCCGAAGTAGAGTGTTTTCGTAAAGCGGTATCCAAGACGAGCTCCGCGCGCATGCGCGGCAGATCCACCACCATGCGCGGCAGATCCACCACAAGGAAGGAAGACGACCACAAGGAAGGGAGCTGACCTCGCGTCCCGTCCCGGTGGGGTGTCACCACACCCTGCATGATTCTCGCTCCGTTTGCTGAACCCCAGGAGACCACAGCCATGAAACTGTCTAGCTATCTCGCCACTCTGTCATTGATACCTACATCGTTGCTCGTCGCCTCGTGCTCCGCGCCGGACAGCAGCGCGCCGGACCCCGCGGCGCAGGATCCCGGCCTCGCGGTCGCGACCCAGGCCGACGACCCCGCCCCCGGCCCGCACGTCAACGCGGTCACCGAGGCGCCGACCGGCTTCGACGGCCTCAGCAACGGGAACTGCACCCAGGCCGCGTTTAGAGACGCCGGGCTCACGTTCTCGGAGGTCGAGGCCTTCGAGGACGGCCTCGGCCCGGTGTTCAACAACACCTCGTGCATCAGCTGCCACGAGAACCCGCGCGGAACCGCGGAGAACGACACCAACCTCAAGCTCTTTGGCGGCACCGGCAGCCAGGTCACCGAGATTCGCGCCGGTCACTTCAACGGCATCAGCTTCGTCGACCACCCGGGCGGCTCGCTGATCAACGACCGCGCGAACGACCGCTCGATCCAGGAGCACATCCTGTCGGGCAACGAGGTCCAGACGCTCCGGCTCACGATCAGCCTCGCGGGTGACGGGTTCGTCGAGGCGATCGACAGCAACACGCTGCTCGCGATCTCGAACGCCCAGCCGGCCGCGCAGCGCGGCACGCTGATCCAGGTGCCGGTCCTGGAAGCGCCGGGCAACAACCGCGCCGGCCGGTTCGGCTGGAAGGACCAGCACTCCACCCTGCTGTCGTTCGCCTCGGACGCGTACATCAACGAGATGGGTGTCACCAACAGGCTCGCGCAGACCGAGAACACGTCCAACGGCACCGTGGTGCAGGGCGGCGCATTCGACGGCAAGGCCGATCCGGCCGGCACCGGTGAGGACGACGCCGGCGACATCGACGAGTTCACGGCGTTCATGCGCTGCCTGAAGGCGCCGCCGCGCGGCCCGATCAACGGCAACGTGACCGCCGGCCAGACCACCTTCAACAACATCGGCTGCGCGACCTGCCACGTCGGCACCATCACCACCGCCCCGGCGGGTACCGTGATCAACGGCGGCGCGCTCACCGTGTCGACCGCGCTCGGCGACAAGACCATCCACCCGTTCGGCGACTTCCTGCTCCACGACGTCGGCACCGGCGACGGCATCGTGCAGAACGGCGGCCAGGGCACGCGCAACCAGGTCCGCACCGCGCCGCTGTGGGGCATCGGCTCGCGCACCCGGTTCATGCACGATGGTGCGAGCGTCACGGCCACGGCGGCGATCGGGCGCCACGCCAACCAGGCCGCGACCGCGAAGAACAACTTCAACGCGCTGTCCGCGACCGACCAGGCCAACGTCCTGCAGTTCATCTTCTCGCTGTAGCCAGCCGCCTGGACCGGTGCGCCCGACCGGCGCAATGCCGAGCAAGAGCTCACATTGCAATGCGCCGTCGGGCGACCCTCAAATAGTCGATGGGCAATACTGCGGCACATCGCGCAATTCTGAGGCGCGACATGTAAGCATGTTGCAATCTGTTCCATCGCGCGCCGCTCGCTTGCACCACCCCGCCGCGCCGGGCATGTTGTGCACGATGCACACTGGCCGCGCTCCGCTTCGTGGTGCCAAGCGTGCGGCCCCCCACGCGTACGATCTCGCGTGGACGGCGATCGCCATCATCGTGGTGGTCTCCGTTGCGATCGCCGTGGTCGCGTTCTGGTGGTTCGTCTACTGACGAGCGGCTCCCCGCGGCGGACCGGCTGTCACCCCGACGACCGCGTCCGCTCCAGGCCGCGGTCGACCGGGCGGATCCCGTCGTGCCAGATCTCGAGCTCCCACCAGTTGGTGTCGAGATCCTGCAGGTAGAACGAGTACGAGCCGTGCTGGTGGGTCGCCGAGAACACCTTCTTGAGCCCGAACTCCGCCGCGCCGGCGGTCGCGCGCGCGTGCACCGCGTCGATCGCGTCGACCCCGCCGGACAGCGTGATGCCGTGGTGGTTGGCGACCTTCTGCGGCACCAGCCGGTCGCCGACCTCGACGGCGATCACCCGGACCCAGCCCTCGCGATCGCTGACCAGGCAGTGGTGCGGCGCCGGCTGCGCGACGTCGAGGCCGAGGAAGTCGCGATAGAACCGCATGCTGGCCGGCAGCGCGCGGCTCTCGAGCACGACGTGGCTGATCGGCCCCGCCGGGACGATGCTGCCGCGCGGCTCGGCGCCGTCCGGCAGCGCCACCGGACCGAACGGGCCCTGGTTGTCCTCGACCCGCCACCAGTTGCCGTCGCGATCCTCGAGGTAGAACCCGTAGCTGGCGACGCCGGACCGCGCCGGATCCTCGCGCGCGGGCGCGGTGAGCTCGGCGATGCAGTGCTCGTCGCGAACCGCCGAGATCCGCGCGTGGATCGCGTCCACCGCGTCCGCGTCCGCGACCGGCCTCGCGTAGAAGTTGAGGAACGGCTGCGGGCCCGTACTGGCAGTCTGCAGCACCGCGGCGTACTGGCCCTTGCTGTCGAACACGTGCCCGACCCCGGGCGCGATCCGGTTGACCCGCAGGCCCATCACCTCGCGGTAGAATCGCAAGCTGTCTGCCACGCTCTTGCACTCGAGCGTCGTGTGCGTGGTCCGGCCACTCTCGACGATCGCCATGCCTCACGGTAGCACGGATCGGGATCAGCCGTCGACGCGACTGAGCCAGTGCAGGATGTTGAGCAGGAGCTGCCGGTCGTCGGTGTCCGTGCGGTTCATCCCGAACTTCCGGCCCAGCGGATCGACCGGCCGTTCGTGATCGCGTTTGTCGGCGAGCAGGCGGTTGCTGCGCGAGAACTCCAGGCGCTCGTTGTCCCAGCCATCATGGAAGTCGTCGTCGCGTGCGAACCGCAGGTGCATGGTGACCCCGAACCGGCCACGGCCGCGTCCTCCTCCGGCGTGAACGCCGGACGACCCTCGTGGTCGTCGGGCCCCATCGCGTTGGCGATCACCAGGACGTCGACGTCGTTCAGGACCTGCGCGCCGAACGTGCGCTGGTTGGTCGACACACCCTCGCCATATCAGCTCCTGCGTGAGAATGACAAATGCAATCGTCCTATCAATATGGATGAATCAGAAACAAGCAAGCAGGAATGACGCGGACGCTCACGATCTGCCAGTATCGGGATGCCACCTGCGCACCACGCCTGGCGTCGCGCCGCGGAGGCCGGCGCGGCCGCCGCCGGCGCCGCGGCGGCCGCGCTGCCACACCCGGGCGCGATCGGCGGTGCGCGCCGGCGGCGCGGTGCGCGACCCGACCACCCCACCGCCGGGATCCCGCCCCCCCGGACCATCGCGCCGGCCGGCGCAAGATCATCGACATCCCGCCCGACGAGCTCGCCGCGATGGCCAGGAACTGCGAGCTCCGCTTCGACGTCCCCGGCTATGGCATCGAGCCGCGCCTGATGACCGACCGGGCCGCCGCGGCTGCCCAGCTGTCGGCCGACGCGCGCGCGATCCGCGATCTACGATCAGACCGTGCGCAAGGAGAACGCGCAGTACATGGCCGCGCTGCGCGCGCTCTACCAGGAGCTGGTCGGCGGGGACAGCGAGAACCTCGACGCCCGCTCGCTCGCGATCGAGATCATGCAGAAGTCGCCGTCGAGCGACATCCAGGCCGCGCGCAAGCGGCTCGCCGAGGAGCGCGCCGGGCTCGCCGCGCCGCCCGCCGACCCGCGCAACCGGACCGTGGCCGAGCGGCGGTTCCGGCTGGAGAGCGCCGCCGGCACCACGCTCGAGCAGCTGCTCGCCGCCGAGCTCGGCCCCGACAAGGCGCACCAGATCCGCGCCGCCGGCTGGGTCGGCGGCGACGACAGCGTCCTGTACGGCTGCCCCGACTGACGCGAACGTCAGCCGGCGGTGTTCCGCGCCGGCCGGGGCGCTTCATGCCATGTCGGAGCGGACCGGCCGGTCTCGACATCATGGCGATAGCTTCGCGTCCAGCCAGCTCGCGACGCGCTGCACCACGAGGCGCTCCGCGACCTCCTTGCCGAACGCGGCCAGCCGGGCGATCTCGGTGCGCGCGTCGTCGCCGGGCTGCGCGGCCGGCAGCGCGACCGGCACGGCGATCGGCGTCGCACCGAGCAGCGCACCGGACACGCGCAGCAGGCCGTGGTCGTAGCGGAGCGCCAGCGTGAGCCCGGCCGGCAGCTCGATCGTCGCGTCGAGCTCGCGCAGCGCGAACAGCCACGACAGCGGCGTCTTGAACCGCGTCTCGCCGACCTCGGCGTGCGCGACCGCGATCGCGACGCGGCCGACCTCGGACAGGACCGCGCTCGGCGCGAACACGAGCCGCGCGTCGTCGATCACCACCCGCCCCGCGTGCAGCGGCGGCCGGCGCGGCGGCCGGAGCCTGAGCAGCGCGGCGCTCGACACCTCGAACCGGGCGCCGGTGATCGCGAGCTCGCGGCAGTCGCCGTCGACCAGCGCGAGGCCGAGCGGCGGCAGCTCGCAGCGCAGGTCGGCCACGGTGATCGCCAGGTGGCCGACCGCGTCGTCGCGATGCACCGCGAGCCCCGCCAGGTCGAGCCGGCCGCGCACCAGCGCCAGGTCGCCGCGCTCGATCGTCGCGTTGGCCTGCAGCGACTCGGCGATCCGCTCGGTGACGCCGCGGCGGGTCCGGCCCTCCAGCGCCGCGCCGGTCACCACCAGCGCGCCGAGCACCAGCGCCGGCGCCGCGGCGCCGTAGCCGATCGTTCGGCGGATCAGATCGCCCCCGGGGGCAGCGGCGCCGCGCGCAGCGCCTCGACGTCGGCGACCAGCGCATCGACCAGCGCCCGGACCAGCCGCTCACCCTTGGTGCGGGTCGCCAGCGTCGGATCGCCCCAGCTGCCGGTCGGCGAGTAGGTCCCGGGTCCGTCCGGCTTGCGGGTCAAGGGGCCGGTCCCCGGATGGTAGTCCTTGACCGCGCGCGACATGTCGACCGTGTCCGGCGCGATGTACAGCATCATCGAGGTCTCGAGCTCGTCGGCGTGCGTGCCACCCTCCTGCTGCGCGACCTGGTTCTCGACCGGCGCCAGCGCCTTCGACAGATCGGTGTAGTGCAGCACGATGCCATCGGCCGCCAGCAGCTCGGCCGCGGGCCGGAGCGCGCGCAGCGTCGAGATCCCGGTGTTGAGCGCGTAGAACCGGCGCGGGCCGTGGCGCGCCAGGCTGCGCACGACCTGCACGATCACGTCGCGCGCGGTGTCGAGCTCCAGGCCGATCGAGCCCGGGTACTCGACGAACGCCGGGTAGAACGACAGCCCGACGGTCGGCGCGACGACCACGGCCGTGCGCTCGGCCAGCCGGCGGCGCAGGTAGTCGGCCATGATCCAGTCGTTGGCCAGCCGCAGGTGCGGCCCGTGCTCCTTGGACGCCGCGCCGATCGGCACGACGACGACGGCATCGCGGGTCAGCGCCCGCTCGGCCTCGGGCCAGGTCATGTCTTCGAGGAACAGGGTGGAGGTCATGTGCGGCGTCTCCGGCGGCTTCGGGGCGGGCGCCGCCGCGCACGCGACAAGCGCGAGGACCAGACCAGCGGCGGGGCCGGCGGAGGACGATGGCACCCGCCGAGCCTACCGCGGCTCCGCGCCACCGCGTCGCGCGGCTAGCAGCGGACCACGATGATCTTCCGCCGGGCCACGCGCCCCAGGTGAGCGATGTCATCCGGGTCGCTGGTCACCACCGACTCGCCATCGGACGCGATCAGGACCACGGCCGCGTCGATCGGGTCGGTCGTCCCGGCCTTCGCCAGGAGCTCGCCACAGCGCCGTCCGAGATCCTCGTCGATCGCGACGATCTGGACGCCGCGCAGCAGGCGGGCGAGCACGGCCTGGCGGCCGCCGTCGCGCCAGACCTGGGCGATGACCATCGGATGGGTCGAGACTTCCTCGTCGTCCTGCTCGGCCGCGACGAGCCGCGCGATCATCGCGCGATCATTACGGCTGACCGCGATCAGCGCACCGGCATCGAGGATCATCGGCGCTTCCCGCCGGCCGGTGGGGGATGGCCGAGCTCGGCGCGTGCCTTCGCGAGCTCGGCCGCCGTGATCGCGCCATGCTTCGCCTGCCAGCCCGCCAGGAAGTCGGCGAGCGCCTGCTTGCGAAGCCGCGCCGCAGCTGCCCCGGCGAGCCACGCCGATACGCTGACGCCGGCCCGCTCGGCGGCATCCCGGATCTCGTCTCCAAGCTGCGGGTCCATCGAGATGCTCAGCTTGTCGACCTTCATCCCAGCAATCCTACCGCAGGAGTTCCTACCCCGGTAGTATCGGCATGCGCCGTACGATGCGGCGATGACCACCACCCCCAAGCCCGCTCACGTCGTTCGCGCTGCCGAGGTCGCAGCCCAGACCCAGGCGTTCCGCCATCCCTGGAACCCGCGCTCGGAGATGCGCGCCGCCTGGCTCGGCGGCACCGCCGGCCTGACCCGCACGGGCGTCAACCTGCTGCGGCTTCCGCCGGGCGGCGAGTCGTTCACCTACCACGCGCACCTGCACGAGGAGGAGTGGATCTACCTGGTGTCCGGCCGCGCGATCCTCGACGACGGCGACGCGCAGCACGAGCTCGCGGCCGGTGACTTCGTCGCGTTCCCCACGCCGTCGCAGCCGCACCAGCTCCGCAACCCGTTCGGCGAGGACGTCGTGTACCTGTCCGGCGGCGAGCGCGCGCAGCTCGACGTCACGGACTTCCCGCGCCTGGGCAAGCGCGTCGTGCGCATCGGCCAGCGCGCGACCGTGTACGAGCTCGATGCCGGCGCGCCGCTGCCGTTCCCCGGCTTCGATCTCCTGTAGCCAGGGGTCGGCCGCCGCCCTGCGCCCTCCGCGGCCGGCACGCGCCCGGCGACCCTCGGCAGCATCGGACGAGCATCTGCTCGACGCCCCCTGGGCAAGCCCCGCGTTTTCAACACGATGGCTGCTTCCGGTCCGGAGCCTCCTGCGCTACGCGGCCGGCGCTGCCCGAGCGCTGCTGCATCCCCGGGAACGCCGTGGAATCGCCTCCGGCATCGGCTGCAACGAGATCGGATTGCAACGAGGTCGAGTTCGATGTCGTGAAACGGCACGTCGCAGCGCCTCACACAAGGACGCTCCACATCGGGTTGTCCGGGGGAAACATGTCAAGACCTCGAATCCATGGAACAGTTTCGGTTGCCGTCGCGCTGGCCGGGGCGACCGCTGCCCACGCGCAGAGCGCAGCCTCTGGCGCGCCAGGCCCGCCCGCGCTGGAGCCACCGCTTCCGGCCCCCACGCTGGTTCACGAGCCGTCCGGAGCGGCCATTCCACCTCAGCCACAAGGCTGCCAGGCTGGGGCCTGACCACTCCGCTGTTCGGGATCAGCAACCGCGAGTTCAACAGCACGACGGACACCAAGAGGACCGCCGTACTGGTGACAGGGCCGATTCAATCCGGTCTCGGAGGTGGCTACTTCAAGGCGATCCGAGGAGGAGGCCCGAAATGTGAGGACTTCGCCTTTGGCTGGGAGCTGTTCGGTCTGTCCGAGGGATTGAACCCGGCTGACAAGTTCCAGATCGGTGCCGGCGCGGGCCTGTCGCTCCAGGTCACGGGCAAGTTCAGCTTCGGCCTCGCGCTGGGCGTCGATCTCATTCGCCGAGAGAAATACACGCGCGGCGGCGCCGACGTCTTCCTCAACAACGGCCTGCTCATCCTCAGTGATGGGAATTACAACCGACGCGACTGGCTGAACAACGTGACCTTGCTGCTCACATTCAGTGTCTCCGATGACAAGACCAAGGCCTCGGGGCCATGACCATGCGGTCGCGGAGCGCAACCTGCGGCTCGCTGGCGCTGGTGACGGCGTTCCTGGCGTCGTGCACCCGGCCCGCGGATCACCCGCCGACCGAGGGCAGTGCCGCCCCGCCGGGCGACGGCAACCGCCCGCGCGGCGAACCCGCCGGGGGCAGCCCGCGCGAGCTCACGCTGGACGCCCAGCAGCGTGAGATCCAGTCGCTCGAAGGGACCGGCCGACGCGACCGCTGGAGCTTCAGCTTCGGCCCCTCCGGCGTCAGCCGCTTTCAGCTGCGCCGGATCACGGGCGGCATCCGGGAGGTTCCATCCGGCAGCAGGGGCCCGAGCCTCCACGACCTGCGACCGCAGAACATCGCTCCCCCGGGGAAGGAGGGCGACACGAGCTTCGACTGGCGCTCGGCCAGGAATGTCGTGACGCCGGTCCAGAATCAAGGAGACTGTCCTGTGTGCTGGGCGTTCACGGCGAATGCGATGCTCGAGAGTGCTTATGCGATTGCCCGGCAAACCTCGGCTGCGTCGTCCGAGCAGCAGCTCGTGGACTGCGTTCCAGATCCGGGCTGCGTGGCCAACCGGCTGTCTGAACCGTCGGAATACGCGGTTGGCACCGGCGATGCTTCTCGCACCGACGTGCCGTATGCCGGTCAACAGCAGGCTTGCCGGCATGCCCCGGTCCAGTACAAGGGAACGGCGACCAGCTTCGTCGACCCGGTCCACGATACGGCCTCCGTCCAGGACATCAAGCACGCGCTGGTCACCGCAGGTCCGGTGGGATCGTACATCGAGGCCACCGATGCCTTGAAGTACTACCGGGGTGGGGTGTTCGACGAATTTGCGAGCACGGGAGAAGGCCACTTCGTGCTGATCATCGGCTGGGATGACAGCAAGGTCCATCGCAGGGGGCACGGCGCATGGCTGGTCAAGAACTCGTGGGGGACGAGCTGGGGGGAGGCCGGCTTCGGATGGATCGCCTACGAGTCGAACAGCATCGGCGCCGCGGCGCGATGGCTGACGATTCGCTAAGTACCGAAGCGACGTGCCGTCCTGCATGCCAGCCATGCGTCGTTCAGCAACCAGCTCCTCGTCGCACAGCAGGGCGCTGCCGGGCACGCTGCGTGCCTGCGACCCGGCAGTCGCGCGATAGTCATCAACCAAGGAGTCACGAATTTTCATCAACAGTCTGGCTCGGCAACGCTCTGCGCCACCGTCGTCCGCTGCTAGCGCTAGCAGCGGACGACGATTATCTTCCACTGGGCCACGCGCCCCAAGTGAGCGATGTCATCCGGGGTCGCTGTCACGACCGACTCACCGTCGGACGCGATCAGATGACAGCCGCGTCGATCGGCTGGGTTGTCCCTGCCTTCCCGAGGAACTCACCACACCGCCGCCCGAGATGGTCGTCGAGGTCGAGGATTCAGACGCCGCGAAGTTCTGGCCCCAGTAGCGTCGACAAATGCGAGAGAATTCGTGAACTTTGCAGCAATATCAGGAGTGATCGGACCAAGCCTCCGAAATAGCTCGGTCAACTGTCTGCGTGTCCAGCCGGAATCGTTCCACGTCCTGGCCCAGGAAGCGCAACCAGTTTCCCAGCGCATTCTCTGCTTGAATGGAGGCTCATACTTCGTCCATGACGAGGACCGTTCGAGATCAAAGGCGAACAAGGCAGATGGTGTCAGATGGACTCCTATCCAGTCAGTCGACTCATGCCATGCAGCCGCCTCATCGATCGCCTGTCCGACGAACGTACTCTCGTTGACCGCATAATCGCCATAGCTGGTGGCGCCTCGAACCGGAATCCTGAGTTGAATGGATTGCGGAATGATCTTGGTGCAGATTTTCCCATGGAGTTCAATCGCGGATTGAACCTCCTCATCCGCGACCGTTTCCGTAAATATGGCAATCGTATCTGATATGCTCTTGATCTTGGTATCGCCGAGGCCACGAGCTTGACTCTCGATCTCCATCAGTAACGCCTGAAGATCCTGCAGCGGAGTTTTGTGGCGCTGCCAGATCCCCTTCCAGCCGAGGATATCCAGAAATGTCACAACCCCCGGAGACATCTTCATATAGGAACCCTCGATCCCATTCCCATTGCCGCCATTCGTTCTAGGCTCCTATATCAGCAATGATCTAGTAGCCGGCCCAGATCCCATCATTGGGACTGCTCTTCTCGGTTTTCGAGACCCAGTCGGCAAGCTTGTTCAGCT
>JBGQCL010000137.1:0-24638 GCA_041495365.1 Kofleriaceae bacterium | reverse complement strand
GTCGATCGCGTGCTGCGACGCGTGCGACAGCGGCGTGCCGCGCACGTCCATCGCGTGCTGCGCGCCGTGCGACGGCGGCGTGCCGCGCACGTCCATCGCGTGCTGCGCGCCGTGCGACGGCGGCGTGCCGCGCACGTCGATCGCGTGATGCGAGCCCTTGACGCTGCCGACCACGGTGGGCGGCGCCGGGGTCACCTGGCGCGGCCGGCCCACCGCCGGGGCCAAGCCGCGGCCGTCGCTCCGCATGCCACCGCCGGGAGGCGCCCCGGGTTCGGGGCCCTGGGGCCCGGCGTCGGGCAGCCGGCGGCGCGCGCCGCGCGCGTCGAGCACCGGCTGCGACGACGGGCTGAACCGCACGTCGATCCGGGTCGCCTCGGTGGTGAGCACGTGCTGTGAGAACTCGTTCACCGGCACGGCGGGCGTCTGGCGCGCGGCGCCGCCGGCGGCAACCTCGGCGAGCGCCTCGACCAGATCGCTGACATCGGTGAACCGGCTCTGCGGGTCGCGCTCCAGGCAGCGCGAGACGATGCGGTCGAGCAGGACCGGGATCCGGGCGTGGGTCGACAGCGGGTCGGGCGCCCGGGTCAGCACCGCCGCAAGGATCGCCGTCGCGGCCTGGGCATCGGCGAACGGCGTCCGCCCGGCGATCATCTCGTAGATCACGACGCCGAGCGTGTAGATATCGCTCGCCGGCGTCAGCTCCCCGCCGACCATCTGCTCCGGCGACATGTAGTCGACCGTGCCGATCATCTGCCCGGCCTGGGTCAGCTGGGTCTGCTCGAGGTCGGTGCCCTGGACGATCTTGGCGATGCCGAAGTCGAGCACCTTGACGAAGTCCGGATCGCCGCCGCAGAACTCCAGGTGGATATTCGCGGGCTTGAGGTCGCGGTGGACGACGCCGAGCGCATGGGCCTCGGCGAGCGAGCTGCACACGCCGGCCGCGATGTGGAGCACGCGCCGCCACGGCATCGGGCCCGCGGTGCGAAACCGCGTGTACAGGCTCTCGCCGAGCAGGAGCTCCATCACGATGTACAGCGTGCCGTCCGGCGCCTCGCCGAACTCGTACGCCGTGATCGTGTGCGGATCGCGCAGGGTGGCCAGCGTCTCGCCCTCGCGCCGGAACCGCGCGACGACCATCGGATCGCGCGCGACCTTGGGGAGCAGCACCTTGAGCGCGACCTGGGCGTCGGACAGCACGTCGGTCGCGCGGTAGATCGCACCGAACCCGCCCGCCGCCAGCTGGTGCTCGATCCGGAACCGCTGATCGAGCACCGTGCCGATGAGCGGATCGTGCCGTTCGATCACCGTGCGATCGTACGCTTCCCCATCCTCTGCGGTGCGAATCATGCGTCCCTTTCGGTATACGCAACGGGCGGCAACGTGGCTGTATTCATGACAGACTTTTGAACCCTGAGTTGCAACAACCACATTCCCGCGCGGGGGAGAATGACGTCCTGCGTCACGTAGCCGGGGGAGATCCAGCGTAGCCAGCGCCGCCGTGATTCGGCTAGCTTCCGGGCCATGAAGCGCCTCGTCGTCCTCGCCTTGCTCGCGGCATGTCGAAACACTCACGACGAACCGCGGCCGCCGGCGCCGTCCGCTCCGGCGCCGGCCGCCGCGAGTCCGAAGACCGCCGCCGCTCCGGCCACGCCCAAGGCGATCGGCGGTGTGACGCCGATCGCAGGCGATTTCAAGATCAAGGACTTCGCGTTCGCCAGCGGCGAGAAGCTGCCCGAGCTGCGCATCCACTACATGACGCTGGGCACCCCCAGGCGGGACGCCGCCGGCCACGTGACCAACGCCGTGATCATCCTGCACGGCACGACCGGCTCCGGCCAGCAGTTCGCACGCAAGCAGTTCGCCGACGAGCTGTTCGGCCCCGGCCAGCCGTTCGATCTCACCCGCACCTTCGTGATCCTGCCCGACGACATCGGCCACGGCGACTCGTCCAGGCCGTCCGACGGTCTGCACGCGAAGTTCCCACACTACGGCTACCACGACATGGTCGAGGCCGAGCACGCGCTGGTCGTCGACGGCCTCCACGTCGATCATCTGCGGCTGGTGATGGGCACGTCGATGGGCTGCATGCACGCCTGGCTGTGGGCCGAGAAGTGGCCCGACGCGATGGACGCGGTCATGCCGCTCGCCTGCCTGCCGACCCAGATCGCCGGCCGCAACCGCGAGTGGCGCCAGATGGTGACCGATGCGATCAAGCAGGATCCGGCGTGGAACAGCGGCGAGTACACCCAGCAGCCGCGCGGCGCGCTGCTCGACGCCAGCCACCTGCTGACGCTCGCCGGCTCGGCGCCGATCGCCGACCAGAAGCGGCTGGCGACCCGCGCCGCCGCCGACCAGGCGGTCGAGAAGGCCGAGGCCGACTTCGTCGCGACCCACGACGCCAACGACGTGCTCTACGCGGTCGACTCGTCGCGCGACTACGATCCGTCGGCGGACCTCGAGAAGATCACCGCCCAGGTCCTGTTCGTGAACAGCGCCGACGACTTCATCAACCCGCCCGAGCTCGGCATCGCCGAGCCGATGATCAAGCGGGTCAAGCACGGCCGCTTCCTCCTGATCCCGGCGTCGGAGCAGACCCACGGCCACGGCACGCACACCTGGGCGACGTTCTGGAAGAAGGACCTCCAGCAGCTGCTCGACGCCACCGCGAAGCAGTGATCTGAAATCGCGCGACCCGACGCGCCTCTCGATCAAGCCGGGGCAAGCTGCCCCGACCACCGATCACGCTTCACCCCGGTATCGCGGCTCGGGCCGCAGCGCGAGCGCGCTAGCATGCGGCCATGGGTGAAATCGGCGAGAAGATCAGCGATGCGCTCGACAAGGCGCGCGAGTCGCGACTCAACACCGTGATCGCCGCGCTGGTCGCGGCCACCGCGACGCTGATGGCGCTCAACAACGTCAAGGACGGCAACATCGTCCAGAACATGCAGCAGGCCCAGGCCAGCGGCGTCGACGCGTGGGCGTACTACCAGGCCAAGGGCACCAAGCAGAACCTCGCGATCTCCGCGCGCGAGCAGGTCGAGCTGTTGCGCGACGCCACCCCGAACGCCACGCCCGAGCTGCGCGCCATGTTCGACAAGCGGATCGCCGAATACAAGCACCAGGAGGACAAGTACGGGGCCGAGAAGGACGAGATCAGGCTCCAGGCCGAGGGGTTCAAGAAGCAGTACGACGAGTTCAACCGCCACGACGACCAGTTCGATATGTCGGAGGCGCTGATGTCGGTCGCGATCGCGCTGCTCGGCGTCACCGCGCTGACCCGCAAGCGCTGGCTGCTGATCGTCGGGATCGTGTTCGCGGGCACCGGCGAGATCCTCGGCCTCGCCGGCTTCGTCGGCTGGAGCCTGCACCCCGACTGGCTGGCCAACCTGCTCAGCTGATCGCGACCGTCCTGGTCATTTGCCCCACACCACGCAGCGCTCCGCGGACGGCCGCACCATCGCCGCGTCCGCCTTGCACGAGAACGCGGCGGCGAACTCGGTCATGTTGGACAGCGGGCCGATCACCCGGTACTGCGCGATCGGGTGCGGATCGCCCTGCACCATCAGGCGCTGGGTCTCTTGCCGGATCGCGTCGGCGCGGAACTGGCCCCACGCGATGAAGAACTGCTGATCCGGCGTGAAGCCGTCGAGCACCGGCGCGGGGTTCTG
Organism: Kofleriaceae bacterium; assembly: GCA_041495365.1. Taxonomy (GTDB): domain Bacteria; phylum Myxococcota_A; class Polyangia; order Haliangiales; family Haliangiaceae; genus JABFXX01. Next base: position 20,970 of record JBGQCL010000137.1, on the reverse strand, counting down.
CTGCTTGGCCTTCTGGAATGCGCGGTACGCGATGTTGGCGCCGCCGAGGTCGCCGATGCTCTCGCCGAGCACGAGCTTGCCGTTATGATGGGTGCCGGGCTCGATGAAGTAGTGCTCGAACTGATCGACCACGCACTGGCCGCGGGCGCGGAACTTGTCGAGGTCATCCGGGGTCCACCAGTTGTCGAGCCGGCCCTCGGCGTCGAACTGCGCGCCCTGATCGTCGAACCCGTGGCTGATCTCGTGACCGATCACCACGCCGATCGCGCCGTAGTTGATCGCGTCGACCGCCTCGAGCGAGAACGCCGGCGGCTGCAGGATGCCGGCCGGGAACACGATCTCGTTGAGCGACGGGTTGTAGTAGGCGTCCGAGGTCGGCGGCGTCAGCCCCCAGCGGCCGCGGTCGACCGGCTTGTCGATCGTCGCGCGGTTGTCGGCCACGTTCCACGCCTGCGCGGCCACCGCGGTCTCGAAGAACTGGTCGCGGCGGACCGGGATGCTGGAGTAGTCCTTCCACTTGTCGGGGTAGCCGATCTTCGGGTTGAACGTCGCCAGCTTGTCCAGCGCGCGCTGCTTGGTCGTGGCGCTCATCCACTCGAGCTGCTCGATCGTGTCGTGCATCGCCGCGAGCAGGTTTCCGACCAGCCCCTGCATCCGCGCCTTGGCGGCCGGCGGGAAGTACTTGTCGGTGTACTTCTTGCCGAGCGCCTCGCCGAGCAGCTGGTCGGTGGCCTCGACGCAGCGCTTCCAGCGCGGCTTGATCTCCTGGGTGCCGGCGAGGAACTTGCTGTTGAACGCGTAGTCCTCGTCGACGAACGCCTGCGACAGCGACCCCGCCGACCCGTTGATCACGTGCCACGTCAGGTAGATCTTCCAGTCGGCGACCGGCGTGGCCTCGAGCTGGCGCTCGAGCTCGGAGAAGAACGCCGGCTCGGTGACGTTGAGGCTCGCCGGGTGGATCCCGGCCGACGCGAAGTACGCCTTCCAGTCGAAGCTCGGGGTCAGCGCCTGGAGCTCGGCGGCCGACATCGTGTGATCGGTCGCGGTCGGATCGCGCAGCGCGACGTTGTCGAGCGAGGCCTTGGCCAGCCCGAGCTCGATCGCCATCACGGTGTCCGCCGCGCGGCGCGCCGCGGCGTCGTCGCGCCCGGCGAGCTTGAGCATCGCCGCGACGTGCGCGAGGTACTTCTCGCGCGCCTCGACGAACCGGCCTTCGGTCTTGACGTAGTAGTCGCGGTCGGGCAGCCCGAGGCCGCCGGCGCCTGCCCAGGCAACCGCGTTGCTCGGCGTGTGGAGGTCCGAGTTGCCGAACAGCCCGAACGGCACGAAGATCCCGATCGCGTGCAGCCTGGCGATCATCCGGCCGACGTCGGCGGGCTCGCGCAGCTGGTCGATCTCGACGAGCAGCGGCTTGATCGGCTCGGCGCCGCGCGCGTCGACCCGCGCCTGGTCCATGCAGCCGCCGTAGAAGTCGCCGATCAGCTGCTCGACGCTGGCCTTGGGCCAGTCGCGCTTCGCGGACACCTCGTCGAGGATGTCCTTGAGCCGGTCCTTGGCGTCCTCGCCGGCCTTCCAGCGCCGGCTCCACCGCGTCATCGACGCCGGGATCGGGTTCTGCTTGCGCCAGGTCCCGTTCGAGAACGCGAAGAAGTCGGTGCACGGATCGGCCGTGCGGTCGAGGTCCTCGACGTAGACACCGCGCTGCGCGGCGGCGGCTCCGGCCTGGGGCTGCCCCGGGTGCGATCCACACCCGGCGGCGAGCGCGACGGCGAGCAAGACAGGCTTGTTCATCGCCCGCATGATGCCGAGTCTGACCGCCCGTGCGCCAGCGCCGCGCCCGCGTTTGCGCTCGCAGGCGGCGCGCCGCACGCCTCGACCGGTCGCGCCGGTCGCGCCGGTCGCGCCGGTCGCAGCGACGTCGCAGCCGGCCGCTACTTGTTCTGGGATCGCGGGGATCACGAGCTGCAGGACAGCATCGAGCAGCCCGGGCGGTGGCGCGCCCAGTCGGGGCGTTTCCGGGCGAACCGCTCGCGGCCGGGCTGGTCGTCGTACGGCCGGCGCAGCACGTCGAGCAGCTCGGGCAGCGCCGCGCGATCGCCGCGCTCGGTCGCCTCGATCACCTCCTGCACCAGGTAGTTGCGCGGCACGTAGCGCGGGTTGATCGCGTCCATCCGGCGCCGCCGCTCGGCCTCGTCGATGCCCTCGACGGCGAGCCGCGCCGCGTAGCGGCCGAGCCAGCCGCGGATCGCCGCGTGCTGCACCGCGGTGATCGCGTCGGGCGCGTAGTACGCCTCGCCCAGCGCCGCGATCGCGGCCTCGGGGTCGGACACCGGCGCCCGGGCCAGCGTGCGGAACCACAGCGTCATGTCGGTCTCGATCTCGACCAGCAGCGCGCCGAGCGTGGCGAGCAGGTCGTCGTCGTCGGTCGCGGCGTCGCCGCGGCCGGTCAACCCGAGCTTGCGCAGCGAGCTGTGGCGGTGCAGCGACGCCAGCTCGCCGGCGAACCGCTCGACCGTGCGGCGCAGCGGACCCGGGTCGTCGACCAGCGGCGCCAGCGCGCCGGCGAGCTGCGCGAGGTTCCAGCGCGCGACCGCGGGCTGGTTGCCGAACCGGTAGCGCTTGCCCGATGCGTCGGTGATGTTCGGCGTCCAGTCCGGATCGAACGGCTCGATCCAGCCGTACGGGCCGTAGTCGATGGTCAGCCCGAGGACCGACATGTTGTCGGTGTTCATCACGCCGTGGACGAAGCCGACCCGCAGCCACTCGGAGACCAGCCACGCGGTGCGCTGTGCGACCTCGGCGAACCAGCCGGTGACGTCGAGCCGGTCGCCGGCCGCGCGGGCCGGGTAGAACCGCTCGAGCGTGAACCGCACCAGCCGGCGCAGCGTGTCGTGGTCGCCGCGCGCGGCGTGGATCTCGTAGCTGCCGAACCGCAGGAACGACGGCGCGACCCGGCACACCACCGCGCCCGGCTCGTTGGCCGGGTGCCCGTCGTACAGCATGTCGCGCACGACCGGCTCACCGGTGGTCACCAGCGATAGCGCGCGCGTGGTCGGCACCCCGAGGTGGTGCATCGCCTCGCTGCACACCAGCTCGCGCAGCGACGAGCGCAGCACCGCGCGCCCGTCGGCCCGCCGCGAGTACGGCGTCGGCCCGGCGCCCTTGAGCTGGAGCTCCCAGGTCGACTCGTCGCGGTCGCCCGAGCCGTCGGGCCAGGTGGCGCCCGGCTCGCCGCGCCCGACGACCTCGCCCAGCGTGATCGCGCGGCCGTCGCCGAGCTGGCCGGCCCAGGTCCCGAACTGGTGGCCGCCGTAGCACGCGGCGTACGGCGCCATGCCCGGCACCACGCGGTTGCCGGCCAGCACCTCGACCAGCTCCGGGGTCTCGCGCGGATCGAGCCCGATCAGCGCGGCGACCTCGGGGACCAGCGCGAGCAGCTCGGGCCGCGCCACCACCGTCGGTGCGACCCGCGAGTAGCAGGCCCGGACCTCGCGGATCCGGTGGTCATCGCGCGGGTCGCCCGGCAGCTCGCGGACGAACCGATCGGTGTAGCGCAGCTCGGCGACGTTCACCCGCGCACTATACGCAGGGCCGCACCGGCTGCGCCCACCGCGCGGTCACTTCGTGGTCTTGTCGAGCGCGTCGCGGGCATCCTTCTCGGCCTTCTCGAACCGGTCGTCGACGTCCTTCTTGAACGTGTCCCAGTTGGCCTGGGCCTGGTCACCGATCGCATTGACCTTCGTCGACAGCTCGTCGCGCTCGGTGCGCAGCCCGGCGACGGCGTCCTTGGCCGCCGCGTCGCTCCGCGCCTCGAGCTGGCGGATGTCGTCGTCGAGCTTGGCCAGCCGCTGCTTGGCGGCGTCGCGGTACTGGTCGCGCGCCGAGGCGAGGTCGGCCTTGGCCGAGTCGAGCTCGCCCTGCTGCTTGTTGACGTCCGCCTGGCCCTTGGACGTGTCCTTGTTCAGGTCCTTCTGGGCGCCCTGGACGTCCTTGACCTGATCGTCGACGTTCTCCTGCGCCTTCGACGCCGTGGCCGCCGAGCGGTCCATCTCCTTGGCCGACTCATCCTTCTTCTTGCATGCCCCGGCAAACAGCGCCGCCGACGCGATCGCGATCCAGATCGTCTTCCTCATCGAAGCCTCCAGTTCATGGGATGCCATGCATCAGTGCAACGCGAGTGCCGCCGCCAGTGCGCCTGGATCTCGATCGCCGCGGGTGTCCGCCGTGCACATTCGCTCGTCCGCTGCGCGGATGGACACAGGATGCACGCTTCGTCAACGGGTGATGACAACTGTCGTGATTGCGGTACGCGCCCGCGGAGCGTGTATTGTCAGGCCCGTGAGCACTCGAGCGATCGTCGCGTACACGTTCCCGGACGGGACGTGGAAAGGTGTGTGGAACGACCTCAACAGTGAACCCCAGCAGCTCGGCCGCGTGCTGCTGCGCCGCATCGTCAGCCTCAAGGGCGACCTCGACCGCTTCGTCACCCAGTTCGTCGACGCCTGCCCCGAGGGCTGGATCGCGCTTGACAAGGGCGAGCGCTGCTCCGATCCGATCGGCGTGTTCGGCGGCAAGTTCGACGGCATCGTCGCGACCTGCGATCCGGCGATCAACGCGCTGTGCTTCGAGGCCCAGTACCTCTACCTCATGCACCGCCCCAAGCGCCGGCTGTTCGTGTTCAAGGTCGAGAACCGCGAGATGCGGCCATTCGGCATGGTGACGTTCGACGACACCGGCAAGGCCAGGCCCAACAAGCTGCCCGCGGTCGAGCACGAGGAGTAGATCACCGCCTTGGAGCCCGATGCGGCGTGCTACCCTGAGCCATGGTCGATGTCGCTCGCAGGCGCGTCACGTACGCCCAGTACGTGGCGATCGCGAACGACAGCGACGTCAAGTACGAGTATGTCGCGGGCGAGGTGATCGCGATGGCCGGCGGGACGGTCGAGCACGGCCGCCTGATCGGCCGCGCCGCTTCGCTGATCGATCGCGCCCTCGAGGGCAAGCCATGCATCGTGCTGCCCTCGGACCTCCGGATCCGGATTCGCGCCGCGGATCGCTCGACCTACCCCGATCTCCACGTGGTATGCGGCGAGCCCGAGCGCGACCCGGATGACGATCATGCGATCGTGAACCCGACCGTCGTCGTCGAGGTGCTGTCGGATTCGACCGCCGGACACGACCGGACCGAGAAGTTCGCCGCGTATCGCCGCCTCCCCTCCCTGCGCGAGTACGTCCTGGTCTCGCAGCGCGAGCGCCGGGTCGAGGTCTATCGCCGACGCGAGAGCCGCCGGTGGCAGCTCGATGAATTTCTTGCTGGTGACCGGCTTCGCCTCGACTCGCTCGCCATCGAGCTCTCCGTCGACGATCTCTACGTCGATCGCGTCGGCGTCATCGTCCCGTAGCGCGTCCCGTAGCGCGTCCCGTAGCGCGTCCCGTAGCGCTACGCGGTCGGTAGCAGCGCCCACGCGATCGTGCCGGTGCGGTCGACGCGCGGCGCGAACCGGATCGAGCCGCCGTGGCGCGCGATCACCCGGCGCACGATGCCGAGGCCGAGGCCGGCGCGCTGCCCATGCCGGGTCGGCGCGGGGAGGCCGCCATCGGCCGCGCGCGGCTCCGGTGGCATGCCGCCGCCGGTGTCGGAGACCTCGAGGTAGACTGCGGCGGTGCCGGTCGGCTGGACGCGGACGGTGAGCTCGCCGCCGCCCGGCATCGCGTCGGCGGCGTTGAGCACGAGGTTGAGGACCAGCTGCTCGAGCTCGACGGCGGCGCCGCGGACCGGCGGCACCAGCGCGGCGATGTCGGCGCGCACGGCGATGCCGGCCGGCAGCACGGGCGCGACCACCGCGAGCATGCGGTCGACCAGCGGGCCGAGGTCGACCGGGTTGAACGCCGGCGCCTCGCCGCGCGCGTAGCCGACCAGCGAGCGGGTGATCCGACCGGCGCGATCGACCAGCCCCGCCGCCCGGGCGACCAGCGCCGGATCGGCCCCCGCGCTGTCGATCAGCGCGACCACGGCGGCGAGCGCGCTCAGGTAGTTGCCGAGATCGTGCGCGACACCGGCGGTGATCCGGCCGAGCAGGCGGAGCGGATCGTCGTCCTCGCCGGCGGCGACCGCGCGATCTGCGCCCGGCGCCGGCCGGGCGAACGCGGCCACCACGTCGCACAGCTCGTCGAGGCTCGGTCCGGCGACGAACTGGATCGCCCCGGCGCTGACCTGCCGGCGCCAGAGCTCGCTGACCGGCGACGGTCCGACCACGACGATGCGCGACGTCGGCGACAGCTGGCGCGCCGCCTCGACCAGATCGAGCCCGCTGGCGTCGGCGAGCTCGACACCGGTGACCACGAGATCGGGGGTGTCTCGGCACAGCCAGCGCACCGCCTCGCGCAGCTCCGCCACCGCACCTTGCACCTCGATCGTGTCGATCCGCCCGAGCGCCTCCACGATCGCCTGCCGCACCGCCCGCGATTTCTCTGCAACCAGGATATTCACCATGTGCGTCTTTGACGCCATGTGGGCGCAAGACATCGTCAGCCGAGCTTCGATCGTCGTGTCGGACGCGGCCGGATCCTCGCGTCGGTCGCCGTCCTACAGGCGTGAAATGCGCGTCACACGAGCCCGTTGTCGAGCGCGTAGCGCGTGAGCTCGGCGTTGTTCGCCATCGCCATCTTGTCGAGCAGCCGGGCGCGGTAGGTGCTGACGGTCTTGGCGCTGAGGTGCATGCGCTCGGCGATCTCGCCGACGGTCTCGCCCGATGCGATGCCGCACATGACCTCGAACTCGCGCTGCGACAGCCGATCGTGCGGCGCGCCCTGGTCGCCGCCGGCCGACGCCGCGAGCCGCTCGGCGACGGTCTCGCTGATGTAGCGCCCGCCCCGCACGATCCGCTCGAACGCGGTGATCAGCTGCTCGGGCGCCGCGGACTTGGTGAGGTAGCCGGCGGCGCCGGCGCGCAGGGCGCGGACCGCGAACTGCTCCTCGCCGTACAGGCTCAGGATCAGCACGGGCAGCCGGGGGTGGCGGTGCTTGATCTCGGACAGCAGGTCGAGCCCGCTGCGCCCGGGCATCGACAGGTCGAGGACCACCGCGTCGAACGGCCGGGTCAGCGCGGCGAGCGCCTCGTCCCCATTGCCGGCCTCGGCGACCTCGATGCCGGCGAACCGATCGTCGAGGATCGCGCGCAACCCCCTGCGCACGACCTCGTGATCGTCGACGAGCAGCACCCGGTACATACCCGGCGCCATGGTAACATCGCGGGCATGGCCGACGGGGTGGAACGCGGACCGTCGCCCGGATCCTCATCAGGGGACCGGCCGGGGCGTACGCCGGGCTACACGCCGGGACGCACGATCGAGCAGGAGCTGCGCCGACAGCTCGACACCACCCAGTCGATCACCCACATCGGCACCTGGGAGTGGAAGATGGGCGGCGCCGCGGTGACCTGGTCCGACGAGCTGTACCGGATCTACGGGTACGAGCCGCGCTCGTTTGCGGTCACGATCGAGCTGTTCCTGTCCCGGATCCACCGCGACGACCGCGACCGGGTCGAGCGCGAGATCCAGAGCGCGCTGGTCCACCCCGGGAGGTTCGCCTATCGCGAGCGGATCGTGCGGCCCGACGGCTCGGTGCGCACGCTCGACACGATCGGCGAGGCGATCGCCGGCGAGCGCGGGACGATCACCCGGTTGGCCGGCACCTGCCTCGACGTGACCGAGGTGGTCGCGCGCGAGGCGCGGATCCGGTTCTACGCCGACGTGTTCGAGTACGCCGAGGTCGGGCTGTCGGCGTTCCAGCTCGATCTCGCATCGGATCTCGCGTCGGATCTCGCGTCGGATCTCGCGTCGGATCTCGCGTCGGATCTCGCGTCGGATCTCGCATCGGATCTCGCATCGGATCTCGCATCGGATCTCGCACCCGATCGCCCGCCTGCGCCGCCGGTGCTCCGGCTGGTCGCGTTCAACGCCGCGACCGAGCGGCTGCTCGGCGGCGAGCTCGGCGGCCGGCTCGGTCAGCCGCTCGCCGAGCTCGTGCCGGTGTTCGCCGACGCCGTGCTGCACGAGGTCGCGTGCGCGGTCGCGGCCGGCGGCGCGGTCCAGCGGCTCGCGCCGTTCCGCGCCCCCGCCCCCACTGCACCGGGCGCGGATGCCGCGGGGACCGCGCCGATGCTCGCCGCGACGCTGTTCGCGCTGCCCGACCGCCACCTCGGGGTCGCCCTGGAAGACGTCACCGTCCAGGTCTCGGCCCAGGCGATCCAGGCCGGCGAGCGCCGCGCGCTGGAGATGCTCGCCGGCGGCGCCCCGCTGCCCGACATCCTCGCGGTGATCGTGCGCGCGATCGAGCAGGCGTCGGCCGACACGATCGCCTCGATCCTGCTGCTCGACGACACCGGCGCCCGCGTGCAGCACGGCGCGGCGCCCGGCCTGCCCGACGCGTTCAACGCCGCGGTGCACGGTCAGCCGATCGGCCCGCGCGCCGGGTCGTGCGGCACCGCGATGTTCCGCCGCGCGCCGGTGTTCGTCACCGACATCGAGACCGATCCGCTGTGGGACGACTACCGCGAGCTCGCCCGCGGCCACGGCCTGCGCTCGAGCTGGTCGTTCCCGATCCTCGGCGAGCACGGCCGCGTGCTCGGCACGTTCGCGCTCTACCACCGCACGCCGCGCTCGCCCGACGACGCCGCGCTCGAGCTGATGAAGCGCGCCGCGCACGTCACCGGGATCGTGCTCGGCCGGCGCGCGCTCGACGAGCAGCGCCGCGCGCTGGCCGGACGGATCGAGGCCGCGCGCGAGGACGAGCGCACCCGGATCGCGCGCGACGTCCACGACCAGCTCGGCCAGGCGCTGACCGCGCTCAAGCTCGACGTCGGCTGGCTGCAGCGCCGGATCACCGACCCGGCGCTCGCCGGCAAGCTCGACGACATGGCGCGCTCGACCGACGACATCCTGCGTGCGGTGCGGCGGATCGCCGCCGACCTGCGCCCGGGGCTGCTCGACGACGTCGGCCTGCGCGCGGCGATCGAATGGCAGGCCGAGGACTTCACACGGCGCACCGGCACGCCGTGCGCGGTGCGATCCGAGCTCGGCGACGTCCAGCTCGAGCGCGGCCTCGCGACCAACGTGTTCCGGATCTTCCAGGAGGCGCTGACCAACGTCGCGCGCCACGCCGGCGCCCACCGCGTCGAGGTCTCGCTCGGGCTCGATCACGGCCAGCTCCGGCTGGAGATCGCCGACGACGGCGTCGGCCTGCCCGAGGTCGGGCCGCGCGGCGCGACGCTGGGCATCCTCGGCATGCGCGAGCGCGCGTGGCGGCTCGGCGGCGAATGCACGGTCAAGCGCCGCGAGCCCCGAGGCACCACGGTTGCGGTCGTGGTCCCGCTGCGGTTCCCGGCGGAGCACACCACCGGCGTGGGCCGTTGACCCGGCATCGACCGGCGCTAACGCAGCGCGCCACGATCGCGCACGCGCCAGACCGCCGCAGGGTAAGACCCGCCCCCGGACCTGGCACCCGCGCACGCTTCGACTATGGTCGCGGCCATGAAGGACTACGTCTCGACGCTGATGTCCGACGTCAAAGCCAAGAACCCGGCGGAGCCGGAGTTCCACCAGGCGGTCCAGGAGGTCGCCGAGTCGCTCGCGATCGTCCTCGACCGCCATGCGGAGTACCGCCACAACAAGATCCTCGAGCGGATCATCGAGCCGGAGCGCGTGGTGCTGTTCCGCGTGCCGTGGGATGACGACCGCGGCACGGTCCAGATCAACCGCGGCTTCCGGATCGAGATGAACAGCGCGATCGGTCCGTACAAGGGCGGTCTGCGGTTCCACCCGTCGGTCAACCTCGGCATCCTCAAGTTCCTCGCGTTCGAGCAGGTGTTCAAGAACTCGCTGACCACGCTGCCGATGGGCGGCGGCAAGGGCGGCTCGGACTTCGACCCCAAGGGCAAGAGCGATCACGAGGTGATGCGGTTCTGCCAGAGCTTCATGACCGAGCTCGCGCGCCACATCGGCCCCAACACCGACGTACCGGCCGGCGACATCGGCGTCGGCGGCCGCGAGATCGGGTACCTGTTCGGCCAGTACAAGCGGCTGCGCAACGAGTTCACCGGCGTGCTCACCGGCAAGGGTCTCAACTGGGGCGGCTCGCTGATCCGGCCCGAGGCCACCGGCTACGGCGCGGTGTACTTCGCCGCCGAGATGCTGGCGACCCGCGGCGAGACCCTCGAGGGCAAGGCCTGCCTGGTGTCGGGCAGCGGCAACGTCGCGCAGTACACGGTCGAGAAGCTGCTCGACCTCGGCGCGCGGCCGATCACGCTGTCGGACTCGTCGGGCTACATCTACGACGAGGCCGGCATCGATCGCGACAAGCTCAAGTTCGTCATCGCGCTCAAGAACGTCCGGCGCGGCCGGATCGAGGAGTACGCCGCGACCTACAAGTCCGCGACCTACGTCCCGGCCGACCACGCGCTCGATCACAACCCGCTGTGGAACCACAAGGCACACTGCGCGTTCCCGTCGGCGACCCAGAACGAGATCAACGGCAAGGACGCGGTGAACGTGCTCCGCAACGGGATCTACCTGGTCGCCGAGGGCGCCAACATGCCGACCAATCTCGACGGCGTCTCCCAGTTCGTCAACGCCAAGATCCTGTACGGCCCGGGCAAGGCGGCCAACGCCGGCGGCGTCGCGGTGTCCGGCCTCGAGATGGCGCAGAACAGCATGCGCTACAGCTGGCTGCGCGAGGAGGTCGACGACCGGCTGCGCGTGATCATGCGCAGCATCCACAAGGCGTGCACGATCACCGCCGACCGGTTCGGCGTCGCGGGCAACTACGTCGCCGGCGCCAACATCGCCGGGTTCCTCAAGGTCGCCGACTCGATGATGGATCAGGGACTGGTGTAGATGCCCGTGCACCGCGGCCTGCAGGATTTCCACCAGCTGATGCGGCATCGCATCATGGACATCCTGCTGGTCGCCAGCCCGTACGACTCGTTCATCCTGGAGGAGGCCGGCCAGATCGGCGAGCGGGTGGTGGGCGAGTTCCGCAACCTCGACCTGCATTACGGCCCCGGGCTGACCACGGTGTCGACCGGCGGCGAGGCGCTCGATCTGGTCCGCGAGCCGAGCCGGTTCAACCTGATCATCAGCGGGCTGACGCTCGGCGACATGAACGGCGCCGAGCTCGCCCGCCGGGTCAAGGCGCTCGGCCTCGACATCCCGGTCGTGCTGCTCGCGTTCGACGCCCGCGAGGTCCAGACGTTCGCCGAGCACCACGACCTGTCGGCGGTCGAGAAGGTGTTCCTGTGGCAGGGCGACGCGCGGATCCTGCTCGCGATCGTCAAGTACGTCGAGGATCGCCGCAACGTCGTGCACGACACCCAGGTCATGGGCGTGCAGGTGATCATCGTCGTCGAGGACAACGTCCGCTACTACTCGTCGTTCCTGCCGGCGATCTACGCCGAGCTGCTCCACCACTCGCGCCGGCTGGTGTCCGAGGCGGTCAACGTGTCCGACAAGATCATGCGGATGCGGGCACGCCCGAAGATCCTGCTATGCGGGAGCTACGAGGAGGCGTGGGACGCGTTCACCCGGTTCCAGGACGACGTGCTCGGCGTGATCTCGGACATCGAGTTCCCCGCGGCCGGCGAGCCGTCGCCGACCGCGGGCCTCGACTTCGCGCGCCGGGTCCGCGCGCGGTGGCCCGACGTGCCGGTGCTGCTCCAGTCGTCGAACCCGGCCCACGCCGCGGCGGCCGACGCGGTGGGCGCCGCGTTCCTGCTCAAGGGCTCGCCGACGCTGCTCGCCGACCTCCGCCGGTTCATGATCGACTACTTCGGGTTCGGCGACTTCGTGTTCCGCCGGCCGGGCGGCCATACGGTCGGCATGGCGCACGACCTCAAGTCGCTCGAGGAGTGGATCCGGGCCGCGCCGGTCGACAGCATCGCGTACCACGCCTCGCACAACCACTTCTCGAACTGGCTCAAGGCGCGCACCGAGTTCGCGCTCGCCGACGAGCTGCGCCCGCGCCGGGTGTCCGACTTCCCCGATCCCGAGGGCGTGCGGAGCTACCTGATCGAGACCATCGCGCGCTACCGCCGCGCCCGCAGCCTGGTCGCGGTCGCGGACTTCGACCGCACCGCGTTCGACCCGCGCCACGACTTCCACCGGATCGGCGGCGGCTCGCTCGGCGGCAAGGCGCGCGGCCTGGCGTTCATGCGCATGCTGCTCGGCCAGCGGCCGGTCACCGAGGGGATCGACGCCAGGGTCATCGTGCCGTCGGCGGTCGTGCTCGCGACCGACGTGTTCGATCGGTTCCTCGAGGACAACGACCTGCGCGACTTCGCGCTGCACGTGGCCGACGACGCCGACCTCGAGCGCCGGTTCCTCGCCGCGCGGTTCCCGCTCGACGTGCGCGACGACCTCGGCGCCGTGCTGCCGCGGATCGACTATCCGCTCGCGGTCCGGTCGTCGAGCCTGCTCGAGGACTCCCAGCACCAGCCGTTCGCCGGGATCTACGAGACGTTCATGCTGGCCAACCGCGGCGTGCTCGGGGCGCGGCTCGATCAGCTGATCCGGGCGATCGTCCGGGTCTACGCATCGATGTTCTCGCGCCGCGCCAAGGACTACATCGCGGCGACGCCGTACCGCCTCGAGGAGGAGAAGATGGCGGTGATCGTGCAGCGCGCCGCCGGCGCGCAGCATGGCACCCGGTTCTACCCCGACCTGGCGGGGGTCGCGCGGTCGCACAACTTCTACCCGGCGCTGCCGCTGACCGCCGCCGACGGCATCGCCGCGGTCGCGCTCGGGCTCGGCAAGACCGTGGTCGGCGGTGGCAACTGCCTGCGGTTCTGCCCGCGCTACCCGCGCAACCTGGTGCAGTTCTCGTCGGTCCGCGACATCCTGAACAACTCGCAGCGCATGTTCTGGGCGCTCGACCTCGCCGGTGGCACCGACATGCGCGAGGCGCGCTACGAGATCGACGCCGCCGAGGCCGACGGCACGCTCGGCGCCGTCGCGTCGACCTACTCGCCGGAGAACGACGCGATCTACGACGGCGTGTCGCGCGACGGCATCCGCGTGGTCAGCTTCGCCGAGATCCTCAAGCACGACAGCTTCCCGCTCGCGGCCGTGCTCGACCGCCTGCTCGGGATCGGCCACTGGGGGATGGGCGGGCCGGTCGAGATCGAGTTCGCGGTCGACCTCGCCGCGCGCGAGCTCGCGTTCCTCCAGCTCCGGCCGCTCGCGCTGTCGCGCGAGATGCTGGAGGTCGTGATCGGCGAGCTCGATCCCGACCTCCTGATCTGCCGGTCGAGCCGCGTGATGGGCAACGGCCGGATCGACGACCTGCGCGACGTGATCGTGGTCGACCGCCAGCGCTTCGCGCGCGCGTCGAGCCGGCAGGTCGCCGCCGAGCTCGCCCAGTGCAACGCCGAGCTGTCCGGCCGCCCGTACCTGCTGATCGGCGTCGGCCGCTGGGGCTCGGCCGATCCGTGGCTCGGCATCCCGGTCACCTGGGAGCAGATCTCGGGCGCGCGCGTGATCGTCGAGGCCGGGTTCGCCGACGTCGAGGTCACGCCGTCGCAGGGCACCCACTTCTTCCAGAACCTGACCTCGTTCAACGTCGGCTACTTCACGATCAACCCCGACGCGGGCGAGGGCTTCGTCGACTGGGACTGGCTCGCCGCGCAGCCCGCGGTGCGCGAGACCGGCTACGTCCGCCACCTGCGGTTCCACCGGCCGGTGGTGGTCAAGATGAACGGCAAGCAGGGCGCGGGCGTGATTCTGAAGCCGTGATGTTGAAGCCGTGACGCGCCTGGTCCGCGCCGCCGGACCGGGCCGTTCGGTGCTAGCGTCGGCGACCAGCATGTTCGACCTCACAGGCAACGTCGCGATCGTGACCGGCGGCAACGGCGGCATCGGGCTCGGCATGGCGCGCGGCCTGGCCGGCGCCGGGGCGCGGGTCGTGGTCGCCGGCCGCAACCGCGACAAGTCGGCCCGCGCGGTCGCCGAGCTCGCGCCGCTCGGCCCCGGCGGCGCGCTCGCGATCGAGGTCGACGTCACCGACGAGACATCGGTGGCGAACCTGTTCGCCCAGACCGCGGCGCGGTGCGGCCGGCTCGACATCCTGATCAACAACGCCGGCATCAACATCCGCAAGCCGCCGCAGGATCTGTCGCTCGCCGAGTGGCGCCACGTGCTCGACACCAACCTGACCAGCGCGTACCTGTGCTCGCACGCAGCCTATCCGCTGCTCAAGCAGGCCGGCCGCGGCAAGGTCATCAACATCGCGTCGATCATGTCGCTGTTCGCGACCGGCTTCTCGCCGGTGTACGCGGCGAGCAAGGGCGGCATCGTCCAGCTGACCAAGGCGTGCGCCGCCGCGTGGGCGCTCGACAACATCCAGGTCAACGCCGTGCTGCCCGGCTGGATCGACACCGAGCTCACCGAGGGCACGCGGCGCGACGTCCCGGGCTGGCACGACGCCGTCGTGCGGCGGACCCCGGCCGGGCGGTGGGGAACGATCGACGACCTGCGCGGCATCGCCGTGTTCCTCAGCGCGCCGGCGTCGGACTTCGTCACCGGCGCGGCGATCACCGTCGACGGCGGCTACTCGATCCAGGGCTGAGCCGCCGGGTGCGCGTCACGGCGCCGGCACGCGGCGCGCGACCGGCACCATCACGCCGCTGGCGTGGTGCAGCGCCACCGGCACGGCCGGCAACGTGGCGAACAGCGGGTTCAGGTGGTGCAGCACGACCCGAGTCTCCGGCGCCCCGGCCGGCGCCGCCGCGGCCGCCGATCGGGACTCCGCGAGCTGCTCGACCCCGATCCGCCGGACGACCCCGAGCACGTCGCGCGGGATCCGCTCGCTGTTCTTGGCGACCGGCGCGCAGATCGGTCCCCGCTCCGCGCCGATCGCGAGCTGCCGATCCGCGGCGCCGGCGAGCCGAGGGTCGCGCGCGGTGAGCCCGACGCCAAACGCGGGGTGCGAGCCGGGCGCGACCGTGTAGCACTCGAGCGCGATCGACTGGACCAGGTGGCGCTCGTCGGGCCGTAGCGCGACTCCGTCCCGGGCGACCGGCAAGCACAGCGCGACCGGCTGGACCAGCGTCGCGGCGTGGCCGGGCAGCAGCGCGAGCATCGGGTCCTGATGCGCCACCACCAGCGTCGCGGGCTCCGGCAGCGGCGCCGCGTCGATCCGGTAGCACGCGAGGTCCACCGAGGGGACCACCGCCGCCACCCCGGCCGGACGCGAAACGCCGCGCCGATCGACCGCGACGCAGGTCTGCACCAGCTCGCGCACGACCGCGCTGTGGGCAGTCACGCCGAGCTGGACCAGCGCCGGGTCGAGCTGGGTCAGCCACAGCTCGAGCCCGAGCGCCGGCCCCGGCGTGTCGAAGCACGCGAGCTCCGGCGCGGCGAGCTCGTCGACCGGCGGCGCCGCGGCCGGTGCGCCGATGGCGGTCAGCCCACCGAGCCCCGCGGCCGCGATGCTCGCCCATGTCCGTACGCGTGGCCGCACCCGGGAACGTCCTTCCCGGTGAGCGTATCCGAATCCCGATCTACAGCAC
The DNA here is from genome assembly GCA_041495365.1 of Kofleriaceae bacterium. Classification (GTDB taxonomy): domain Bacteria; phylum Myxococcota_A; class Polyangia; order Haliangiales; family Haliangiaceae; genus JABFXX01. The sequence goes on along the minus strand of JBGQCL010000137.1, from coordinate 5,410 downwards.
GCGCGCGAGATCGAATATCACGCACTCCCTACCATCCGTTAAATACCCACATTCGGGTCATGATGAATCGCAGATATCATGTCGGCTCGCCACACACCGCGGCCGTGATACCCGCGATGTCCATGGCGCACAATGCGGCGGGTGGTACGGCCTCAGTCGACGCCGCGCGGCCGGGTGGGCGGCTCGAACCGCGGCGCGTGGTCGGGCGTCGAGATGTGTGACATCGCCCGCAGCGCGAGTGGCAGCTGGCCGGTCCACACCGGCACCGCGAGGTCCTCGTCGTCGATGAGCGGGCCGCCCGCCCGGATCTTCGCGCTCGCCTCGTCGATCGGCAGCGCCAGCACCCGGGTCGCGGCGAGCTCCTTGGCGCTCGGCGGCCGGACCAGCCGCGATCGCCCCGGCGACGACCGCTCGACCAGCGCAGCGAGAAACTCGCGCTTCTCGGCCTCGGCGACGACCTCGCGAGCGCGACCGAGCACGACCACGGAGCGGTAGTTCATCGAGTGGTGGAACGCCGAGTGCCCGTAGACCAGCCCGTCGATGAGCGTGACGCACGCCGACAGCGGCGCGCCGCCGGCGCCGGCCTCCAGCATCCGGCTCGCCGCGATCACCGACCACATCCGCGCCGGCCGGCTCGCCGCCGGCGACGTCCTGCCCGGCACGCGCGCCCTCGCTCGCCAGCTCGGCGTCGACCGCGACACCGTGATCGCCGCGTACGGCGACCTCGAGGCCCAGGGCCTGCTCGCCAGCCTGCCCCGGACCGGCACCGTGGTCGCCGATCCGCCGCGCGGCGTCGCCGTCCAGCGCGGCCTCGCCCGCCAGGTCGGCTTCGCGCTCGACCCCGGCCCGCCGTCGCTTCACGCGTTCCCCGTCGCGCCACCCGGCGCGATCCTGCTCGCCGCAGGCGTCCCGGATCTCCGGCTGGTCCCGAGCGAGCTGATCGCCCGCGCCTACCGCCGCGCGATGCGCCGCCACGCCATCGCCGCGCTCGGCTACACGACGGCCACCGCCGGCCACCCCCGGCTGCGCGGCGCGCTCGCCGATCTGGTGCGCGACGCGCGCGGCATCGCGGCCACCGCCGACGAGGTCATGATCACGCGCGGCAGCCAGATGGCGCTCGACCTGGTCGCCCGCGCGCTGGTCCGGCCGGGCGACGCGGTCTGCGTCGAGGCGCTCGGCTATCGCCCGTCGTGGGCCGCGCTGGAGCGCGCCGGCGCCCGCCTGGTCGGCATCCCGGTCGACGCCGGCGGCATCGACGTCGACGCGCTGGCCCGGATCTGCGCCCGCACCACCGTCCGCCTGGTCTACGTCACCCCGCACCACCAGTACCCGACCACCGCCGTGCTCACCGCCGGCCGCCGCGCCCGGCTGCTCGCGCTCGCCCGCCAGCATCGCATCGCGATCCTCGAGGACGATTACGACCACGAGTTCCACTACGACGGCCGGCCGGTGCTGCCGCTCGCGACCATGGACCGCGACGGCGTCGTCGTGTACATCGGCACGCTGTCCAAGATCCTCGCGCCCGGCCTGCGCCTGGGCTTCGTCGTCGCGCCGCGCCCGCTGATCGACCGGCTGGCGCGCGAGCGCTACCTCGTCGATCGCCAGGGCGACCACGCCCTCGAGCTCGCGATCGCCGAGCTGATCGAGGACGACGAGCTCGGCCGCCACACCCGCAAGATGCGGCGGATCTATTATGCGTGGCGCGACGCGCTCGCCGCCGCGCTGCGCGACCAGCTCGGCGACCGCGTCCGCTTCCACGTCCCGACCGGCGGCATCGCGCTGTGGGTCGAGACCGCCCCGGGCCTCGACGCCGACCGCTGGTGCAAGCGCGGCCTCGCCCGCGGCGTCGTGTTCCAGCCCGGCAGCGCGTTCAGCCTCACCGGCAAGCGCGTCGCCGCCGCCCGGTTCGGCTTCGGCGCCTGCACCGAGGCCGAGATCCGGCTCGCCGTCCGCCGGCTCGCCCGGTGCGCCCGGCCGTAACCCGTCTTGATCTTTCCTCAACATCCATAGTTGACATTTCCTCAATCGAGGGCATAGTGCTCGCCAGGAACGCCATCCCGGCGGTCGAGCTGGTGGGGCGCACCCTGCGCACGGTCGTGATCGCGTTGCTCGAAGCCGGCCGGGTCTCGCTGCCGGTCCATCCCAGCGAGCGGATGGACGAACGCCACCTCACCGCTCCCCAGATCGAGACCGCGCTGCGCAGCGGTGCGCTGGCCAGCGAGGGCTGCAATGGCGGCACATGGCGCTACCGCGCGACCAGGCAAGGCGTGGTCGTGATCTTCACGTTCGATACCGATGACGACGGCAACCTGCTGGTCGTCGTCACCACCTGGAGGATCCGATGAAGTGCACCGAGTGTGGCAACAAGATGACCCGGTCGGTCGTCGATCACGTCTATCGTGAGAGCGGCCTCGACAACGTCATCCTCCATGGAGTCACCAGGTACACGTGCGAGAGCTGCGGCGCCGAGCGCGTACAGATCCCGAACATGGGCCCCCTGCACCGCGCCATCGCGCAGGCCATCGCCCACAAGCCAGCGCGGCTGGTTCCTGCCGAGGTGCGCTTCCTCCGCGATCATCTGGGGCTCTCGAACAAGGACTTCGCCGCGCTGATGGGCGTCACCCCGGAGCAGGCATCGCGCTGGACCAACTCGGAGCCGATCGGCGTGCCGGCCGAGCGATTCCTCCGGACGCTGGCCGTGCTCGGACCCGGCGTCGTGTCGCTCGACCAGGGCGACGACCGTGAGGACGATAACCCGCCGGCTCCCGAGCTCAGCCCATCGCTGTTCAAAGCGTTGCTGCGCGAGCTCCCGCCGCCGTCCACGGCCCCGCGGGAGGTGCCGATCGATCTACGACGAGCTCCCTCGGGGTGGAAGCTGGAAGCGCGCGCGGCGAGCTGAGCGAATCGCGGCAGCCACTTCCTGATCATCGCCGGCTGCCGCGAGTGCGCGCCCCGCGCCTGGCTGCTTTTGCGCCCCGCGCCGGCTTGCCCTGGGCGGGCTTCGACGGCTTCGCCCGCGGCGGCTTCGCGGCGTTCGCCTTCTTCGCGGGCTTCGCGGCCTTGCTCGGCCTGGCCGGACGCGCCGGCTTCGCGGGCGCCGGCAGCGGCTCCGGCGCCCGGTGGCCGAGCGCGACGATCGCCTGGTACTCGGCCTCGGTCACCGGCTGCACCGACAGCCGCATGCCGCGCCGGAGCAGCAGCATGTCGGCCAGCGCCGGCTCGGCGCGGATCCGGTCCATCGCCACGAAGTGCGGAAGCGTCTCGACGTACTCGACCGCGACGCAGTCCCAGATCGGCGCGTCGCGCGTCGCCTTCGGATCGAAGTACTTGCTGTCCGGATCGAACTGGGTCTCGTCGACGACCCCGGTGCGCACGACGCGCGCCAGCCCCGCCACGCCCGGCGGACTGGCGTTCGAGTGATGGAACAGCACCGCGTCGCCCGCCGCCATCGCCCGCATGTGGGCGCGCGCGAAGTAGCTGCGCACGCCGGTCCACGGCTCGACCCGCACGCGCTCGAGATCGGCGATCCCGAACTGATCGGGCTCGGACTTCATCAGCCAGAAGCGCACGCTAGGACGAACCTCAGGAGGGCCGGACCGTAGCACGATCTGCCCGCTCGACGCCTCGGACCGCGCGCGCACGACGCGCGTCACCTCGCATGCTGGCAGGCCGGCTTGAAGCGGGCCAGGCACGCCTGGCGGTAGTAGTCCTTCGCCCGGGCGGGGTCGCGATAGACGCCGATGCCGTGCTCGTAGATGACGCCCGCGTTGAAGCAGTCCTCGGCGCTGCCGGCCTCGCACTTCTTGCGGTACTGGTCGAGCGGTGGTCGGTTGGGCCGGCGGCTGGCACGCGACCCCGAGCAATCGCGGGCTGAATTCAGGGCGGATCGCCTGCGTCGTCGAGCCGCTCCTCGGCCTCGAGGCGCTGCGCGAGCGACGAGATGTCGCCGCGGAACACCGCGCCGCACTTGCGGCAGCTCGTGGCGCGGACGTCGACGACGGTGGCGCACGCGGAGCACCGCGCGACCCGGACCCCGCGACCGAGCAGGTGGCCGACGAGCGCGCCGACGACGAAGCAGCCGAGCGCCGCCGCTCCCGCGGCGCCGAACAGCACGGGACCGGCGACGCCGAGCGCGACCCCGCCGAGGGCGAACCCGAGGAAGCCGCGATTCGACTGCCAGCGGAACGCCCGCCGGGGGGTCGGGACCGGCTCGGCGACGGTGGCCGCCTTGGGCGGCGCGAGCGGCGCCACCGCGGGCCGCTCGGGGATCGGGCGGGCGTCGGCGGGGAGGGCGAGCGCGGCGCGCAGCTCTGGCCCGCGATCGCGCAGCGCCTCGAGCCACGCCGTGACCTCGTCGCGCTGGACGGGCTTCAGACCGCGCGGCGGCTCGGTCTCGCCGCGAACCAGCGCCTGCACGGCGAGCAGGTACACGAGGTCCGACATGGCGACGTATCCGGCGCGCACCACGTCGTACTCCAGCGGGTTCCAGGCGCCGGTGGTCACCCCGGGCCGGCTGTACTCCTGGTAGGCGGCATTGGCCGCGAGCACGCCGAGCCCCAGGTACACCGTCGCGATCGATCCGCGCTCGAGGTCGCGGTCGCCATCGATCTCGATCTCGCGCCGCTCGGCCGCGCGATAGGGCCCCTCCCCCGACGACCGCGTGACCGCCGCGTAGGCCACCCCGATCTCGTGCGCGCACGTCCCGGCCACGTCGTCCTCGGCGATGAACAGCAGGCGCACCGCGATCTCGTCGTTGCGGATCGCGATCACCTCGAGGTGGGTCTCGGGCTTGCGCTCGGTGACCAGCGCGGCGCGCTGCTCGTCCACGACGGCGATCCCCTGGGTCATGCCGGCGTGCCCGACCAGCCGGCGCAGCAGCGTGGTCGCGCCGCCCGCGGTCCGCTCCCAGCGCTCGGGGAACGCCCCTTTGCCCGGCACCACCGGCGGCGCGAGCAGCGCGTCCGGTCCGCCGTGCGCGATCAGCTCGCCGAGCACGCCGAGCAAGTGCTGTTGCCGCTCCAGATCGGGTTCCGCCGGTTGCTCCGCCACGCCCGGATGCTCGCAGATCTCGCGGCCGATGTCCGCACCGGGGCCGCGCGCCGGTCGCGGCTCGACCTGGATGCGTCCCGGATCGACGATCCGGCACCGATCGAGCTCGGACCTTCATCAGCCAGAGCTTGCATCGCACCGACCCTCACGAAGCTCCGCCGGAGGCTCCGCGTCCCGGCCCCAAAGATCGCGTGGTACACTGCAGCGAGATGGTCTCGCTGGCCTCCATCCCTCCCGGAGAGTACGTGCCGACCGCCGACGAGCGGATCGTCATGTACAACCTGCCGTGGAGCCACTTCGAGGTCCTGCTCGCGCTGCGCGGTGACGCCCCGTCGCCGCGCATGGCCTATCTCGACGGAGC
>JBGQCL010000136.1:0-24765 GCA_041495365.1 Kofleriaceae bacterium | reverse complement strand
GAACGTCCAGCCCTTGCGGCGGAAGTCCCACAGCCCGGCGATCAGCACCTCGGGATGTTTCGGATCCATCGTCACGCTGGAGCAGCCGGTCGACGCGTTGGGCCCCTTGAGCACCTGGGTCCAGGTCTTGCCGCCGTCGGTGGTCTTGTACAGGCCGCGGTCGTTCGAGTCGCTCCACAGCTTGCCCGGCACGCACGCGTAGACCACCTGGCCCGCCGTCGGGTGGACGACGATCCGGACGATCCGCTCGGACTCGGGCAGCCCCATGTTCGTCCAGGTCTCGCCGCCGTCGGTCGACTTGTAGATCCCGTTGCCGATCGATGTCGAGTTGCGGGTCCAGGCCTCGCCGGTGCCCACCCACACGGTCTCGGGGTTGCTCGGGTCGATCGTGATCGCGCCGATCGACTGCACCGGCTGCTTGTCGAACACCGGCTTGAACGTCGTGCCACCGTCCTGCGACTTCCACACGCCGCCCGACGCCGCGCCGACGTAGAGCAAGGTCTTGCCCCCGACGATCCGGCCGGCCACCGCCGCGATCCGGCCGCTCATCGTCGCCGAGCCGATGTTGCGCGCGCCGAGCCCGGAGATCACGCCGCCGTCGAGGATCGCCCTCTCGGTCGGCGCGGGGGGCGCGACCGTGGTTGCGATCGCCCGGGGTTCGCCGGGCCCGGCGCTGATCACCGCCGCGACCGGGGTCCTGGGCGCCGGCAGCTTGAACCACGCGTCGTCGGCGGCGACGTTGGCGTCGGCGCGCTCGATGGTGATGTGGGCGTTGCGCGGCCCGCCCTTGCCGCCGGACTCCAGCGCGAACGGGAACCAGACCCCGTTGACCTGCTGGTAGCCGCCGAGATCGGTCTCGCGGATCTGCTCGGCGCCGCGGGCCTTGTGGACCGTGGAGATCCGGATCTCCAGGTACGAATCCGGATCGAGGTAGACGTACTGCAGATCGCTGTCCTTGCGCGTCACGCGCAGCTTGATCGCCGGCGTGCCGTCGACATCCTCGGTGCCGAGGTACTCGACGCGGTGGCCCTTGTCGCGCCATCCGACCAGTGGACCGTCGAACTCGGCCTGCTGGGCGAGCGAGCGCGCGTCGTCCTCGGACGCCTTCTCCGGCTCGCGCCGGCCCTGGAACGGCGAGATGTTCCAGCCCTCGCGGCCGTCGAACGCGGTGATCTGGGTCAGGCCCTGCAGCGTGAGCTCGCTGCGCATCTGATCGGCGCCGCCCGCGCCGCGCTTCTGGATCTGGCCCCAGGCGGCCTCCACGCTGAAGTCGCCCCCGCCGAACACCAGTCGGCCGGTCAGCCGCAGCGTCTTGATCTCGCGGAGCCTGGCCTCACCGCCGCGCGCCGCGAGGTTCCTGGCGAGGATGTCTTCGAGCGTTGCCGCCCGCGTGGGATGGGCCAGCGATATCACCACGACGACGGCCGTGATTGCGATCGAGTTCCGCATGGTGACGGAGTATTGCTCGCACCTCGGGGGAGATGAAATAGCAAGTAGTCACGGCACCTTATGTGTCGCAGCTTGTCCCAGTCCGTCCGGGTGCGACAGCGCATATCCGCCTACACGAGGCGGCGGGACCGGATCCGGAGGAACGCTCCATGCACGGGACGATCGAACGGCTCCTCATGTGGAAGGCCCTCGTGCGCTCGTCGTGCCACCGGCGCTGCGATTTCGTCGGATGGCCGAAACTATCGGAATCGGTTTTGGCAACGGTTTCCACTGCCTATGCTGAGAGACCGCGCCCTTGCAGACGCATTGCACCCAGCCTGAAAACTCCGTCAAATACAGGCATGGCCACCGTGCTGATGGTGCGGTGATGGAGGTGCGCGGCAGCATCACCGATCGCCCCTGGGGCTTGACCCTGGGTGCGATCGCACTGCGCCGCCACACCGGCCAGCTGACGATCGACAGCGATGGCAAGCGCTATTGCATCGCCTTCGAGAACGGCGCGGTGGTCGCCGCGACCTCGCCCCAGGCTGCCGACGCGATCGCCCGGATCGCGCTGACCAACCACTTCATCACCTCGACCCAGGTACCCGACATCAGCCGACGCCTCGCGATGTCCTCCGACCGCGACAAGGTCGAGGTGCTCGCCGAGGCGATCCGGTTCACCCCCGACCAGGCGGTCAAGCTCCGCCACCGGCTGGCCGCCCAGCGGGCCGCGCGGACGTTCTCGCTCGAGCGCGGCGAGTTCGTGCTCGACGACCGGATCGCGCTCCCGACCTACCCCGGCGTCGCCGTCGATCACCGCCACGTGATCTACCTCGGGGCGCGGACCCACCTCGCCGAGCAGCGGCTGATCGACGACCTGCGCCAGCTCGGCGCGTACTTCGTGCTCAAGCCCGAGATGATCGACGAGCTGCCGCGCTACGGCTTCGAGCCCGCGGCGCACGCGGTGCTGGAGGCGCTCAAGCTCGGGACCAGCCTGCCCGAGCTCGAGGCGTCGCATCGCGAGGTCGATCCGCGGTTCGCGCAGGCGATCATCTATGCCCTGGTGTCGTGCACCGCGTGCGTGATCCCGCCGCGCACCGGCCAGCCGGCGGCGACCCCCACGGCCCGCGCGATCCCGACGCACGACGCGACGCCGAGGCTCGCCCGCCGGAGCGTCCACCCGACCCCGCCGAGCCATGGCGAGCGCGAGTCGCGGCCGACCGCCACGCGCCCGGCCGCCACGCGCGATACGCCGCCGGCGCCCCGCGGCGATCGGCCGCCGACCAGCGCGCCGTCGCCGGCCGCCGCTCACGCCGGAGCGCGCAGCCCGACGCGGCCGCCGGCCGGTGCCCGGGCCGCCACGGCCACGCTCGCGGCGCGGACCGCGAGCGGGTCGGCGACCGCGTACTCCAGCGCCGCGGCGCACGACACCGGCACCAACACGCCGGCGGCGCTGCGCTCGCGGACCGCGTCCGACACCCCGCCGCCACCGATCTCGTCGTCGAGCTCGACCTCGGCGACGGCCTCGGGCGCCCCGGCGCCACCCGCCACCGGACGCACACCCTCCACGGCGCCGCCCCCGGTCCAGACCCGGACCGAGACCGACGAGAGCGCGCGGTTCCCCGAGGTGCCCACTCCGTCGCCGCTGCCCGGCGCGGCCAAGCGACCCGGCGCCGCGGTGTTCGGCGATCCACAACCGACCCGCGCCGCGTCCGCCGCCTCGCCACCGACGCGGCCGGCGCTGTCGCGCGTCCCGACGCCGAACGACTCCGAGCTGCGCGGGTTCGGCGACCAGAGCACCCCGTCGGCGCCGGGCTTCCCCGAGCAGCGCACGCCCGGGTTCGGCGAGCAGAGCACCCCGTCGGGGCAGCGCACGCCGACCGATCCGCCATCGCAGCGCACGCCGACCGATCCGTCGCGACCGCGCACCCCGACCGGCAGCCCGCCCCTGCCGTCGCGGGTCACCACCGACAACGCCGTCGCGGCCGACGAGGCGTTCAGGCGCGGCGAGCTCGCGATGAAGCGCGACCAGCCGGGCGAAGCGATCCTCGAGTTCAAGACCGCCTGCGATCTCAACCCCAACGAGGTCGACTACGCCGCGATGCTCGCGTGGGCCAAGTTCTGCGCCGCCGGCGACAAGGCCGCGATCGGCGCCGACACCCGCAAGGTGCTCGAGCGCGCGGTCTTCAAGTCGAACAAGCCCGAGCGTGCGCGGTTCTACCTCGGCCGCGTCGAGCGCATGCTGGGCCGCGACAAGGAGGCGCTCCGGCACTTCCAGGAGGTCCTCGACCTCAAGCCGAACCACGCCGACGCGGCGAGCGAGAAACGCGCGATCGAGGCGCGCCTGCAGTCGTCCGGCAAGACCGGCCTTTTCGGGCGCAAGCGCTAGCGATCCGGACGGTTAGCGGTGCGGCCGGAATGCCCCTGGGGGCGCGGCCGGGCAGCCACCAGATCGTCTGCGTGCGCAGCGCGTTTGCAACCGGCAACCCCATGTCCACCTTGTCACGCCTCCTGCTCGGTGCCGCCCTGGCATCGGCGAGCTGTGCGATCGGCGGCGGTCCGACCGCGCTGACCACACACGACGCGCCGATCGCTCCGAGCTCCACCGATCGGATGTTCGCGTCACTCCGGCCGACCGCGCTGTCGCCGAGCGACGCCACCCGGACGCTCGACGCCGCGATCGCATCGCACTTCCAGCGCCACGCCACCCGCCGCGGCTACCTCATGACCGACAAGCCGCTGTACCAGCCCGGCGAGACGATCTGGTTCCGCGTCGACCTGCGCGCCACCGGCACGCTGATCGGCGCGCCGCCGACCGGGCTGACCGTGCAGCTGGTGTCGCCGCGCGGCGCGATCGCGCTCCAGAAGCGGCTCCAGGCGGTCGCCGGCGTCGCGCAGAACGACTTCGCGCTCGATCCCGACCTCGACGGCGGCGAGTACACGATCCGGCTGGCCGCCGACGACGGCACCGCCGACGAGAAGAAGGTCATCGTCAACACCTACGAGGCGCCGCGGCTGCAGAAGACGCTGGAGTTCGTGCGCAAGGCCTACGGCGCGGGCGATCCGGTCGCCGCCGCGATCGAGGTCAAGCGCGCGACCGGCGAGCCGTTCGCCCGGCGGCCGCTGACGGCGGTGGTCACGGTCGACGACGCCGAGATCGCGCGGCTCGCGATCTCGACCGACGGCGACGGCAAGGCCACCGCCCGGTTCACGCTGCCGCCGGCGATCGCGCGCGGCGACGGCCTGCTCACGATCCTCGCCGACGACGGCGGCGTGACCGAGTCGATCCAGAAGCGGATCCCGATCCTGGTCTCGGCGCTGCAGCTCCAGATGTTCCCCGAGGGCGGCGACCTGGTCGACGGCCTGCCCGGCCGGGTCTACTTCCTGGCCAGGAACCCGCTCGGCAAGCCGGCCGACGTCGAGGGCCGGGTCGTCGATGACCGCGGCCAGGCCGTCGGCGAGCTGCGCTCGATCCACGACGGCATGGGCCGGTTCGACCTCCAGCCCGCCACCGATCGCAGCTACCACGTCGAGATCACCCGGCCCGCCGGGATCGCCCAGAAGTTCGACGTCCCGGCGGCCCGACCGGGCGGCTGCGTGCTGCGCGCCGTGCCCGCGGTCTCGCCCGCCGCGCTCCGCGTCGCCGCGACCTGCACGACGTCGCGCTCGCTGATCGTCGAGGCCGTGCTGCGCGAGACCCGGCTCGCGGCCGGCGCCGCCGAGGTCGCCGCCGGAACCCCGGCGCTGCTCGAGCTGCCGGTCGATCCGACGGCGCAGGGCGCCGTGCGGGTCACGCTGTTCTCGTCGAAGCAGGCGCCGCTCGCCGAGCGCCTCGTCTATCACAGCCGCGGCCAGAACCTGAACATTGTGCTGGCGGCCGATCGGAAGACCTACTCGCCGCGCGATCCGGTGAAGCTGCGGCTGCACGCCACCGACCCGACCGGCAAGCCGGTCAAGGCCAGCCTCGGCGTCGCCGTGGTCGACGACACCGTGCTGACGTTCGCCGATGACAAGTCGGCCGGCATCCTCGCCCACCTCTACCTCGAGCCCGAGCTCGGGGCGACCGCGGGCGGGGAGCCGATCGAGGAGCCCAACTTCTACTTCTCCGACAAGCCCGAGGCGCCGGCCGCGATGGACGCGCTGCTCGCCACCCGCGGCTATCGCCGGTTCGACTGGCAGCCGGTGCTGTCGCCGCCGCCGCCCCCGCCGCCGATGACGGTGCCCGCGGCGGCGCCGATCATGGAGGAGGCCGCCGGCATGGCCGCGCCCGCCGAGGCGCGGCCAGAGCCGATGGCCAAGGCGATGCCGGTGCAGAACAAGGCCGCGATCCGCGCCGTGGCGGTCAAGGGCAAGAAGCCGGCCCCCGGCCTGGTCGGCGGGAAGCTCGCCGGCCGCCGCGGACCGGCCGCCGACGAGGACGACGACAAGCCGGCCAGGAAGCACCGGGTCGCCGGCGCCGGCGAGAAGATGGACCGGAAGCAACCGGCCCTCGCCAAGGACGAGCGCGTTCGCCAGCTGCGTGCCCGGCCGTTCGGCCGCCGCGCCGCCCGCGACGACGAGGACCTCAACGAGGAGATGGAGGAGCAGGCCATGGTGTGGGCGCCGGTCCGCGTGTTCCCGGTCCCGCAGTACACCCGGCCGTACGACGGCCCGCGCACCGACTTCCGCGAGACCCTCTACTGGAACGGCAACGTCCAGACCGGCGCCGACGGCAACGCCGAGGTCGCGTTCGTCGCGTCCGACGCGATCACCTCGTTCCGCGCGACCGCCGAGGGCGTGTCGGCCGGCGGCCTTGCCGGGCGCGGCAGCCTGACGTTCCAGTCGAAGATGCCGATGACGCTCGACGCCCACCTGCCGCTCGAGGTCACCTCGGGCGACGAGATCCGGCTGCCGATCACCCTCGCCAACGAGACCGACCGCGCGCTCGACGCCACGCTCGACGCCCGGTTCGGCGCCGCGTTCCAGCTCACCACCAGCCCGATCACCGGCGCGATCCACCTCGCGGCCGGCGAGAAGCAGACCGTGGTGTTCCCGCTCCGCGTCGTGGCGACCGACGGCGCCGGGGACGTCGACCTCGGGCTGACCACCGCCGGCCTCAAGGATCAGCTCCACAAGCAGATCCGCGTCGTCCCGCTCGGCTTCCCGTTCGAGGTCGCGGCCTCGGGCACCGCGAAGCCCGGCGCCCCCGCCCGCCACGACTTCGACCTCGCCGGCGCGCTGCCGGGCTCGGTCCGCGCCATTGTCACCATGTACCCGTCGCCGCTCGCCGCGATGACTAAGAGCATGGAGGGCATGATCCGCGAGCCAGGCGGCTGCTTCGAGCAGACCTCGTCGACCAACTACCCCAACATCATGATCCTCGGCTACCTCGGCGCCAACGACGCCACCGACCCCGCCCTGCTCGCGAAGACCCAGGGCACCCTCGATCGCGGCTACAAGCTGCTGACCGGCTACGAGACCAAGCAGAAGGGCTACGAGTGGTTCGGCCAGACCCCGGGCCACGAGGCGCTCACCGCGTACGGCCTCATGGAGTTCGCCGACATGGCCAAGGTCTACGACGTCGATCACCAGATGGTCGAGCGCACCGCGGACTGGCTGATGACCCGCCGCGATCACAAGGGCGGCTTTCAGCGCAGCAGCGAGGCGCTCGACTCGTTCGGCCGCGCCGGCGAGGCGACGACCAACGCGTACATCGTGTGGGCGCTCGCCGAGGCCCACCGCACCGCGGGCCTCGACCCCGAGCTCGCCGTCCAGCGCACGCTCGGCGCCGACACCCGCGACCCGTACCTGCTCGCGCTCGCGGCCAACACGAATCTGATGGCCGCCCCGCGCGCCGGCGAGACCGCCGCCATGGTCCACCGCCTGGTCGCGATGCAGGCCAAGGACGGCAGCTTCCCGGGCGCCAGGGAGTCGATCACGATGTCGGGCGGCGAGTCACTCACCGTCGAGACCACCGCGCTCGCCACCCTCGCCCTGATCAAGGCGTCGCCGGCCAGCGAGTACGAGCCGCAGATCCGCGGCGCGGTCGACTGGCTCAACGCGCGGCGCGGCGGCTACGGCCAGTGGAGCAACACCCAGGCCACCGTCCTCGGCCTCAAGGCGCTCACCGCGTACGCCGAGCACTCGCGCCAGATGCCGGCGGCCGGCTCCGCGACCCTGATCGTCAACGGCAAGCCGGCCGGCACCATCGACTTCGGCGAGCGAAGCGAGACGATGGGGGGTGGGGACCCTGCCGGCTCTGCCGGCGGGGCGGGGGGCAAAGCCCCCCGTGGGATCGACAAGGGCCGCAAGGACGCCCTGGTCTGGGATGACCTGGCCTCGGCGCTCCGCCCCGGCCCCAACACGATCGAGCTCCAGGTCACCGGCGGTGCCTCGCTGCCCTACTCGATCGCCATGGCTTACCGCTCGGCGCGCCCGCAGTCGTCGCCCGCCGCCAAGATCGCGGTGACCACCCAGCTGGTCAAGACCCAGGTGCGGATGGGCGAAGGCGTCAAGCTGCGCGCCCACGTCGAGAACACGTCGTCGGGCGGCGTGCCGATGACGCTCGCCCGCGTCGGCATCCCCGGCGGCCTGACGTTCCAGACCTGGCAGCTCAAGGAGCTGCGCGACAAGGGCGCGATCGACTTCTACGAGACCCGGCCGCGCGAGGTGATCCTGTACTGGCGCGCGCTACCGCCGTCCGCGAAGAAGGACGTCGATCTCGACCTGCTCGCTGCCGTGCCCGGCCACTACGAGGCTCCCGCGACCTCGGCGTACCTGTACTACACCGCCGAGGACAAGGCCTGGACGACGCCGGTCCAGGTCACGGTCGACCGCTAGGTTCTCCCGGCCACACCGCGGGCCAGGCGGCGCGGGCGGCCCCAGGCGGATCCTCGACCGCGAGCGCCAGAGTTCCGCTGGGGGCGGTCACAGAATGTGGAGTCCGAAGTGAAGCGGGCGACGCCGAGCGTCACCTGGCAACGTGAGGTTTCGGGCGTTGATGTTCGCCAAGAGCAGCTGAATCGCGGCATGCTCTGAGCGATTCGCCGCGGGTGACAGCCGGACACGAATCTCCGACATCGTCACGTCGACTCGGCCCGGCGCTGCGAACACGTTCGCGACTACCTTCTTGGCTTCGCGCGGACGCGTGAGGGCGGGAGCGATGATGTCGGCGAGTTCTGCTTCAATGTTCGCGCACACCACACGCATCGTGTCGACGACTGCCTTGAGCTGGGCAGGATGATAGACGAGCTTGCCGGCCAGCTCGGTCTGCTCGATAGGGGCATGCTTGGCAATCATCGGGCGCGCGAGTTCAAGGGCGACTCGACGTTGAATCGCTTCGGCGAGATCGATGCCAATGCGAGCGCGTCGCTCTTCGGTCAAGTCTGGCTTGGCAAGGGCGCAGCGAGCGCGTCCCTCATCGGCGCGCGCGATCTTGAGTGCTCGCTCGTTGCGGCGACGAGCAGGATTGGGGATGATCGTGCCCGGCGGATAGGCCTTGACCTTGCGGCCGTCGAGTTGGTTGATGCCCCATCGCTCGGCGCCGTGCTTGAATGCGTTCTCTTGTTGCCATCGGCCGCTCGGTGCGTCCGCGGCTGGCTCTCCCATCAAGAACCCAACGAGTTGCTCGAGTGGCGCGGTCGACACCGCAAGCAAGTTGATCTGCTTGCCGCCTGATGTTCGCAGTGAGATCCGGCGGACTCGACCGCGGCCGTCACGGAGATTCTTGAGCCGGCTCTCATGCACGCCGTACTTCTCACCCCGCACGACGACCGTGCGATCGAAGACGCTCTCTGCGAGATCTGGATATGGGCGCCGCTCGTAGGTCACGAACTCGACGCCTGCATCACGAAGCGTCGCCATCTCGGTAGGAAACGCGCCGGCACGATCGAACACGAGCAGAATGCATTCCTCGGCACCGAGGCCCTCGCGGAGCCGTGTCGCGATCGGCATGAGCCATTGGCAAAGCGAATCGTGAGATGGGGTGTCGATGCGAAACACTGGTCGGCCATCTTCGTCATGAACGTAGTAGTCACTCGCTCCAGGCAGGACGCGTTTGTCCTGCATCCGCCAGCCGCGCCGAACGACCTCCTGTCCCGTATACGTCCGCATGTGATTGTCGACATAGAACACAGCACGTTCGTTCCCGGTCGCACGGGCCCTGTCGAGATATCGTTCGCCGACGTTCGCCATGAGAGTGGCGCCGTGCTCGTTGGCAAATGCGTGCAGGTGTCGACGCACGGTGTTTGCCGTCGGTGTGCGATCGCAGCGCAACAGCAGCGGCGCCGTCTGCGTTGCCAGCCGTCGGATCCCCTCGACGGTGCGCTCACCGATGGCCAATGCCGCGAGCGTCGCGTCCAGCGGGATGCGCATCGACTCGTTTCCGGCAAGGCGCTCCGCGACTTCGTACAGCCCATGTTGCTGCGCGAGTGCCAGCAGTAGCCAGCTCCCGACGTGTTGCACGAGCCGGCCGCTTGCGACCGGCCGCCAGCGGAGCACCGTCACCGGGCCGCGCTCCTCTCCCGCGAGCGCACCCTGCGCGGCGTTCTCGACGGGCTCCAGGCTGGCAGCCTCCTCGACGCTCACGTCGGCGGCAAGATCGGCAGGGGCGGCGCCATCGTCGACGCGCATGCCCGTGCGGTCATCGGCCAGCTCGTCCACGAGGTCTTCCTCGATGACGTCGCTGGTGACCGGCAGCTCGGCGATCGCCTCGTCGGCGTTCATCGTTCCTGTCGTCGCGTCGGCCGCGACCGCTCCTTCGGGAACCGGGCCGCCGCTGACAACGTCGCCGGCCGCATCGTTGCCGTTCGTTTCGGTCGCGTCATCGGTGTTGGCGCATGCAGCCGTCGTGGCCTCGGCCGTCGCGCCGATCATCTCGTCGCCGATCGGCTCGGTTGCGCTGCCGACGGCTTCCTTCCCGACACGTACGGGGTCACACACCCTCGATGACGACGCTCGTGCCGCCTCGCTATCGTGACTCTCCATCTCCGCGAGGCCATCAAGGAGACCCAGCTGCATCGGGGCCGGGGGCGAGGCCGGCGCCGCGACTTCGCCCCTTCGTGCGGCGTCCTTCTCGGCTTGCCATCGTCGCCGCTCACGCGAGACTGTCGCCCGGCTAACCCGGCCTCGGCGGCGTTGCCGTCGAGTCGCGTCCGTCGGCTTCCATCCTTCCTCGAACAAGGCGCGCAGCTCTCGGATCTTCGCCGGGTCGATCCCGGCGCGTTCCTCGCAGCCGCGCGCCCGCGTCAGCACCGCCCGATACCCGTCCACCTTCGCTGCCTGTCGTAGCCGCCGAAGGTGCTCGTCGCTGATCTCGAACGCAGCTGCCAGATGGCCGAGATGGATCTTCGGCTCCTTCGCAAGCATCACGAGCAGGACATTGCGCGGCCCCAGGTCGCGATCATTCGGATCGAACTCGCCGAGTAGCGTATCCCCGATGAACACGCGATTCGCGCCATCTACTTCCGTCACGCAGCCGTACTCACAGAACCACCTTGTACCGGGCTGAGGATTCGTGATCGGCAATCGCTCTACGCTACCGTGCATCTCCATCGGCCGTGAAACCTCGCCGACGCTACCGAAATTCCCACATTCTTCAGATCTTCGCGGTGCCCATAACTGCGCGAAACCACGTCAGCCCGTTGGCAGCCGGCGGAACTCTGGAGCGCCAGCCGACCGCGAGCGCCAGGCCGACCGCGAGCGCCAGGCCGACCGCGAGCGCCAGGCCGACCGCGAGCGTGCGGGGGCATAGCGCACGCCCGATCTCTGGCTGCGTGTATCAGGAGGAACCCAACTTTCGGGCCGATTAACGCGCTGGCCTCGCACAGCGGAAGCCGCCATAGGGATCGCGCTGGTTCGGTGGAGTTCCAAACCGCAGAGCTGTCCGCAGGTTGTCAGGAAACCCATTATAGCCGCCACCGCGGAATATCCTGTTTTCGGTAGTGCCAATCTTGAGATTGGCACAATCAACGCACGGAGTACTATAAGGCGGAACGCCATAATCGAGTAATCGCTCTGCTACGTTACCAGCGAGATCAGATTGTCCCCAGCGTCCGTCTCCCGCAGTCTTGGTGCCGACAGCCACAATGTCGGAAAGATCGCAGCCGCTCTTGCCGTCAGCACTGCACCCATAGCTCGCGTGCGAGATATCAATCGTGGTATCGCCCGGAGGCGTCGACCATGGGAACGCTCGCTGGTCGCCTCCCCCCGACGCTGCATAATTCCATTCCGCCTCTGTGGGTAGATATCCGCCGTCCCATGCACAAAATGCCATTGCTTCGTACCAAGTAACACAGTTGATCGGCAGGTTCTCATTGTGTCCGGGAACATCTGTCCATGTCTTCGACGTTTGCGACGTACACGTGTCTGATTTCAAGGCGGCCATGAGCGCAGCTGTATCCGGCGCGAGGAACGAGTTCCAACTCGCCTCCCATCCACTACCAGGGAGATTCTTGTGCTCTCCTGCTCCGGTATCAGGATGCTTCGTTTGTGTACCTAGGCCCTCGGCCACAAACGCGCGGAAGCGACCGACCGCTACCTCGTACTTGTCCAATCTGAAATCACTGATTGTTGCAGGTGCACCCTGATCTGAGTAATCACCATCGCTGGCTACATCATAGCTTCGAAGGTAAGTCCCGCCATTTACAAGCGGACTGTCGCAGCAATTTCCGTTGCCATTCGCACCGCATGTGCTGGGCAATGCCACGCAGCTTGCAGCCTGACTCATCGATCCGTCAACTCCGCCATCGGAGCCCGTAGCCACGCAGGTCCCAGAGACGCCATCCCCTACCTGGACATCACTATAGCGATATCCGCTCGCGCAGCTGTTATCCGGATATGCGCACCAGTGGCTGCCTGTCCCGGGATTGAAGCACATGCCTCCAACCGCCAAGTCACAGTTAGAGCTTTGCTCGCATTGCAGGTCGGCGCGTCCTCCTCCGCACGAAAAGGTGGCACCAAGTATCAAACAGAGGCAGGCATCGAGTAGACGCATGGTTAGTCAGGCTTTCCGGGCTGGGGTGCGTTCCAGTGACGGGCAAACATGTCCAACAGGACCGGATCATCGGGGCTCGTCGGGAGCCATCCGACAGGCACATGAGAATCGTCTAGTGCAGCGAGCGCCATTTCCATCGTTGCATCGCTATACCCGGGCAAACGGGTACCAATCATGGACGACCATGCAGCAAGACCACTTGCAAGCCTTTTCCGTATCGAGGGATCGTCCGATCTAGGCCAACCGGGTATGAATTCGTGAAGGATACGAGTTAAGAAGTCTCGCGCACAGCGCTCGACTGAGTTGGATTGCTTGGCCTCATCGAGGCACATCCACTCAAGTTGAATCGCGGCGACATCCCCTGGACCGAGCTCCTTCGCTAGCGCTACAAAGCTCGTGGTGGGATGCAGGGAGGCGTAATCGCTGGCGGACGAAAGCCCGCGCTGTCTCAAGAGGCGTTCTAGGCGGTCTTGCCACTCATCGCGCCAGGCGAATCCTTGCTGTGGGGGTTGTTTGTTTGTAGCGCTCATTGAAGGTCAGCCTTGTACTGAATAAAGGGACGGTCTGCGATCTCGAAACGCGCACGCAGCCGGTTGGCTATGGCCCATATTTCATCAGGGCTAAGCTTGTAATGCGGATCCTGATGAAGCCTTGCTTGCAATGCCTCTGCGCGAGCCAATTCATCGCTGATTGCAGAACGCCATTCCCATTCGCGCCAGTATTTGCGCGCGAGATTTTGCTCAATCCCGTGAACGCGGCGGTGCTCAAGTTCAGTGAGATCGACACAATAATCATCGATATCAATCCCGCGCGCCTTGAACCATGAACGACCGCCAACTGCAACTCTAATTCCATTAGGCAACGTTACTGTCATTGCTGATTGCGGAAAGATGTGATGTTGGTCCATTGGCTCGGCCCCCTCTTCGGGTACCACGCCAGCGTTCCGCGCGTCGCGGACACTCACACCCCCGTCATGATCATTCAGATCACCGTAACCATCCGGCAGATGCACATCCCCCGAACCATGCGGCTCCTCTACGTGGGTTGCATCGTCGGGCTCGAAATCGACCTCAACAATCTCATCGTCACCACTTCGCTGTGCTTGCAGCGGCGCATTGAGATCCTTCAGTGGACGGACCGTGACCCATAGCCTTGAGTCCGGCCGTTCGAGACGGAGACGCTCTAGATCTAGAGGTGCAGAGGCCCCGGTTGCATAGGCGAGCCGAAAACCCGGCGGCGGCCCGTTGTCGCCGATCATTTCGAGAAACCTGCGGACTGTGAGCTGGACATGAGCGCCCACATTGCGACCGGCGCTGCGTGCAGCTTCTAGGAGCGGCACAAGTTGAGGGCGCGTAGCTGCCGCTTGCTGTGCCACCGTCCGCAGCCCCGGCGGAAGGTAGCGCGACGCTGCGAGGCCGGCCGCGGCAGTGACCCCGCCTGCTACACCGCCAAAGATGGCGCCCTCCTTGAGGCTGTGCCCATAGCTGCCGAGTGAGTCAAAGCCATTCTTGCCATCGAGTACCTGATCGTAGATGTCGCCTACGAGGTGGCCAGCAACGTTCCCGACTCCTCCACCTGCGACGCCACCAGCCACAGTTGCGGCACTTCTCAAGACCGTACGCGATGCAACGCCCATCTCTTCCAGTGCGCCGCCGGTGAACTCACCGGCGAACTCTCCAGCCGCACCGCCGGTCGCGGTCATCGCAGCCATGACGAACGCCGACCGGCCAATCGCTTTCGTCACGCTTCCCCAATAGGCGCCATCCGAGATCAGCCCCGCCTCTCGGGCATCGTGCGCAGCGTCGATCGCCGGCTTGGCTCCAAACGTGCTGATGTCGAGCGCGCGATTTAAGAAATCGGTGTACCAGTGGTCTTGCTCTTGGAGACGCTTGCCGAGTGACTTGCCGCCACCTCGGCCGACCCAATAGGGCTCCAGCAACCGCGAAGCTTCCGCATCGTCGATCGACTCCCAGAGCTGCTTGACTGTTCCCCACGGCAAGTGTTCACACATCGGGCCTAGCCGACCCATGCGATAGAGCTGCTTGACGAGTCCCGCGCGCGCGCGTGGCTCGGCCTGCGCCAGCATCTCCAGGACGCGCGTGGCTTCATCTTCCGTGATGCGCCAATCGGTCCGGCTGTAGCTGAGCGCACGGTGCGCTTCGTCCACGTCCCACAGCGCGCCGACGTCGGCGGTTGTGCCGGTCTCCCGGGATTGCGCTGTTACCTTGCGTTGGAGTTCCTCCGCCGTGTGTCCCGAGGCGTTCCGCGCGCCCTGGAGCTCCTGCCAGACGCCGCGTCGCGAGAGCACGCGCACAAGGAACAGGAAGTTAATCGGCCGGCTCCGCCAGCGTTCAACGCGATCGAGCGCCTCTGCACGCGCTCCCTCGGTTGCTTGCTCGCTGGCACCGCGCACGTCATCGGTCGGCCGCACCAGTCGCGCGATGATCTCTGCCTCATGGAGAAGCTGGACGACGGTTTCCGCCTCGTAGGCGAGCTGGACGAGGACCTGCTTCACGTGCGGCGGCGGTTCAGCGTTGCGGCCCGCGACCAGCTCGTCCCCGAACCACTGCGGGCTTACCCTTGCGGCAAGCGCAGGGACCCTGATATGGATCGCCGTGTCGAGAGATGCCTTGGCTTTGGTAAGGGCGGTGAGCTGCGAAGGATCTGGCTCGCCCGGATCGGTCTTGGCAGTCGACGCCATCACGGCGCGGGGGCCGGTGTCGACTTGGGGCACAAGCTGCACGGCCTGACCTTGCGCGTCCACGATACGCGCCACACCCCCGATGACTTGCCAAGCCAGCGCCTCGACCGCAGGGGTGTCCATTGCAGCGACGGCACGACGGTAGGCAGGTACAAGCGCGGTTTCGATCGCATCGAGGTGCGAGAGCCCGAGCTGGCAGAGATCGAGGGCGCGCCCGATCGCCGCGGTGCCGATCGCCGCGGTGCCGGTGCCGGTGCCGGATGGCGTAGCCGCGCCGCTGGCGGTAGCCGCGCCAGCAGTGCGCCCGATGGTAGTCGCGCCGCCGGGGCCGAACGCCGGGTGGGGCGACAACTCGGCCACAAGCGTGCGCTTGCCTGGGGAGGCGATGGGATCGACGCTGGCGGGTGACGTTAGTGTCCCCGCGCCGGGTCGGAGTTGGCGCTCCGCACTAACCGGCATGCGGCCTACCGACTATCTCACCCACGATAGGCACACCTTCCGGGCTTGTGTGCGTTCCAGGGCCGACATGCCTAATAGATGAAGCCGCACTCATTCGATGATTCCTGGATCGTCGGAGGTGCTCGCTGGGCGAGCTGGCGCTCTGGGTTTCGGTGCGGCTGTGGAGCTCGGCACCGCGGTGGAGCGCTTCACTGTCTTGTCGCGTGAGGGCAGTGGATCGACGGGTACGAGGGCCATCGCGATCGTCTGGCCCTCATGGTCGATCGTCGCGTCCTGACGCCCCGGCGCAAAGCCCTCCAGCTCGGCGTGAAGGTGGAGAAGGGTTCCGCGTGTCACGTGGACGGTCAGCGGCGCTCGTTGGGCGCTCGTCGGGGTGTTCGGCGCTTCGACTCGGACCATCGCTCCGCTCGGTTCGGTGGCGATCGTCACAGTGACGAGCGACGGTGCAGGCGGGGGGGCCACCATGTCGCGTGACGACGTAGGTACGGGCGATGCTTCGACGGACGGCACAGGCCCGCCGCCCGCGCTGTCCACCACATGCGGGCGCTGGAGCTTCACCAGGACAGCGCCCGTCGTTAGCGAGGTCAGGGCCGCCGCAACCCACGGCCAGCGCCGCGCGCGGCGAGCCGGCCGATTGACGGCTTGTCCGTGAGCGTGTCCGGTGGTGGTTGGCGCTTGCCACGGGGATGCAGGCTCGGCGGTAGACACGGCAAACGCCCGCTGACCTGGCGACGATGGCTCGTCCGGCGGGGAGCCTTGGACCTTCTGTGCGGCTACGCATGGCGCGGGAGCACGTGCCGCTCGCTCGGGGAACCGCTCGGCCAGAAGGCGCGCGAGTTCGCCTCGGCCATCGCGCGACGCCGAGCGACACGCCTGCAGCGCGGTGATCACCTCCCGTGCAGTCTGATAGCGGAGGGTGAGATCGCGCTCTAACAGCCGCATCGCGATCTCCTCCAGGTCGGATGGCACGCCAGGCCGTTGCGTGCTGGGCTTGGGGATCTCATAACCGCAGACGATTGCGTACACGGTTGCCGCGAAGGTGTCGAAGTTGAGTAGCGGCTCGCCCGTCAGTAACTCCCAGAGCATCACGCCGATTGCCCAGAGATCGGAGCGACCATCGAGTTTCTTTTGAGAGCTTGCCTGCTCGGGCGACATATAGCCCGGCTTGCCCTTGATGAGCTGCGATCCGTCGGCAGACGTGGCGGTGCGTAGCTTGGCGATCCCAAAATCCGACAGCTTGACGTCCGCCAACCACGAGATCATCACGTTATGGTGAGAGACGTCGCGATGCACGATGCCCCGTGCACCACCGCGCGCGGCGATCTCCTCTGGCGACGCGAGCGGGCTGGTCGGAGGCAGGCAATGTGCGAAGTCCAGCGCCTCGAGTACCTCGCCCAAAACGAAGATGGTCACGGCGTGTGGCATCGGCCCCGACCGTCGGAGCTTTTCGAGATCGATGCCCTCGATGAGCTCCATCGCGAGGTAGAGCCGGCCCATTGGATCGCGATCGTGCTCCAGGACGCGCACGATGTTGCGATGATCCAGCAGGGCCGCGATTCGCGCCTCCTCGCGAAATGCCTCCTCGAACTCGGGTGCCGCGGCAAACTCAGGAAGAATCGTCTTGATCGCGCGCGGCGCCGCAAACTGACCTTCGCCGCGTAGCGTCGCGCGCACAACCTCTGCCATCCCGCCGCGACCGAGCACAGGGCCATAGTCGTACTTCCATACCGCGGCCTGGGATCCCGGACGACTGCGCGCGCCCGGGCTTCGCAGCGTCTGATCGAGGTTCCCGACCACCAGCAAGCTCGGCGCGCACTCACGAAGGATTGCGGTGCCGTCGGGCTGAAGGCCATCACTCACAACACACTGTGCCCACATGAGTGCAAGGCTACCCATCGAGCGCGGTCGCCGAGCCGCGTCAGGCTGGATCGCAGTCAGCAGCACGCCAGCTGCCAAGGCGGGTACGCCATAGCTGCGAGGGTCCCCCGGTGGCTCGTTGAGCTGTGCGAAGTACATCATCGCATCGGCCACCTCGTACGGAAGATGTCCCCCCGTCGCCATCCAGTACATCATGACGCCGAGCGCGTAGACGTCACAAGCTCGATCGACGGTGCCTCCCCTGACCTGCTCAGGTGCCATGTACGCAGCGGTTCCGGGCGCGATGCCGGGGCTGGTCAAACGTGGACCATCCGTGTGCATGGCGATGCTGAAGTCGAGCACCCTCGGGAAGACCTGGCCTCCGCGCTCGACGATCAGCACGTTGTCCGGCTTTAGGTCGCGGTGCACGATGCGGAGGGCGTGCAGCACCTCGAACGCCTCGCAGATCGGGCCGATGATCCGAAGGCTGAGCCCGAGCGAAAGCGGCTCGCGCCTCCGCTTGCAGAACTCCGCCAGCGTCGGACCCTCGACGTACTCCATTTTGCAGTACGGACGGCCGTCGGGGAGCTCGTCCACCGCGTAGGTCTTGACGATGGCGGGATGGTCGACCGCCGCCGCCGCACGCACCTCGTTGCGAAAGCGCGCCCGTGCCGTCTCGTCTTGCGCTAGGTGCGCGTGCAGCACCTTGACCGCGCACGGCTTGCCAAGCTTTCGATCCTCGGCGAGGTACACCGTCCCCATGCCGCCGTGCCCGAGCTCACGGAGGAATCGGAGGGCTTCCGTTTCGGTACCGGCTGTGATCTCCATCAGAACCGTCCGACCACCGCGACCCCGTTTCCGGCGACACGGAGGTTCCATGCGCTACTCGTAGCGCGTGTGTCTGACCTCGCAGGAAGTAGCAGCGTCACGACGCCGAGGGCCACCGCGGCGCCACCGCCGATCCCGACGATGAGAGCAGCACCGCGGCGAGAGTCAGCGCGATGCTCCAAGTCGACGCGATCTGAGGTCGTGCGGCTCGTATCCTTGGAATCGCGGTCGAGCCCCGCTGCGTCGATCGCCAGCCACGTAGCGACTCCACCACCCACGACACCGGCCGCGGTCAACCCCCAACCGAGCGCTAGCCACGTCCGGGACCCGTGCGGCGCCGCAACCGTGCTGGTCGCGATCGGGGGCGGCGCTAGCGGGGGTGGCGCGGTCAGCGGAGCCGGCTGCGAGGTCGCGGCGGTGCGTGGCACGGGAGGCGCTTCCATCGCCGCTACCGGTGCCGCGATGCTGGGGCTGGGAGCGCTGGCCTGACGCAGCTGGGCGCGGATCGAACCCGTTGGATCCAACTCGGCGATCTCGCGCTTCACATCTTCGCCGAGCTTCGCGTCGAGCTGGTCGGCACGCTGTAGGAACCGCTGCAGGTGCGCGACAGCGGTCGCGTTGTCGACGAGAAGCCTTGCACAGTGTGCGATGTTGTAGTCGAATGCGGGTGCATCGTCGAGAACCTGGCCCGCGTTGTACTCGTCGATCGCGCGCTTGAGATCGCGCACGCGATCGGCAAGTGGTCGGGTTGTCACGCGTGCGTCCTTGTAGGCCCGGTTCCCAGCCTGGAAGTGAACCAGCGCGGCCGGCTGCGTCGGCTTGTAGTGGGCAAGCGAGCTGGACGGTGCAGCCGCAACTGGGACGGTCAGCCTGAGCGTCAAGCCCACCGCCGCCGTCGCGGTCACGAGCATCGGGTGCGTACGCCTCGTCATCGCTTGCGCGGCGCGTGGAGCTGCGCCGTGGGCCAAACCTCGCGGATGCCGGCACCACACGCAAGGGGTCGGTTCGCTTTGCCAGGGGGTAGCAAATCTGAACCAAACCAAGAACGCCCGTATCTTCACCAGTTTAGAGCTCATTTCGGCGTTCGTTAGGTGGACCCAGCGTAGTGCGCGAAGCCATCTTCCGAGACCCAACAGACCGAGATCCGGAAATTTCCACCGCGGTTCCGAGGGCTTTCGACGCAACTCGACGGTGGTTCAGATCGGCTACTTGAGTCCCTGCGCTCCCTCGTGACACACACGTCACGTGATCGATTCATCCGGGACCCCGACGTACCCGCGCGATCGGCGCGGATACCAGACCGGCCCGGATCTGATCACAGCGCTCGGCATCTACGCCAAGGGGAGGGAGCTCCCCATGCTGTCAACCAAGGACTCGTTCAGCTTCGGAAGACTGCAGTCATGCGACCTCTGTGTAGACGATGAGACGTATGTCTCGTCTCTACATATGCAGATCGATCGTCTCGAAGAATCGGCACGCGCCAGCCTCAAGGTAACTGATGTTTCTCCTGGTAAGAACGATATCGTATTTCTTGGTGAGATTGCAGAGAAGGAGTTCACGATGGGGGCGGGGGATTGGTTCGAGATTGGAGAGAGTCGATTCTTTGCAATGAACGAGCAAATGCGACTAGCGCGCCCGACGGCGATGGATGTCTTGGGACTTGGTCAGCACGCGGCGATCGATGACCTCCTGATCGCGGCGGTGAGAGACTCGGCGCGGCATGTCCTACTCGTTGGTGAGCCAGGCTGCGACCAAGATCGCTTAGGTCGCGTCATCCACCAAGTCTCTCACCGCCGCCACAACCGATATCACACACTCTCAAACCGTCCGAAGCTCGACGCCAAAACCCGTCAGGAACTCAGCGATGCATGCAATGGTACTGTGCTCGTCCCGATGCATCATCGAGGGAAGCTCGATCCGCGCTTGGTTGCAGCGCTCGTACACCCACAGGCGAAGCTGCGACTCATCCTTTGCGCCAAGTCACCCGACAAGGCGGAAGCGAGCTTCGCAGCCGGCTTGGTGAACGATGCGAAGAAGATCACGATCCCAGCGCTGCGAGAGCGCACAAACGAGCTTCCCGAGCTCCTGGATCAGTGGTTCTTCAGCCGACGTTCCCTCCTTCGGTTCGGACTGCTTCGTCCAGAGCTTCGCGACGCCCTCCGCTCCTATGGATGGCCAGAGAATCTTTCCGAGCTTCGTCAGGTGACTGACGTACTCGTCAAGCTGGTTCATTTTCGCACCCCCAAGCAAGCGGAAGCGGAGATCACCCGTGGCGTGATCCGTGGATGGACTAAGCGATTGAATGTCTCCTTCAAATTCCCTCTTGTCCTGAACAGGTCGGAATAGCCAGCATTTCAACTCCACCTCTCACGGTTCCCGCGCTTTCGCCATCTGGCGATCCGGCCCGTCTGCGTATTAGGGGATATTGCGCATGACAATGCTCATCATAATAACGGTCCTGATGCCATGGAGGTTGCAATGGGCGGTGGCGGTGATCCGTGTGCATACGCCGATCTGGTGAGTCGAGCACGCTCACTCGTCGTGCTCCTACTTGTATGTCTTGACGAAGCAAGCGACTCTATCGCCGAACTCGAAACAGCATTCAAATCCGAGGATCCACATCGAGCGCTAGTCACCAATGAAAGGCTTCAAAGAGTTTGGAGTCACGCTTATGTGACCATCCAGATCTTGGGAGCGGCTCTCTGGAGTAATGGAGAGCAACGCTCGTCAGGCACCGACCGAATCCTATCGAAGAGGACGCCCGTCGCTTGCGCTCGCCTGGAATCTCATTTCACGTATCCACGTTGCACATCTGAGTAGGTAAGCCGGACATTTGTATGCAAGGCATTGTGATCGCATCGCTACTCATGACCATCGTTCGCGAAAGCGAATCCGTGCATGTGGGCATGCGCGACCTACTCCAGGCCGGCGCTGTCGACGGGTCTCCGGAACACATCATGGCGCGATGCGAACTCCGACATGCATGCAATCTGCTCACATCTCGGATTGCCGAGCTTCAGCGGACAGTCGTGGCGCTCGATCATAAGATCGCTGGCAGCGAGGTGATGTCGCTCGCAGAGCTCGGACTGCGCAGCCAGACGGCCGCTATCCTGCTCGTGCTCGATGAGCTGTACGCCGCGGTGCGGGAGGACGTTGCTAGCTTTGCTGACCTGTACACCAAGACCTTGCGGACGGTCGATGACGTCATCGGCCGCGTCTTGGATGTGCTGGCGAAGGCCAATCGCCGATGGCTGAGCTCTCGCGTCCTGCCATGGGCCATTGATGAAGCGTCGATCCCCAAGGCGATCGAGACAAGTCGCGCGCTCGTCCGCCGCGTGGCTGTGCGCCGAGCGGTGCGCGAGATCGCTGCGCTCAGCATCGATCCCGACCTGACGCACTTCGTGCGGGTTGGGTGCTCACGCGACGATGTTCCTGACGTACGCGCCGCGTGCGAGCAACTCCGGCAACTCCTTGCGTTCAAGGGGATCCGCGAGCCCGATCCGGAGCTCCTTCTCGCCGCCGCGGTGCTTGAACCCGAGCAACTTTTCGACTACAGCGACGATGGAATGGCGGTTCGGCGTCCATCAGGCCAGCTATGACACCCACGCCTGTCTCCGACGATCTATTGCTCGCGGAAACGCTGGAGCTCGACGCGAGCCCACGATTGCGGCGCTGCACATCCGAATCGACCGAATAGGAGCCCGTTCATGGTCATGATTGAGCAGAAGATTGATCTCGAATTAGCATCGAATGAGTGGACCGCGGCACTATCCCAGGCACTGACGATCCGCGGCTTCGCCTTCCTGACCGACTATGCCGACAGCCTACCGGCCGCATCGCTCGCCGAGCTGGCGGGCAACCTGGGAGGCGAGCCGTTCGCGCTGGAGCAAAAGCTCGTCGAGGAGGCAGAGGCAGCCGGACAGATGCAGCGTTGCGCACGTGGCCTCTTTGCGCGCGATCTTCGAAGTGAGATCCCCGAGGGCTGGCGACGCGACAAAGCCGACCACCGAGACATGATGGTTGATCAAGACTTCCGAATCAAGGGAGTGTTCCTCACACTCCTCATGGCTGTACCGCAGGCATACAACGACGCGATCGAACGCATCGAACATGCGATGGAGAGTATCGAGGCTCCCGAAGGCTGGCTACCGGCAGGGCCCGACGACTTGATCCTGATCGAGCTATTCGAGTCTTGCTGGCACGCCGAGGCGATGTAGTTAACTGGGCACGAAGGACAGTGCTATGGGGTTCTACTCCCAGTTTTCAACCAATGCCCTGCAGAGGCTAGAACGGCTAACCGCAAGTCTTACAGCGGGCAGGCCGAATCGTGCGGCAATCGCTCACGCGATCAGTGCGATGGATAGTGTGCTGGCCGATTTACGCACGGAGATCGCCAACGATGGGCTTGGCATTCGAGTCATCTCAGACGAGGAACTCGTGTTTCGCACTGCGCGCATGATCATCAACATCGAGCTGGACGATCTCGATCGTGCGATTCGTAGCATCCTGGATGTTGATCTCCCTCGTTCGGCCAAGCCGGAGATGTGGCGAGGCTTTCTCAGAGTCCTCCCGCTTGCCAAGGCTGAGCTATGGCGCGTCACGCGCATCTGGCTTCAGTACCGCGGGGATGAGTCGACGACCAGCGAACCCAGTCACGATGCAACGTACCGGCTTGCGCTGAAAACCGCCTTCGAGGAGCTGGACAAGATGGATGACATACCGGAGGTCGAGCGCGTGCTCTACCGCGGGATCGCGGCGCGATGGCCGGAAATCGTCCGGCCGTGTGAACAGATCCTTGTCGCGATTCACGCGCAAGTAGACATCGGCGCTGCTCGACGGACCTGGTCAGCGTTGAACAAATGGACGCAGTTGGCGGCGGCCCGATGATCACCGCTCCCATATCAGCGCCGGAGACACAGTATGAATGACTTTGATCGGAGCAATGAAGAGACCACGCCAGGACGGCCAGCGCCGAATACGGCATTTCGCAGAGCGATGATCGGTGTTGCCGAGCGCTGCGGACGACTCACGACACGACTTAGCAATCAGAACGTTGAGGGCGCAGAGGATGCGATCCGCAGTGCGGTTACTCTCTGGATTGCCGGACGCGAGGCTTGCCTTCGAGTCATCGAGAGCAATCGAGAGAACAGTCCGTATGCTAGGGCCGCGCGACAGTTGCTGGAGGACACCTACGGCCAGCTACTGGAGACGATCAGATGCGCACGCGAGATACTCACAGATCTGCGGGTGCGTCGCGCAATGGATGGCATCCGAATAACGCTTGTCCAAACGATGTCGCAGCCACTCACGGAATGCAGGGGGCAACGCGGCAAGCATTATCACTCGGAGTAGAATGCGAATCGCATGCGCGCCAGGATCGTGTTCGACGCAGTCTGGATGCGCCGACCCATCAGTCGGACACCTGAGCACATGTGTCTTGCTATTCAGCAGTACGTCTCATCATCGAAAGGAGCTCGCTCATGTCGCTGCTAAGCTTCGGCCTGTCTTGTATGCGGGGCGCTGCCGCGTCGAACTGCCCGCACTCGGTCGCGTGCGCCCAGCGCGAGATACCGTTGTGTTCATCGCGCACTACGAGAGCGCGGAGCTCGATGTCAGTATCCGGCCGGCGGGGATCGGCGGCGCGCCGATCAGCGCGCGTGTATCGGTGCTCGATGTCGAGCACTATTTTCGCCGCGCCCGAGCTGGCGCCATTCTGGAGCTCCCGGATGTTGAGGGTCTGCATGTGGTCACGTTCGGCGCGTACTCCAACCGCGGCGAGCTTGAGCTGAGCATACGCCGCGCGCGCATGCCGAGCCTCGACATCGCGCGCGTCCCTCTCGAGGGACTGGCCGAGTTCTTCACGTGGTGCAGCCCCGCGACCCGGATCTATTTCGACGGGGGCAAGATGTGTGGTCTTGACGCCGAGGAGCTTGCGTTGCTCTGCGGCGTCACGCCGGGGTCGATCGGCGTGGGGCTCAACGCGTTCGACGGGATCGAGCTCGGCGGCGGCGTCGAGATCCTCGACAACGAGGCGGACGACGACGCGGACACGCTACAGCAGGGGATCCAATGAGATTCGCCTGCGTGCTACTTGGGGTGCTCGCGCTCGTCGTCGGGTTGGATCTGATCGTGTTCAGCCCCGTTCCGGTTCGTGAGCGCCGGTTCAAACCGCTGATCGCGGCGCTGGATGGTCAGCCCCAAGTCGGGCAAGGGTCGAGAGATCGGGCTTGGCGAGGAGGCACGCGCGGCGCTGGCCGAACATGTCAAGCACAATCGGGGGCCGCTGGTGTTCTGCGATGCGGCTGGCCAGGTTCTCACGTCGGGCAAGGTGGCTGCACCGCTGGCCCGGGCATGCAAGGCAGCCAAGCTAGGGCGAGAGATCGGGTGGCACATGCTGCGCCATTATCCCGACCGCCAAGTTATCCCGCGTCGACGCTCCGTCGCTGCCGTCCTCCGAGGGGTGGTGCCCAGAACGAGCGCTGGCGGACGCGGGATAATCCTGGTGCGATCTCTCCGG
>JBGQCL010000135.1:0-24899 GCA_041495365.1 Kofleriaceae bacterium | reverse complement strand
CTTGCCGACCACCGCGCCGCTGTCGGCGAGGATCGCCGCGGCGCCGCGCACGATCGCCGGCTCCTCGCCGTCGTTGACGACCGGGATGGTGGCCACCGCGTTGGACGACCCGGTCGGCGGCGCCACGCGCAGCTCGCCGGGTGCCAGCGACCGCTTGCCGGACAGGTCGAACGTGAGCAGCGCGCCGAGCGACACCGTGGCCTTGCCCCCGATCCGGGTCGTGCCCTGGAACACGATCACGACCGCGCGCGAGGTCATCTGCGCCGGCAGGGTCAGCGTGACGTCGATCGAGCGATCCTCGCCCGGGCCGACGAACAGGGTGTGGGTCGAGAACACCGCGGTGGCGGCGACGCTGCCGCGCTGCTCGCCGGCGTCGACGAACACCCGCGCGCCGTCGCGCACCACCACGTCCCTGGCGACCAGCGTGAAGCCGAGCGGCTCGCCGGTGCCGTTGCTCAGGGTGAGGTGCTGGCTGGTACCCTGGCCGGGGTGGCCACCGAGCGGGACCACCGCCGGAGACAGCGTCACGGACTGCGCGGCGGCGGCGCCGCTGGCCAGGGTGATGCAGAGGACGACCAGGGCGCGGATCACTGGACGTCCTCCGCGACCCAGACGATGCTCTCGGCGAGCATGCCCGCCGGCTCCGAGATCGGGACCTCGATCTCCAGCGTGTGCGCGACCGGGGTGCCGATCGGGATCATCGCATCGATCAGCTGGGGGCCGGCGGTCAACAGCCGGCCGTCGAGCCGCACCCGGTGGCCGGGTACGTCGCTCTGTAGATAAGCGCGGGTACGGACGAACCGGGCGGTGGTCGCCACGCCGTCGACCCGGAGACGGAATTGCCTGCGCACGACCGTGCGCAGGCAGCCGCGCGAAGGACATCTCGCAGCGGCGAGTCTCCCGACGTCGATCGTGGCATCGTCCGCGCCGCCGCGACGCACCGGGGCCTGCGCGTCCCCCTCGAGGAACACCAGCCGGAACGCGTCTGCGGGAGCCGCCGGGCGAGCCGGTGACGCCGCGGCACTGGCCGCCGCCGACACCAGCACGAGTACAGCGATGAGCGTGCGCATGCGAGTTGTCCCCGTCGGGCGTCAGTTCGCCGTTGCGGTGAACTGGATCGCGTTGTCGATCGCCGCGGCGGACGCCGAGTCGGCGACCACGATGTCCCACGAGTAGCTGCCGGTCGAGCCGTAGGTCCCGGTCGAGGTCAGCGTGGTCATGGACGCGTCGCCCAGCGTCGATCCGTTGAGCTTCCAGGTCACACCCGACGCCGGCGCCGAGCCGAGCTGCGCGGTCAGCGTGTAGTCGGTGCTGGTCAGATTGGCCTTGTCGACCTCGATGCCGGCCGTCGACGACAGCGTCCAGTTGCCGGCGCCGCGCGCCAGGGTGAACCCGGTCGGCGCCGAGCCGAACTTCGAGATGCTGCCGAGCGCCGAGGTCGCCGCGTCGGTGCCGGTTCCAGAGGTCGTGCCGCCCGCGGACTCGACGGTGAGGCTGATCGAGGCCTCGATCGTGCCGGTGACCGTGAGCGTGCCAGATGAGGTCTCACCGCTCGCCTCGCAGAGCCCATGGAGCCCGAGCAGACCGAGGATGATTGCCAATCCAGAGAGCTTCTTCATTGCGTTTCCATTCCTTCACTCCGCCGAGCGATGCGCCGGCGTACCGACTGCTTTGGCCCGCCGCCGGGAGATATCAAGGGCTGCCGCAAGATGCGGCTACCCGGGTGACCCCGGCGTGGAATTATCCGGCGAGCGCGCACGGCGCATGCGCGGCCAGCTGAGACAGCGCGGCGTCGACCGCGACCATCGTCGGGCGGAGCGCCGTGTCCTTCGCCAGCATGCGCAGGATCAGCCGATCGAGCTCGGGTCCCAGATCATCGCAGAGCGCGGCGGGCCGCACCGGCAGCCGCTCGCAGTGCGCGGTCATCAGCTGCGGCAGCGATCCCGAGAACACCGGCCGGCCGGTCACCAGCTCGTAGAGCAGCGCGCCGAGCGCGTAGACGTCGGACGCGGAGACCGGCGCGCCGTGCCACTGCTCGGGCGCCATGAACGCCGGGGTCCCGGCGATCGCGCGGTCCGCGGTCCCGGACTCGCACGGCTCGTGGATCGAGCGCGCGACGCCGAGGTCGATCACCTTGACCCGCGGCGAGCCATCGGCGGCCGGATCGCACAGCACGAACACGTTGTCGGGCTTGACGTCGCAGTGCACGACGCCGGCGGCGTGCAGCGCGGCGAGCGCGCGCGCGGCATGGGCGACGATCGCGACGATCGCGTCGCGCGACAGCGCGCGGCGGTCGGTCAGCGCGCGCAGGCTCTCGCCGTCGAGGTACTCCATCACCAGGTAGGGCACGCCGTGCGCGGTCTGCTCGGCGCACCGGATGTCGATCACGCCGGGGTGCCGGGCGCGGCAGGCGAGCTCGTGCTCGGCGAGCAGCCGGTGCACCAGGTCGCTGTGGCCGACGTGGAACGCGTCGAGCGCCTTGATCGCGACCCGCTCGCCGGTCGCGCGGTCCTCGCCGAGGTAGATCGTCGACATCCCGCCCCGCGCGATCTCGCCGATCACGCCGTAGGCCTCCAGGCCGGCGTCCTCGATCCGCCGGCTCGCGTGATCGGGGATCGTGCGGCTGGTCTGACGCCGTCGGTTCATGCCGCGATGCCGTGCAGCGCAGGTGCCAGGTCCGATCGGGTGAATTCGCGGGGGTTCGCCGCACCCCCCCGGGTCGCGTCGGCGATCTTGACGGCGCGGCGCGCTCCGATGTGGGCACAGGGGGCACCTCAACCGCGCCGCACCGCGGCCGAATCTTCAGCTGAAGATGTCACTCCCTGGAATCCTGATCGTGCTCGGTGCGATCGCCGGCGGCTTCGCGATGGCCGGCGGTCACTTCCCGGTGCTGCTTCAGCCCTCGGAGTTCGTGGTCATCCTCGGCGCGACGTTCGGCACGCTGCTCACCTCGTCGCCCGGCCTGATGAAGAAGCGGGTGGTGCACGCGGTCAAGGCGGCGCTCAAGGAGAGCATCCCGAAGAAGTCGGACTACCTCGGGCTGCTCAAGTGCCTGTACGAGCTGTTCATGCTCGCCCGCCGCCAGGGCGTGCTCGCGCTCGAGGCCCACGTCAACGAGCCCGACAAGTCGGCGATCTTCAAGAAGTACTCGAGCATCGGCCGGCTCGGCCACGCCCAGGTGTTCCTCGCCGAGGCGCTGCAGCAGATCGTCAACGGGATCTCGCCCGACGACCTCGAGGCCCTGCTCGACGCCGAGCTCGACACGCTCAAGTTCGAGGGCCACCTCGCGACCGGCCTGCTCAAGACGATCGGCGACGCGCTGCCCGGCATCGGCATCGTCGCCGCCGTGCTCGGCATCATCGTGACCATGGGCCACATGGACGCCCCTCCGGCCATCATCGGCCACCACGTCGCCGCCGCGCTGGTCGGCACGTTCCTCGGCATCCTGATGTGCTATGGCGTGCTCCAGCCGCTGGCCAACAACGCCGAGATCCAGGAGACCCACCAGCTGCGGTTCCTGATCGTGATCAAGTCGGCGGTGGTCGCGTCGGCGCGCGGCGTGGCACCGCCGACCGCGATCGAGTTCGGCCGCAAGATGATCTTCACCGACGAGCGGCCGTCGTTCGCCGAGGTCGACAAGGAGCTGCAGGCGATGGCGGCGGCGAGCTAGCGATGGCGCGCCGGATCAAGAAGGTCGAGGCCGACCACGCCCATCACGGCGGCGCCTGGAAGGTCGCGTACGCCGACTTCGTGACCGCGATGATGGCGCTGTTCATGGTGATGTGGCTGATCGCGTCGAGCGACCAGCAGACCCGCCAGGAGATCTCGAACTACTTCCGGACCGGCATCCTGCCTGACGGCGACATGTCGATGAACCGCGCCGCGCAGCTCGCCCCGTCGGTGATCCAGGCGTCGCCGACCCCGGCCCCGCCGGGCCAGGAGGCGCTCGACGAGAAGGCCGAGGCGGCCAAGTCGCTGGTGGCGCGGCTCGACCGGCTCGCCGGGGTCGACCCCCAGCTCGCGCAGGTGATGCGCAACGTCCACGTCTCGGTCAACCAGGAAGGCATCCTGATCGAGGCGGTCGACGAGGCGCGCGGCCTGCTGTTCGACCTCGCGTCCGCCCAGCTCAACGAGCCGCTCGAGCGGCTGCTGCGCGCGCTCGGCCCCGCGATCGCCGCGATCGACCGGCCGATCGAGATCAACGGCCACACCGACGCCCGGCCGTTCGTCTCCGGCGCGCGGCTGTCGAACTGGGACCTGTCGTACCAGCGCGCCGAGGCCGCGCGCGAGATCCTCGAATCCAGCGGGGTCGCGCCGCGCCAGATCCACGGGGTGTTCGCACGAGGTGCGTCGCAGCTCTACATCGTCACCGATCCGCTCGCGCCGCAGAACCGCCGGCTGTCGATCCTCGTCAAGATCGCCAGGCCCGCCGACACCAAGCTCGCCAGGACCGAGCCGATCACGCCCAACTGACCGCGATCGCAGCGGGCGCCGCCGGCACGTCGCTTGCGACAGCCCAGGCTGTGCGCCCTGCTCCCCGCTTGCTCCGCGTCCTGCGCCTGGGTGTTCCGCTGCTCGCGTGGTGCGCGGCGCGATCGGCGGTCGCGTCCCCCGCCGCCGATCCGCTGTGGCAGCTCGAGCTTCACGCCGGCTACGGGCTGACGTTCGGCGGCATCGCCAGCCAGGTGAGGTGGCGGTCGACGCCGCTGACCCTGACCGCGATCGCCGCGATCGCGGTCATCGATGACCCGGCGATCGCCGGCTACGGCGGGCTCGTCGTCGAGACCCTCGATCGCAACGCGGCCGGCGCGGTGTTCGGGGTCGAGCTCCACCCGCGCGGCAGCCGGCTGCACTTCGCCGGCGGCGGCGTCTACGTGGTCGCGCCGTACACCCTGTGGGGCGCGACCGCGAGCACCGGCGCGTGCTTCCACGCGGTGCCGGCGGTGGCGCTGTGTGGCGACGTCCAGCTCACCGCGTTCGTCGCCGGCAGCGATCTCCCCGACGGGACGGCCGCGACCCAGATCCAGCTCGTGCTCGGGATGGTGTTCGATGCGCTGTAGCCCTCGCGCCGCGCGCAGCGCGGGTCTCGGGGGCGTGCTCGGGCTGGTCGTCGCACTCGCCGGCTGCACGCCACCGTCGACGACGCTGTGCGTGCGCAACAGCGACTGTCCGGCCGGCCAGGTCTGCACCACGGGCGGCAGCTGCACGATCGCGCCCGACGCCAGCACCGACGCCCTGACCGACGGCGCGGGGTCCGCGGCGGGGGATGCCGCGACCGACGACGCGGCGGCGGTGGGCAACGCCGCCCAGCCCGCCGGCGAAGCAGCGCCATGGTCGCGATGATCCCGCCGGTCGATGCGCCGGTCGATGCGCCGGTCGCCGAGCCCGCGCCGCTCGACGCGATCGACAGCCTGCCCACGCTGCCCGTCATCGCCCTCCAGATCGTCGTCCACGGCAAGTCGGCGTCGGTCCAGCAGGTCGCCGGCTTGCTGCGCGGCGATCCCGCGACCTCGGCCAGGCTGCTGCGGCTGGTCAACTCGCCCTACTTCGGGATCCCGGGCGGCGTGTCCGACGTCGCGCGCGCGACCCCGTTCGTCGGCTTCCACACCCTGTAGCACCGGCGCGCCGCCGGTGGCTGTCAGTCGCCCGGCTGCCGGCGCGCCAGGGTCGCCGAGAAGCTGGCGCCGCGCTCCGGGTGCTTGTGGTAGCTGATCTTGCCGCCGAGCATCTGCATCACGTAGGCCGCGATCGCGAGCCCCAGGCCAGACCCCTCGGATGGGTTGCTCGCGAACGGCTCGAACATCGTGTCGGCGATCTCGGGTGGCACACCGGGGCCGTCGTCGAGCACGGTGAACACGACCTCGGCGTCGGTCGCGGTGACCCGGAGGTCGACCGCCCCGCCGGGCGGCGACGCGTTGGCCGCGTTGCGCAGCAGGTTGGCGAGCACCTGGAGGAACAGCGACTCCGCGACCTGGACCTCGGCGTCGGGCAGCTCGGCGACCCGGAGCTGTGCGCGATCGCGGACGTAGCCGCCGGCGAGCTTGACCGCGCGCTCGACCAGCCGGCTCGCCGTCATCGGCTTGAACCGGACCTCGCCGTCGCGGATGAACTTGCGCATCTGGACGAACAGCTGGATCACCTCGTCGCCGGCGGTGTTGGCGTCGACCACCGCGGCCTGGATCGTGGGCACCTGGCTGCCGTGCAGGCCGATCTCGCTCAGCGCCGCGCTCAGCGCCTGCATCGTCGACGCCAGGTCGTGGAGCAGCGACGAGGTCATCGCGCCGAGCGTCGCCTGACGCATCAGCTGGTTCATCCGCGCATCGTGGCCGGTGAACCCGCGGACCGGCGCGCGGCCCTCGAGCACGCCGCACCGGCGCTGCGCGCGATGCGCCATGTAGCTGACCAGCTGGCGCGCGCTCTCGGTCACGCCGCGCGCGCGCAGCCGGAGATCGGCATCGACGTCGAGCGCCAGGTCGAGGTACCAGCCGGCGCCGTCGCGTGCGACCGCCCCGCCGGTCACCACGTGCTCGCCCTCGCTGCTCCTGACCACCGTCGCGCACGCGGTGACGCCCTCGGCGGTCATCGCGCGGCGCACCAGCACCTCGGACAGCTCGATTGGTGTGCCGGTCGCGGCGAGCTCGGCGTCGAACGTCGCCAGGCCGAGCGCGTCATCGACCGACGCGCACAGCCGGCGCGCGAGCTCGCGGTGCTCGAGCCCGCGCCGCACCACGACCTCGATCTCGTCGTGCCACGGCTTGCCGACCTTGTACGGCGCGTCGGGCCGGAGCAGCGCCTTGTGCGCCCGGTCGTCGACGTAGCCGGTGAGCAGGACGCGCACCGGATCGCGCTGGTGCTTGCGGGCGAACTCGAGGACCTCGATGCCGTCGTGGTCCGGCATCCTGAGATCCGAGATGATGACGTCGTACTGGCGGGCCGCGAGCGCGTCGAACGCCTCGCCGCCGGAGCCGACGGCTTCCACGCTGTAATGCGGCGACAGCTCGTCGACCAGCGCGTCGCGGACATGGTCGTCGTCATCGACGACCAGGATTCGTGCCTGCTTCATGGCGAATGCTTCCTCGGGGTGTCTTCGAGCTTCTCGGTGAACGCGGACAGCGCGCCGGCCAGCTCGGGCGGGAGCTCGCCCGGCCCGGTGTGTGCGCTCGACCGGCTGGCCTGGACGATCGCGGCGACCGTGCCCTCGATCCGGCGGGTCAGCTCGCCGATCCGGACCAGCTGGCGGTCGAGCTCGCCGCGATGCTCGCCGGGGAGCTGCGCGACCGCCTCGGCCATCCGGCGCAGCGTGCTGGCGAGCGCGCCGACCGGGTTGTTGAGGTGATGCGCGATCCTGGCGACCAGCTCGCCGAGCGCGGCGCGCCACGAGAGCAGCGCGAGCTGCTGGCTGCGCGCCTCGAGCTCGGCGTGGGCGGTGCACAGCGCGGTGTGCTTGGCGACCAGCTCGCGCTCGAGCATCCGGCGCGCCGACGTGTCGCGCGCGGCGTACGCCGCCAGCTCGCCCGCACCCTGGGTGCGGAACTGGACGACATGGAGCTCGACCTGCACCGGGTAGCCGTCGCCACCGCGCAGCGCGACATCCTCGTAGCGGCCGGGCGATCCGAGATCGCGCCCGGCGTCGGCCATCAGCTCGCTCGGCGAAACGCCGATCAGCGCCTCGACCTCGGCATGCAGCAGCTCGCCGGCGCGCAGGTTGGCCGACACGATCCGCCCGGTCGCGCGGTCGGCGACGAACACCGCGTCGCTGCTGGTATCGAACAGCAGCCCGAAGACTTCGCGCGCAATCCCGTCGGCCACGCAGGTGTCTTCGACCGCCCGGCCGACCCGTCAAGCGCGTCAACTCCGCCGACGCCCGGGCGATCCACCGCGCCGCGGCGCCCGCAACCCGGCGTACCGGCTGACCGCGCGGTCGGCCCGCGGCTTGCTCGCCTGCCGAGCGTGTCCGTCGATCTCTCGACCGTCGATACCCTCCAGGTGGCGCTGACCTACCACCGCGAACGACACGCCGTGCTCGCGGGAAACCTCGCCAACCTGGACACACCCGGCTACCGCCCGATCGATCTGGAGCGCCGCACCGCCGGCGACCCGGCCGAGCTCGCGGTCACCCACGAGGGCCACATCGCCGCGCCGGCGACCACCGACTTCGTGACCTCGTTCGACGACGGCGGCGCGCTGCAAGGCAGCGACGGCAATGCGGTCTCGCTCGAGCGCGAGCTGTCGAAGATCGACGCCAACCGCGCGCGCTACGCGACCGCGGCCGAGCTGGTGTCGCGCCGGCTCGCAGTGCTGCGCTACGCCGCAGGAGACGGCACCTGATGTCGACCATGGATTTCTTCACCGCAATGGAAGTGTCCGCGTCCGGCCTGTCGGCGGAGCGCACCCGGATGAACGTGGCGGCCTCCAACCTGGCCAACGCCCAGACCACCCAGGCGGCCGGCGGTGGGCCGTACCGGCGCCGCGACGTGGTCCTGCAGTCGGTGGACGTCCCCGGGGTGACCGGCACGCCGTTCGCGCAGGCGGTCAAGGGCGTCGCGGTCTCGCAGATCTCGCAGGACGCCGCGCCGCCGCGGCTGGAGTACGACCCCGGCCACCCGCAGGCCAACGCACAGGGCTACGTCGCCTACCCCAACATCAACCCGGTCAAGGAGATGGTCGACATGATCACGGCCTCGCGCGCCTACGAGGCCGGCATCACGTCGATGACTACCGCGGTCAACATGGCCGAGCGCGCGCTGGGGATCGGGCGATGAGCATCGCCCCGATCACCCCGCCCGTCGCGCCGGAGCTGCAGGGCCTCGCCGGGGTCACCGGCGGCGAGCGCGCGGTGCCGAAGCCGGATCTCGCCGGCTCGTTCGGCGAGGCGCTGCACAACGCCCGCGCCGCCGAGCACCAGGCGACCGACGCGGCCGAGCGGTTCGCCAAGGGCGACCCCGGCATGGGCATCCACGAGGTCGTGATCGCGTCGGAGAAGGCCAACATCGCGATCCGCTACGCGACGACGCTCAAGAACAAGGCGCTCGAGGCGTATCGCGAGCTGATGAACACCCAGGTATAAGCCATGGCCGACGCTCCCACCACAGGCCCTGTCGCCGTCGCCCGCCAGCTCGGCGAGCTGT
The DNA here is from genome assembly GCA_041495365.1 of Kofleriaceae bacterium. Taxonomy (GTDB): domain Bacteria; phylum Myxococcota_A; class Polyangia; order Haliangiales; family Haliangiaceae; genus JABFXX01. Next base: position 15,771 of record JBGQCL010000135.1, on the reverse strand, counting down.
GGGCCCGCCAGCCCCGGCGGCGCCGGGTGCTCGCGGTGAGCGTCGCCCTCGGCATCGCAGCGATCATTGCCTACGCTGCCGTCATCCCGCACGCCGAGCCGTGGACCGCGGTCGCCGAGGGCAGCTCGCCCGAGGACGGCCAGGAGCTCTACGCGGTGCTGTCCGCGCGCAACCTGCCGGTCCGGTTGCACGACGGCAAGGTCGAGGTCGCCAGCGAGCGGCTCGCCGAGGCCCGCGCGATCGCCGCCGGCGCCGGCCTGCCGCACACCGGCAAGGGCCTCGAGCTGTTCGACGCGTCGAGCCTCGGCCAGTCGAGCTTCGCCGAGCAGGTCAACTACCGCCGCGCGCTGCAGGGCGAGCTCGCCCGCAGCATCACCGCGCTGGCCCAGGTCGAGAGCGCGCGCGTGCTGATCGCGTTCGGCAAGCACTCGCTGGTCCGCGACCAGGAGCAGCCGGCGTCCGCGTCGGTCGCGCTCCACCTCCACGCCGGCCAGACGCTGACCGCCGACCAGGTCCGCGGCGTCCGCCAGCTGGTCGCCGCCAGCATCGAGGGCCTGAGGCCCGATGCGGTGGTGATCGTCGACAACCACGGCAACCTGCTCGACGCCAATGATCCGGGCGCGGTCGACCACAAGGCCGAGATCGAGCGCACCGTCACCAGCCGGGTCCGCACCATGCTCGAGCGCGTGGTCGGTGCCGGCAAGGTCTCGGTGGTGACCAGCGCCGACGTCGACGATCGCAAGGTCAGCGAGACCCAGGAGGTCTACGACGCCGACCACCCGGCGCTGCGCAGCGAGTCGCGGACGCTCGAGGGCAGCGACGTGACCACGGGCATCGGCGGGATCGCCGGCACCCGCGGCAACCTGCCGGGCGCGCCCGCGCCGGCGCCGACCCCCGGGGCGGGGACGGGCTCCGGCGGTCCGCAGCGCCTGCAGGAGACCAAGAACTACGAGGTCAGCCGCACCGTGCGCCAGACCACCAAGCCCGACAGCCAGCTCCAGAAGCTGCACGTCGCGGTGGTCGTCGACTTCCGGGTCGGGACCGACGGCAAGCCCGCCGCGCGCGGCGACAAGGAGCTCGCCGAGCTCACCGCGCTCGCGCGCCAGGCCGCCGGGATCGATGACGCCCGCGGTGACAAGATCGAGGTCCGCTCGATCCCGTTCGCCCCCGACGCCGACCCCGCCGCCGCTCCGCCCGCCGCGACCGGCGGTCTGCCGCTGCCGCTGCCGCTGCCCGTCCTGATCGGCGCCGGTGGTGGCCTGCTCGCGATGATCGCGGTGGTGCTGTTCCTCGTGCTCCGCCGCCGCCGCCCGGCACAGCTGCCCACCCTGGCGCTGCCCGCCCCGGTCGGCGAGCTCGAGCGCGTGCTCGAGGCCCGGGTGACCCGCCGCGCACCGACCGAGGGCGAGGCGCCGGCCTCCGAGCCCGCGAACCTGTTGCCCGGCCGCACCGCGCGCGACCGCGTGCTCGATGCGGTGCGCGCCGACGTCGATCGCACCGCCGGCGTGCTGACCGCGTGGCTCGCCGAGCCGGCCAGGTCCGGCGAGCCGGCCAGGCCCGGCGAGCCGGTCAGGCCCGGCGAGCCGGCCAGGAAGGCGGCACGGTGATGCCCGGACCCGCCCTCGATGGCCCCCAGAAGGCAGCGATCGCCCTGCTGTCACTCGACAAGGAGATCGCGACCCAGGTGCTGAGCCGGATGGCCGACGCCGACGTCCGCAGGCTGGTCGCGGCGGTCGAGCATCTCGATGACGTCGGCCCGGACGTGATCGCCGGGGTGCTCGAGGACCTCGAGCGCGGCATCACCAGCCCGCTCGCCGTGGTCCGCACCGGCGGCACCAAGTACGTGCGCAAGCTCGCCAACGCGGCGTTCGGCAACGATCGCGCCCAGAAGCTGTTCGGCGCGGTGACGCCGCCGCCGACCAATCCGCTCGAGCTGCTGCGCACCGCGCGGGTCAACGCGCTCGCCCAGCTGCTCGCCGAGGAGCACCCGCAGATCGCCGCGGTCGTGATGACCCAGCTGCCGGCCGGCGTCGCCGCCAAGGTGCTCGCGCTGATGCCGACCGACACCGCCGCCGACCTCACCGCGCGGCTGTCCGAGCTCGAGGAGGTCCCCGAGTCCGCGGTCGTCGAGGCGTCCGAGAGCCTGGTCCGCGCGCTCGAGCTCGCCGGCGGGCTGGCGACCTCCGACGCGCGCGAGGCGTTCGACGGGCTCGCGTTCTCGGCCGCGATCGTCAACGAGATGTCGAGCGAGGCCGGCGAAACGCTGCTCGGCAAGGTCGCCGAGCGCGACGAGACCGTCGCCAGCCGGATCCGCGAGGCGCTGTTCACCTTCGAGGACCTGGTGCGGATCGCGAGCCGCGAGCTCGGCAACCTGATGCGCGCGGTGCAGAGCGAGAGCCTGGTCACCGCGCTGCAGACCGCGACGAGCGAGCTCCGCGATCACCTGCTGTCTGCCCTGTCGCAGCGCGCCGCACAGACCCTGCGCGACGATCTGGCGTCGGCCGCGCCCAAGCGGCTGTCCGAGGTCGAGGCCGCCCAGCGCGAGGTGGTCGATGCCGCGATGAAGCTCGCCGCCGAGGGCAAGCTGACCATGCCCGGCCGGGGGGGTGAATGACCAGGCCCGGCCCCGAGATCCGGCCGTTCCTGGCGTCCGCGCCGTCCCCGATCCGGCCGCTCGGCGCCGCGCTGCCCGCGCTGGCAACGCCGCCCGCGACCTCGCCGTGGACGCCGCGCGCGACCGCCGACGCCCCGGCCGCCGGGCCATCACCCGCCGAGCTCGCCGCGATCCACGACGAGGCCCACCTCCGCGGGCTCGCCGAGGGCCGCGCCGCCGGCCTGGCCGAGACCGCCGCGCTGCGCGCCCGGCTCGCCGCGCTGCTCGACGAGCTCGACGCCGCCCGGGTCGCGATCGTGCCGCCGGCCGCCGCGCAGATCGCCGAGATCGCGACCTGCGTGGTCGAGGCCTGGATCGGCAACCTTCACCCCGGCGTGGCGTTTCGCCCGATCGTGCAGCGCTGGCTCGCCCACACCGCCGATCAACCGACCACCGCGCGGGTCCACCCCGACGACGCCGCCGCGCTCGCCGAGGTGGTCGGCGGCGCGCCGATCGCGATCACCGCGGATCGCGCGGTCGCGCCGGGCGCGGTCGCGCTGACCAGCGGCAGCCGCGAGCTGATCCACGACTGGCGCGCACGGCTCGGCGAGCTGCGCACGGCGATCGTGACCGCGCTGACCGGAGCCGACGAATGATCGCCGGCGATCGCCCGGGGACCGACGCGCTGTCGCCGGCAGCGCGCGCTCACCTGACCAACACCGTGCACGGCTGGCTCCAGCCCCGTCCGGTCGGCCAGGTGATCGAGATCGCAGGCACGCTGATCCAGATCGAGATGACCGGCGCCGCGCTCGGCGACATCGTCGAGATCGCCGGCGCCGCCGGCGCGGTCCGCTGCGAGGTCGTCGGGTTCCGCGGCACGACGCTGCTCGCGATCCCGCTCCAGGCCGCGCGCCGGATCGCCCCGGGCGCCGAGGTCCGCCACCTCGGCGCGCTCGCCGGGCTGCCGGTCGGCGACGCGCTGATCGGCCGCCTGATCGACCCGTTCGGCGCGCCGCTCGACGGCGGCCCGCCCCCGGCGTGCACGGCGCGCGTCCCGATCGACGGTCGCGCGCTGCCGATCGAGGACCGCGGCGCGGTCGCGGTGCGGTTCGACACCGGCGTGCGGTCGATCGATGGCCTGCTGACCTGCGGCCGCGGCCAGCGCGTCGGGATCTTCGCCGGCGCCGGGTGCGGCAAGAGCGTGCTGGTCGAGCAGATCGCCAGCCAGGCCGACGCCGACGTCATCGTGATCGGGCTGGTCGGCGAGCGCGGCCGCGAGGTCGTCGAGCTGCTCGGCAGCCCGCGCCGCGATCGCATGGTGATCGTCGCCGCGACCTCCGACCGCTCGCCGCTCGAGCGGGTGCGCGGCGCGCTCGCCGCGACCGCGATCGCCGAGTTCTTCCGCGACCGCGGCGACAACGTCTTGTTCGTGCTCGACTCGCTCACCCGGTTCGCGATGGCGCTGCGCGAGCTCGGCCTGGCGCTCGGCGAGCCACCCGCCACCAAGGGCTATCCGCCCAGCGTGTTCGCCTCCCTGCCGCGGCTGCTCGAGCGGGTCGCGCCGCGCGCCGACGCCGGCGCGATCACCGGGTTCTACACCGTGCTGGTCGAGGGCGACGACCTGTCCGACCCGATCGCCGACTCGGCGCGCTCGCTGCTCGATGCCCACATCGTGCTGTCGCGCGATCTCGCGGCGCGCGGCCAGTTCCCCGCGGTCGACGTGCTCGCCAGCGCGTCGCGCGTCGCGCGCCGGGTCTCGACCCCCGCGATGCTGCACCTCGCGACCCGGACCCGCGAGGTGCTGGCGCGCCGCCGCCAGGCCCAGGAGCTGCAGTCGCTCGGCGCCTACAACCCGGGCGCCAACCCGGCGCTCGACAGCGCGCTCGCGCTCGGCGACCGGATCGACGCCTGGTCGCGCCAGGCGCCCGACGAGCGCTCCCCCCATGACACCACCGTGCGCGGCCTCGCCGCCGCGCTCGGCGAGGAGATCCCGAGATGACGATCAAACCCCGCGTGGTCCGCGCCCTCCGGGACGCACGGACCCGGCTGCGCGACGTCGCAGCCGCCGCTCACTCGACCGCGACCGCCGAGAGCGACCGCTCGGCGCGCGCCCTGGAAGACGAGCACGAGACTCTCGAGACCGCGCTCGACGCCGCGACCGCTGCGCTCGCCACCGCGCGCACCATCCACGAGCTCGATCGCGTCGCCGACCACACCAGCGAGTACCGGCTGTCGCTCGGGGAAGCCATGCAGCGCCACGCCGACGCCGCCGCGGCGACCGAGACCGCGGCCAGCCGCCTGCGCGAGCGCACCCGCCAGCTGCGGACCGCCGAGCGGCTGGTCGACCGGGTCGAGCGCCACCGCGCCCGGCGCGAGTCGCGCGCCGAGCAGCACCGCACCGACGACCTGACCGCGAGGCGTCGACCATGAGAGTGACCTCGTCGCCGATCCCGTGCCCCGCCGGAGCCGCGAGGTCATCGGACCTGCGCCCGCCGTCCGGCGAGCCGTTTCGCAGTGCGCTGCATGCGGCAGGCACCGCCGGTCAACCCGGAGCGCTGCCGGGGGCGCTGGCCGACCCGCCGACCGGCGACGACGTCGCCGAGCAGGGCGATCACCCCGACGACACGATGGTGCCCGCGGCCGCGCAGGTGGCGTACCTGGCGCGCCTGAACTCGCGGCCCGGCGCGGCGCAGACCGGTCGCACCCGGTCGGTCAGCTCCGCGCCGGCCGCCGATCCCACGAGCCGGGATGCGCTGGCGGCGGATCTCGGCCGGCGAACCGGGCGCGCCACGCCCGCCGACAGCCTGGAGACCGTCGCCGCGGCGCTCGCGCTCGGCTCGCTCGGTGCGCCGCCCCCTGGCGCTGCGCCTGCCGCCCCGCTCGACAGCGCCGCCGAGCTGAACCGCAGGACCGCGCCACCCCACTTCCCCGAGGCCGCGCTCGATCCGATGACCGCCGCGACGCTGCGCGCCGCCTATGGCCTGCCCGCCGAGGCTGCACCGCCGGTGCCATCCGCGTCCACACCCGCCTCGCCCGCTGCCGATCCGCCGGTCGCCGCGTGGACGGCCTCCGCGATCGGGCGCGCGATCAGCACGCTCGACGCCGCCGCGCTGCGCGCCGTCCCTGCCGAGACCCCGAACCCCGATGCGGTCGATGCGGCACCGGTGGCCGGCGCCTCGATCGTCACGGCCGCGCTCCCCGACAGCTCCACCGCGTTGACTCCGCTGGAGCAGGCCGTCCACGACCTGGTCGGCCGGCTCGACGCGATCGACCCGCCGCGCGGCCGCTCGGCGCGAGCCGCTCCGGGCGACGGCGACACCGAGCTCGCTGCGCTACCGATCTTCGGCGCACCGCCACCGGCGCTGTCGCGCGACGCCGCGGCGCCGGCGCCGGCCGCGCTCGCCGCACACGCCGCCCCGGCCGCCGCCGAGCCGCCGGCCAATCCCAGCCACGTCCACCTCGTGATCGACGACGGCCCCGAGCGCGTGGTCGCCACCATCGCGGTGCGCGGCAGCGAGGTCCATGTCACGCTGCGCGCCACCGACGAGGCCACCGCCGCCGCGCTGGCCCGCAACGCCGGCTCGCTCGATCACGCGATGCAGGGCCGCGGGCTCCAGCTCGGCGAGCTCACCGCCGAGCGTGACCGCGAGCCGCGCGATCACCGCCCACCACAAGACGGCCAGCCGCGAGAGCGCCGCCCGCGCGACGCCGAGAAGTTCGAACTGGAGGACAAGCCATGACCATCACCTCGACCACCGCCACCTCGGCCGCGACCGCCACGACCGCGGCGGCTCCCCCCACCGCCGGCGCGCTGACCGGCAGCAAGGACGAGTTCCTCAAGCTGTTCATGGCGCAGCTCGAGCACCAGGACCCGCTCAACCCCGAGAACGGCGCCAACATGGTCGCGCAGCTCGCGCAGTTCTCCTCGGTCGAGCAGGCCACGCAGACCAACCAGCAGCTGTCCGATCTGATCGCCGCGCAGAACTCGACCGAGAGCGCCAGCCTGTCCAGCCTGGTCGGCCGCACGTGCAACGCCGGCGCCGCCGACTTCCAGCTCGACCGCGGCGGCGCGGTGCCGGCGCTGCAGCTCACGTCGAGCACGGCGATGAACGGCGCCTCGGTCGTGATCACCGACTCGAACGGCACGGAGATCCGGCGGATCCCGATCCCGGCGGGCGGCAAGTCGACCCAGATCGCCTGGGACGGCAACACCTCCGCCGGCGCCCCGGCCGTCCCCGGCGGCTACCACATCTCCGTCGACTCCGGGACGACCACCGGGACGATCACCTCGCAATGGCACGGCCGCATCGACGCGGTCGAGCTCGCCGGCGGATCGACCCAGCTGCGCATGGGCGGCGTCCTGCTCGCCCCCGGTGCGATCCAGACCATCGGCACACCCACCACCACCCTCTAGCCCGCCAGGAGCCAGCCAGTGACCATCACCAACAGCCTTTACATCGGGATCAGCGGCCTCCAGGCCAACGGCGAGGCGATCAGCATCGTCGGCGACAACATCTCGAACTCATCGACCATCGGATACAAGCGCGACCGCGCGAGCTTCTCCGATCTGCTCGGCGGCGAGCTCAACGACGCGCGCATGGGCGGTGGCGTGCGGCTCGGCGCGTCCCAGACCATGTGGGACCAGGGCGCGATCACCCAGACCGGCAACCCGCTCGACCTCGCGATCAACGGCGGCGGGCTGTTCGTGGTCAAGGGCAACCACGGCGGGCAGACCGCCCAGTACTACACCCGCGACGGCCGGTTCAACATCGACAGCCATGGCTTCATCACCAACCCGGACGGCCTCCGGCTCCAGGGCTTCACGATCGACGCCACCGGCACCCGCGCGCTCAGCGCCACGGATCTGCCGGTCGGCGCCGCCCAGAGCCCGCCGGTCGCGACCACCACCGCGTCGATGACGCTCAACCTCGACGCCAACGCGACCATCCCCGGCGCGTGGAACCCGGCGAACCCCAACACGACCTCGAACTACGCGACCTCGGCGACCGTGTACGACTCGCTCGGCGCGGCGCACCACGTCGAGGTGTTCTTCCGCTCCCAGGGCGCCGGCGCGTGGGAGTACCACGCCATGGTCGACGGCGGCGATCTGACCGGCGGCACCCCCGGGGCGCTCACCGAGATCGCCGCCGGCAACCTGGCGTTCAACGCGTCCGGCGCGCTGGCGTCGCAGGCCTCGACCGCGTCGAGCGCCAGCTTCCTCAACGCCGCGCCCGGCCAGGCGATCAACTTCACGTTCGGCGACGACATCGCCGCCGGCGGCACCGGCCTGGCCGGCACGACCCAGTTCGCCGGCACCTCGTCGGTCAACGGCCTCGACATCGACGGCCGCAGCTCGGGCAAGCTGACGAGCATCGCGATCAGCGACGATGGCAAGCTCACGGGCGTGTTCGACAATGGCGACAAGATCGCGCTCGCCCAGGTCGCGCTCGCCGACTTCGCCAACGAGGATGGCCTGGAGCGCGCCGGCGACGGCCTGGTCACCGAGACGCCGGGATCGGGCAAGCCGCTGATCGACGCCCCCGGCACCGGCGCGCGCGGCTCGGTGTCGTCCGGCGCGCTGGAGAGCTCGAACGTCGATCTCAGCAATGAGCTGGTGACGCTGATCGCCTACCAGCGCGCGTTCGAGGCCAACGCCAAGACGGTGACCACGGCCGACGAGATGATGCAGGACGTGAATAACCTCAAGCGGTGACGCCAATCCCGCCGACACCGGCCCGGCAAGCGCAATGACCTCGCGCACCTGGCCAGGCGCGGCGGTTGCACCTGGGATCGAGCGTGAGTGACTCGCTGCTCGATCCGCTGGAGATGGAGGCGATCCAGGCCGCCATCCGCGAGACCTCGCCGCGCCGGTCCGCCGGTGCGCCGGAGTGCGAGCCGACCCGACTCGCGCTGATCACCGACGACCGGATCGCCGAGGCCGCCCGGCCGATCCTGCTCAACCTCGCGACCCGCTGGATCCGCTCGGTGACCCGTGCGCTGCGCGCCCACCTGCCGGGCAGCTGGCAGCTCGACGTGGTCGGCGCCGAGGTGATCGATGGCGCGACCGCCAAGGAGGAGCTGCGCGGCGGCTGGGTCGCCGGCATGCGCGCCGCCGAGCACCGCGCCGCGGCTCAGGACCTCCTCACCCCGACCGCCGAGCTCGTCGTCGCCGTCCATGGCTGCGTGGTCGACATCGCCGCCGCCAAGCGCTGCGGCGCCACCGCACCGACCTCGGACACCGCGCGCCCGCCATCGCCGGTGTCGCTCCGGCTGTTCCAGACCGCCGGGCGCGCCATGCTGGACAGCTTCGGCGCGGCGTGGCACGAGGTGTTCCCCTCCGACCTCGTCCCGTCGAGCGATCTCGAGATCGTCTCGGCCCTGATCAACGCGCAGACCGTGGTCCGCGTCGCGCTGAGCTTCGGCGGCTCGGTCAACGGCCGGGTCCAGCTCTACGCCCGCCCCGAGGCGCTGATCCAGCGGCCGGCCGCGCTCGCCGCGATCAGGGTCAACGCCGGCCTGATCGCCAACGCGCTCGCCAACGTCCCGATCGAGGTCGTGGTCGAGCTCGGCACGCTGCGCATGCCGCTCCGCGAGCTGCGCCGGCTCGAGCGCGGCGCCAGCTTCACGCTGTCCGGCTTCGTCGATTCGCGCGTCCCGGTGTACTGCGGCGGCGCGCTCAAGGCGTGGGCCCGGCCGGTCGTGTGCCGGGGCGTGCTCGCCGTCCAGATCGAGACCGTGATCCACGACCAAGGAATCAAGTCATGAGTGAAGCACTCGACGACAACACCTTCGATCCCCAGGCCCTGGAGGCGCTGCTCCACGACGTCCCGCTCGAGCTCACCGTCGAGCTCGGCCGGATCCGGCTCAGCCTGTCCGAGCTCGCGGCCCGGCTCGGACCGGGCTCGATCATCACGCTCGACACCCCGACCGGCGCGCCGCTCGACGTTCGGGTCAACAACCGGCTGGTCGCGCGCGCCGAGGCGATCGCCATCGGCGAGAAGTGCGGCATCCGCATCGTCGAGCTGATCGGCGGCAGGGACGCCTGACATGCGCCACGCGCTCACCATCGCGGCGGCCGCCGCGCTCGCCCTCGCCCCGGCCACCGCCGCGCGCGCCGAGCCCGCCCCGCCGGCCGCCGCAGCCCAGCCGGCCGCTGCGCCCGTTGCCACGCCCGCGCCGCCGGCCCCGATCGAGCCGCGCTTCGAGCTGCTCGACCGCGGCGACGCCGTCGAGGTCATCGCCCACCACATCACGGCCGCGCGCACCGCGGTCCTGCCGGTCCGCTCGCGCCTCGAAGTCCCGATCACCGCGGCGCCACAGGTCAAGCGCGTTGCGCCGCTCGACGCCACGGTCAAGCTGATCGAGCTCGATCGCGAGGGCGCGACGCCGGTGCTCAGCGTCAAGCTCGGCTTCGAGCGCCGCGACGTCAAGGCGCTGTCGCGGTTCGCCCAGGCGATCCAGGTCGGCGACGACCTCCACCTGCTGGTCCCGCGCAAGCTCCCCGACGGTGACGTCGCCCCCCGGCTCCCCGAGCCGACGCTACCCCCCGCCGTCGCCGCCCGGCTCGCCGCACGCGCCGCACCCGAGCCACCCGCACCCGGGCTCGGCCCGCGGGTCGAGCCCGCCGCACCGCCGCCGGCTCCCGCCGCGCCTCCCGGGCCCGCCGCCCACCCGCGCTCCGCCGCCGACGCGCTGGCAGCCCCCACGTCGGGCAGCACCGCCCCGCCCGCGGACCACGCCGCGCCGCCGACCGCGGCTCCCCCGGCGCGTCCGCTGAGCCCGGCGCTCGCCGCCGATCGCGGTGACGCGTGGTCGCAGATCTCGATCTACGCCGCGCTCGGCCTCGCCATCGCCGGCGCCGGCGTGTGGCTGATGCGCCGCCGCCGCGCCCTCCCGGGGGGGGCCGCCGCCTCGATCGAGGTCCTCGCCCAGCGCACGCTCGGCGGCAAGGCGCGGGTGGTCTGGCTGCGCGCCGGCCAGCGCGAGATGATCGTCGCGGTCACCGCGCAGCAGGTCCGCATGCTCGGCCAGTGGCGCGCTTCCGAACCCGCCGCCGAGCTGCCGACCGCGCAGACCCGTGCCGGCGCCGAGCCGCATCGCACCGCGCCGCCGCCGCTCGACAAGCCGCTCAGCCCCGCGGTGTCGGGCCTGCTCAGGCTGCGCGGCCGCACCGGCCAGATGACCGCCGTCACCCCGGACGCGGCCGCCCCCGACCCCGACGACGACCCCGTGGCCGACGCCGCCTGGGCCCGCGAGATCCTCGCGGCCACCGGAGCCCGGCGATGATCGCCGCGCTCGCCGCCGCCGCGCTCGGCCCCGACCCGCTGGGCAGCCTCGCCCCGGCCGTCGCGCCGGCGCTGGCCCCGGCCGGCTCGCACGGCGCGCTCGGCGCCGTCGGCATGGTCGTCCTGCTCACGCTGGTCACCCTGCTGCCGGCGATCGTCCTGTCGTGCACCTGCTTCGTGCGCTTCATCGTCGTGCTCGGCTTCGTCCGCACCGGCATCGGCACGCCGGCCGCACCGCCCAACCAGGTGCTCGTCGGCCTCGCGCTGTTCATGTCGGTGTTCGTGTCCGCCCCGGTCGCGTCGCAGGTCTACGACCGCGCCGGCCGCGGCTACCTCGCCGGCCAGCTCGACGAGGCCCAGGCGCTCGCCGCCGCCACCCCGCCGCTGCGCAGCTTCCTGCTCCACCACACCACCGAGCCCGACCTCGCGCTGTTCTACGAGGTCGCGAACGCGCCACGGCCGGCGACGATCGACGAGGTCCCGCTCAAGATCGCGATCCCCGCGTTCCTGCTCTCCGAGCTCCGCCTCGCGTTCAAGATCGGCCTCACGATCCTGCTGCCGTTCCTCGTCATCGACCTGGTCGCCGCGACCATCCTGACCTCGCTCGGCATGGTGATGGTCCCGCCCCAGGTCGTCGCGCTGCCGATCAAGCTGCTGGTGTTCGTCATGATCGACGGCTGGCGCCTGGTCGTCGAGTCCCTGCTCCGCGGAGCCCTGACATGACCCCCGACTCCCTGCTCGACCTGTGGCGCAGCGCGCTGACCGTCGTCATCGAGGTCTCGGCGCCGTTCCTCCTCGTCGGCCTCGTCGTCGGCCTCGCCGTCGCCGTGGTCCAGACCGCGACCCAGCTCCAGGAGAGCATCCTGACCTTCGTCCCCAAGCTGGCCGCCGCGATGATCGTCATCGCGCTCGCCGGCCACTGGATGCTCGACCGGCTCGGCCGGTTCACCACCGCGGCGTTCACCGCGCAGACCAGCGCCCAGACCGACCTCGCCGAACAGGTCGCCACCACCACGCCGTCGCCATGAGCGGCTTGCCATGGCCATGACCCTGTCCGAGCCCGAGATCGGCGCCTACCTCGCCGTCCTGGCGCGGATCGGCGGCCTCGCCGCCACCGCCCCCGTGATCGGCGATCCGGGCGTCGCCCTGCGGCCCCGCCTGGTGTTCGTCCTCGCCGTCACCGCCGCCGCCGGCGCCAGCCGCGCCCCGGTCGCGTTCGCCGTCCTGCCCGCGGTCGCCGCCCTCGAGCTCGCCGTCGGCCTCGCCACCGGCCTCACCGCGCGCGCCGTCGTGTCGAGCGTCGCCATCGCCGGCCAGCTCATGGGCCTGTCGCTCGGCCTCGGCTTCGCCGCCCAGTACGACCCGCACGCCGGCGAATCCGCCAGTGTCCTGCGCAGCCTCGCCAGCGCGCTCGCCGGCCTCGCCTTCCTCACCGCCGGCGGCCTCGAAGCCATCGTCCGCAGCGCCGCCGCCTCTCCCGCCGAGCTGTCGCAGCTCGCCGCCCTCGGCCCCGCCTTCGTCCGCCACGCGACCGCCGCGTTCGGCCACGGCCTGGCCCTCGCCGCGCCGATCGTCCTGGCCTCCCTCGTCGGCAACCTCGCGCTCGCCGTCATGAACCGCGCCGCGCCCGCGGTCAACGTGTTCTCGATCGCCCTCGCCGCCGTGCTCGTGCTCGGCGGCACCGTCCTGCTCGCCACCGCCGCGCACCTCGTCGCCGGCGCGATCGACGCCTCGCGCATCGCGATCGACGTCCTCGCGAGCTGACGACCCGCTACCCCGGGGCGCCGACGAGCGCATTCCGGAGGACCTCACGTCGTCGCGCAAGCAGCAGATCGTCGGTGTTCGGCAGCGAGTCGAGGCGTGCGACAACACGTGCGACGTCAACCGACTCACGGCTCTGGACGCAATGCGCGATCATCATCAGGCAGTCGTCAAGATCCGCCTCGCTCATCCGCTCCAGCTTGAGCAGCAAGAACAGCGTCGCGCTGGGCCGGTAGATCACCGCCGACGTCCCTCGCATCAGCTCGACGAGCTGATCACGCCAGCCGGTGATTCGCCTGACAAAGAAATCGGCGGCCGAGTTGACGGCCTCGATCGGGATCGAAGCGTCCGCAGCGAGCTCCATCAGCGCAAAGCGTGCCTCCTGGGTCCCGGCCAGGCTGATCAGATCGATGTCCTCGGTCGTGCGCGATGGCGAGAACCAGGCTGCAGCCGCAGCCCCCCCGATGACGAGCCACTCACCTGCGAGTCGATCACCGGCGGTCTGTAGCAATGCCTGGATCCGGATGCGATCGAATCGCAGCGGCTTCATCGTGCTACCATGAGGGAAGTGACTGACCCGTGGCAAATCCTCCGTGCAGGTGGCGTGCCGCTTGCGCTTCCAGCCATGCGCGCCGACGTGCAGCCGGAGGAGCTTGCAGCCGCGACCCGCACCGCGATTGCGATGCGGCCGTCCGGGCGGGACGCAGAGGCACTGGCGGCATGGATCTTCGCATGGCAGCAGCACTGGCCGCGGAGCTTCGCCGCGAGCCTGGGAGACGATGCTTCGGCGGTCACCGAGTGGGCCGCTCAGCACACGGTCGACGCCGATCGCTATGTGAAGCTGAGGCGCATCGCACTGGAGAACCTGGCCCACAGGCTGTGATCTGTTCGCCTGATCGACGGGACGGCTACGACTCTGCTTCAAGGAAGAAGGCCCCACGCACCCCGGGGCCCGGCGATGGGCCACCGGTCGAAGACCTCCGAAAAGATGGGCTTTGTCGAGTTCGTGGGTGACGCGCCACTCACCGGCGCGGCTTGCGCGCGCGCTTGCCGCGGGCGACCTCGGTCGCGAGGGCATCGAGGCGCGGTGCCCAGAACCGACGGAACCGATCGAGCCATGCGTCGACGTCGGCGAGCGGGCGCGGGTCAGGCTGCGGCTGCGGGCGGCCTCGACCACGCGGTCGAACAGGTCGCGCACCCGGCGCGCCGCCGCGTCGCGCCCCAGGCGCTCGTAATGAACGAAGTGGCGCTTCGCCATGGCAGGCTACCACGGGCGGGCGAACCGCCGGGCGGCACGTCGCCGCAGGCCGCCACGACGCGCACAGGCCCGCCTCACCTCCGGCGATCGCCGAGTCCACACCAGATCACAGCCAGATCCCGGATCGCATCCATTCCGCATATGCGCACGAATCCGCGATGCGCGATCGCCGCTTGATCAGACCCGCTGTGGGTCGACCCCATGGGTACAGCGCGCCGCCGGCAGATCGCGCCGGATAGCGCCGGGGTAAGCCCCCGCCGGTCCACCGGATCCACCGTCAGGCCTGCCGACAACGCGGCGCCGCCGGAGCGCGGGATCCCAGCGAGGTCATCGGGTTAACGGCGGCCTGTGCGTTGCACCAGCAGCGTTCGACGTGTCCGATCCGCAGCGCACCCACAAGGCAACACCGAAGCGCATCCGCGAGTTTCGCAAGCGCGGTGAGATCGCGCTGTCGCGTGATGTGGTGTCGGCGGCGACGCTGACCGGCGGCTTCATCGGGCTGGTCGCCTACGCGGGGGGCGCGCGCGGCGCGCTGCTCGACCTGACCCGCAGCGCAGCGCTGGCGAGCGACGGCAGCGACGCGGCCGGTCTGGCGTCCCAGGCGGTCCACGGCTTCCTGATCGCGACCGGCCCGGCGATGGTCGGCGCCGCGGTCGGCGCGCTGATCGCGATCCTCGCCCAGCTTGGCTGGCCGCCGGCGTTCAAGCTGCCGGGGTTCGACCTCGGCCGGATGTCGCCGGTCAAGAACCTGCCGAACACGCTGTCGCCGAACGGGATGCTGCGGCGCACCGGCTCGGCGGTCACCAAGCTCGTGCTGGTCGGCGCGATCGTCGTGCTCGCCCTGCGCCACCACGTGGTGACCGATGGGCTCGAGGCGCCGGGGCTCGGCGCGCTGGCGTTCGGTCTGATCCGCCGCGCGATGTGGCTGGTGCTCGCCGCGCTCGGCGCGACCGCCGCGGTCGACTACTTGCTGGCCCGCCGCCGGCTCGCCGAGCAGATGCGGATGACGCCCGACGAGGTCAAGCGCGAGCACCGCGAGCAGGACGGCGATCCGATGGTCAAGGGCCGCCGCCGGGCGCGGATGCGCGAGCTCGCCAAGCGCCGGATCGCGATCGCGGTCGCGCGGGCCGACGTCGTGGTGGTCAACCCGACGCACTACGCGGTCGCGCTGCGCTACGACGACAAGCAGGACGCCGCGCCGATCGTGGTCGCCAAGGGCGTCGACGATCAGGCCGAGAAGATCCGCGAGATCGCGCGCCAGCACACCGTGCCGGTGGTCAGCCGGCCGCCGCTGGCCCGCGCGCTGTACAAGCACGTCAAGGAGGGCCGCGCGGTCCCCGCCAACCTGTACCGCGCGGTCGCCGAGGTGCTCGCCTACGTCTACCGGCTGCGCCAGCGAGGTAGCCTGTGACCGCCGCGGCCTCCACCCCCGCGCGCGGCCGCGGCCACTGGATGATGGCGTTCGCGCTGCTCGGGATGCTCGCGGTGGCGATGGCGCCGCTGCCGTCGGTGGTGTTCGACCTCCTGATCGGCGTGTCGCTGTGCCTCGCGGCGATGACGTTCCTGGTCGCGTTCTACGTCGAGCGGCCGACCGACTTCTCGGCGTTCCCGTCGCTGCTGCTGTTCGTGACCCTGTTCCGGCTCGCCCTCAACATCGCGTCGACCCGGCTGATCCTGACCGGCAACGATGCGCACGCCGCCGGCGCGGTGATCGCCGCGTTCGGCCAGTTCGTGATCCGCGGCAACTTCGTGGTCGGCGCGGTCGTGTTCCTGATCCTCGTGATCGTCAACTTCGTGGTGATCACCAAGGGCGCCGAGCGGATCTCCGAGGTCTCGGCGCGGTTCACCCTGGACTCGATGCCCGGCAAGCAGAT
>JBGQCL010000134.1:0-25023 GCA_041495365.1 Kofleriaceae bacterium | reverse complement strand
TTCACGATCGCATGCAAGCCGAAGCGCAACGCGACGGCACGCGACTTCGCTTGCAATCTTCACAGCCTGCAGAGCTACCCAGTCTGCTCAAGGCAGCGTGACATGGGCCGATCTGCACCCGTTTCACAAGCGTTCAAACGGAACGTGCGAGTGCGTCGGCTTGGTGGTACCCAGCCCTCCGTTATTCTCAATGTACAGGCGAGTCGAGCGACGGACCGCCTCTCTCGCGCACGCGTCTTGGTCGTCGGAGATTCTGAGATCCTTGAGGTCCTTCAAGCTCATAGATTCCCCCGGGAGCCGGGGCCGAGCGGGCACGATATCTCGCCGACACGGCGATCCGCTCGCAAGATCTTCAGTATCCTTGATCCGTTGTTCCTTGGAACCCTCGGTGAGAGGCGGCGGACGGCGGGTTCGGGAAATCGGTCACCACTTGCCTGACGAGCACGAACGCATGACCATTCCGCGGCCGCGCCGTCGAACGCGAGCAGCCGGTTCGGCGTCAGCTCGCGACGGCACGGCTCCGCACAGGCCTCACGACGGTCAGGATGTGATCGAACGCCGGATCGAAGCCGGTGGTGCAGATATGCCCCGACACCAGGAGCTTCGTCGTCCCGAACACCGGGAGCCCGACGGCATCGGTACATCGTGCGGTGTTCCGCAGAACACCGAAGCTGTCGCACGGGCGGTCCCGGGTACGAGTGCGCGATCCGATCAGGCCGGCTCGGGCCAGGCGCGCTGGGCCGGCCGCAGCTGCTCGAGCCGGCGCGCGACGCGGAGCACGCCGGCGTCGTCGAACCGCCGGCCGATGATCTGCACGCCGATCGGCAGGCCGCCCTGGCTCGCCGCCCAGTTGATCGACGCGGCGGGCTGCTCGGACATGCTGTACGGCACGGTGAACGCGATGTGGGCGAGCGCGTCGTGCGGGTCGTTGTTGGGCGCGGGCAGCTCGGCGGCGTAGGGCAGGATCGGGGACACCGGCGAGACCACGTAGTCGAACGGCTGGCAGGCGACCACCGCCGCCTCGCGCAGCGCCATCACGTGGCCGAACGCCTGCATGACGTCGCGCCCGGTGAACCGCGCGGCGCGCCACGTGCACCACTCGGCGACGAACGGCAGCACGGCCTTCTGGCGCTCCGCGGGCAGCGCGATGAAATCGTTGTACAGCCGGGCCTCGAAGAACCGGCACATGCCGTCGAGCATGTCGGGCGTGAGGAACGACGGGATCTCGTCCACGGCCGCGCCCGCGCCGGCGAGCGCCTGCGCGGCGGCCTGCGCGGCGGCGCGGACCTCGGGATCGACCGGCAGGCCGACGCGCATGTCGGGCAGCAAGCCGATCTTCAGCGTGCGGACGTCGAGCTGGTCGAGGCCCTCGAGGTAGTCGTGCGGCGCGGACGGCAGGCTCATGAAGTCCCGCGGATCGGGTCGCGACAGGACGTTCATCAGCAGCGCGGCATCGGCCACGGTGCGCGTCATCGGCCCGGCGACGCGCCCCAGGTAGGGCGGATGGACCGGGACCCGGCCGAGCGACGGCTTGAGCGCGAAGATGCCGCAGTGCGTGGCGGGCAGGCGGACCGAGCCGCCGATGTCGGTCCCGATGTGGAGCGGCGCATAGCCCGCGACCGCCGCCGCGGCGGCGCCCGAGCTCGATCCCGACGGGTTGCGATCCAGCTGCCACGGGTTGCGCGTGATGCCGTGCAGGCTGGACAGCCCGGACGACAGCATCCCGTAGTCGGGCATCGTGGTCTTGCCGAGCAGCACCAGACCGGCCTCGCGAACCCGTGCGGCGGCCGGCGCGTCGGCGGGCTGCGCCGGCGCTTCCTGGTTGGCACGCGTGCCGACCGGCGCGGGATCGCCGAGCGTGTAGATGTTCTCCTTGATCGTGATCGGGACGCCGTCGAGCGCGGACCTGGGCGTGCCGCCCTGCCAGCGCGCCTCGGCCGCGCGCGCCTGATCGAGCGCGGCGTCGCGCGCCACGCGGTACATCGCGCGGATCTTCGGTTCCCAGGCGTCGATCCGGGCGAGCGCGGCGCGCGCCACGTCGAGCGGCGACAGCTCTCGCCGGGTGAATGCGACGACGAGTTCGTGCGCGGTGAGCTCGTGAATGGCGGCCATCGTGCGGGGACCATATCCCCGCGCGATGGCCCGCAGTGAACGCCCGGCCATCCACCCCTGCGTATCCAGCTCCCCCTGAGGCGTACTTGCGTGAGGAGCTCCACACGTGCGAAACAGGCGTCAGGTGTCCGGAAGAGGATCAGGCGATCTCACATGAGCGCGGCTCTGACTCAGCATCAGATTCTTGTGACATGAGGCGTTTTGATGCATGCCACTCGATGCGGCAGATGTGAGGAAGAAACACCTCAAACTCGCTTCGCGCTCACAAACCACTCGAGGAAAAGGTCACAGTCCTGAGGTGTGCCATCCCGAGCGAACTCCGCGCCATGACAGGGGCCGTTAGCTCGCTTCAAAATCTGACGATCACTTTCGTATTGCGAGATACCCAAAGAATGACTTACAAACAATCCCATCGGAAAATTACTGTGAGCGAGTAATTCAGCGTAAACAGAACCTAACGCTTGAGGCTATGTCTAGGAAGCACACCTCGTGCCAAGAGTGAGTCAATAGTCAGGATTCTCGGTAGAAGCCAGCGGACGAGCCAGACCTCGGAATTGCCGACCTACTCGACCCGCAGGCTCTCACCCCACTGAAAAATTTGGCTCTCGACGCGTCGGGCCGTGCAGCCGCCATCCACTTCTTCAATCCGTCTGGAGGTAGCAGTGACTGATTCAAGAATCGTGTTCGCAGATTGTACATTGCGCGATGGCGAGCAGGCCCCGGGGGTGTTCTTCACGCTGGAGGAGAAGGTGGCGATCGCGGCGATGCTCGATGCCGCGGGCGTGGATCTCATCGACGCGGGGATGCCCAGCGTCTCGAAGGAGGAGCGCGCCGCCCTGAAGGCGCTGGTGGCCCGGAACCTTCGCGCGCGGGTGGCCGCGACGGTCCGCGCGCTGCGCTCCGATATCGATCTCGCGATCGAGTGCGGCGTGAAGGAGGTGTTCCTGTTCATGCCGGTGAGCCCGCAGCACCTGCAGCACAAGTTCGGCATCGATCTGGAGAACGCCCGGGCCCGGATCGAGGACGCGGTCGGCTATGCGGTCGAGCGCGGGCTCCGCGTCCACTTCGTCGCCGAGGACTCGGTCCGCGCCGACCCCCAGCAGATCGCGCGGGTGTTCGATCGGGTCAGCGAGCTCGGCGCGGTCAGCGCGATCATCTGCGACACGGTCGGCGTGATGACGCCGCAGACCATGGAGCGCTACGTCCTGACCCTGCGCGCGCACATGACCCGGACCCTGACCCTCGGGATCCACTGCCACAACGACTACGGGCTCGGTACGGCGAACACCCTGGCGGCGGTCAGCGCGGGCTGCACGCTGGTGACCTCGACGGTCAACGGGCTCGGCGAGCGCGCCGGCAACGCCGTGTTCGAGGAGGTGGTGTGCGCGCTCGATGACCTGTACGACGCGGAGGTCGCGATCGACAAGTCGATGCTGAGCTCGCTGAGCGAGGCCGTGGCGCAGGCCTCGGGGATGTTCATCGTGCCGACTAAGCCGGTGGTCGGCCACAACGTGTTCCGTCACGAGTCCTGGGTCCACGTCGACGGCATGCTCAAGGACCCGTCGACCTATGAATCGATCTGTCCCGAGCCGCTGGGCCGGAGCCACGAGTACGTGCTCGGCAAGCACTCCGGCAGCGGGCTGATCGACGTGCTGCTGGCGGAGAAGGGGATCGAGTGCACACCGGAGCAGACCTCCCGGATCCTGGATCGGGTCAAGGCGGTCAAGATCTCGACCAACAAGGCGCCGCTGCGCGTGATGGCGGCGCGGCTCGACCAGCTGTGGTCGCGCCACCTGTCGTTCTGCGAGGACGAGTTCTGGGCGATCGTCTATGAGGAGACCTCCCGGGGGTTATTGCGCTCGCGCGGACGGGGCATCCTGCTCGCCTGCGGTTCCAGGCAGATGACGGTCCCCACCGATCCGGAGGCCGAGCCCGCCGCCGCGCGCAACCCGGTCGCACTATGACGCCACAGACGCTGACCGCGAAGCTGCTGCGGCGGCGCGCCGCGGAGCCGATCGTCGCCGGCAGCGAGTTCTTCCGCATCGCGGTCGACCTCGTGCTCGGCCACGACGCGACCATCGCGCTGCTGATCGAGCGGTTCCAGCGTGCGGGGCGCCGGATCTGGGATCCCGCGCGCTGCTTCTTCGCCGCCGATCACTTCACCCCGCCGTCGACGCCGGAGCGCGCCGACATCCTGCACCGCTACCTCGCGTTCCTGAACCAGGAGTGCGTGCCCCAGGACCTGGTGTTCCGCGGGATCAGCCACCAGCTGCTGGTCGAGGACCGGCGGTGCCAGCCCGGCATGGTGATCTGCGGCGCGGACTCGCACACCGTGATGGCCGGCGCGCTCGGCGCGTTCGCGTGCGGGATGGGCTCGACCGACATCCTCGCGCTGCTGCTCACCGGCGAGGTCGTGCTGTCGACCCCCGAGTCGATCCGGGTCGACTTCGAGGGCGCGCTGCCCGAGTGGCTGTCCGGCAAGGATCTCGCTCTCGAGATCATCCGGCGGCTCGGCGAGGGCGGCGCGGTCGATCGCGCGCTGGAGTACCACGACCGGACGCGCGGCGGGCTGACGATGGACAGCCGGTTCGCGGTCGCCAACATGGCGGTCGAGGCCGGCGCGACCAACGGCGTGTTCGTCCCCGACGACGCGCTGCGCCGCTACCTCGCGGAGCGCGACGGCGCGGCGGGGCCGGCGCCCGGGTTCGAGGGCGCGTGGCTTCAGCCCGACGACGGCGCCCGCTACGTCCAGCAGCTCCGGATCGACGTCGCCGCGCTCCGCCCGCTGGTCGCGCTGCCCGGCGACCTGGGCCGGATCGTCCCGGCCGACGAGGTCGAGCCGCGCGCGATCCAGCAGGTGTTCCTCGGATCGTGCGCGGGCGGCCGGGTCGAGGACCTGGCGATCGCGGCGCGCGTGCTGCGCGGCCGGCGGGTGGCGCCCGGCGTCCGGCTGGTCGTGACCCCTGCGAGCCAGGCGGTGTTCCGCGCCTGCCTGCGCAACGGCATCTTCGAGGCGCTGCACGACGCCGGCGCGATGATCACCAACGCGTCGTGCGGGGCGTGCGGCGGGATCGACAAGGGGCTGATCGGCGCGGGCGAGGCCTGCGTGTCGACCTCGAACCGCAACTTCCGCGGCCGGATGGGCTCGCCCGACGGGCTGATCTACCTCGCGTCGGCGCTGACCGCGGCCGCCGCGGCGCTGACCGGGACGATCTGCGATCCGCGGACCGTGCTCGACGATCGGGTCGCGGCGGGCCTTCCGGCCGCGGCCGCCGGGGGGGCCGCATGACGATCCAGGGCACGGCGCTGATCCTGGGCGACCACGTCAACACCGACGAGCTCCATCCGTCCCGGTTCTTCTCGCTCGACGATCGCACGGTGCGCTCGGGGTTCCTGCAGGCGGCGGCCGGCTACGAGCAGGTCGGCGGCAGCGACCTGTCGGGCCGCGTGATCCTCGCCGGCGACAACTTCGGCTGCGGCTCGAGCCGGGAGACCGGCGCGCGCGCGTTCCTGCTCGCCGGGGTGCGCGCGGTGGTCGCCCGCTCGCTGGCGCGGATCTTCAGCCGCAACGTGCGCAACCTCGGCCTGGCCGCGGTGGAGTGCCCGGCGCTGCCCGCGCTGCCGCCCGACATCGAGGTCGAGCTCGACCTCGCGCGCTGGCGGCTGCTCGTGCCCGCGGGGTCGCTCGATCTACCGGTGACCCCGCTCGATCCGTTCTGGGCGGCGGTGCTCCGCGCCGGTGGCCTGCTGCCGTTCCTCGGCCTCGGCGAGGCGACCGGGCCGGCGCCGCGCGGCTCGCTGCCGGTGTTCCGGGGGCAGCCGTGACCGCCGCGGCGATCGGCGACCGCTGCCGCGCGCTGTGCGAGCGGATCGCCGCGTTCATCGACCGCGGCGACGACGAGGACAGCAGGCGGCAGTTCGAGGCCCTGGCGCTCGAGGTGTTCGCGTTCCAGTTCGAGGCGATCCAGCCGTACCAGCGGCTGTGCCGCGGGCTCGGCCGCACGCCCGACAACGTGGCGTCGTGGCGCGAGATCCCGGCGGTCCCGGCGGTGGCGTTCAAGCAGCATTCGCTGTTTGCCGGCGCGTCCGATGCGATCATCCGGACGTTCCGCAGCAGCGGCACGTCGGAGCCCAGCCGGAGCAGCCGGGCGCACTTCTCGCGCGCCGGGCTCGAGCTGATGGAGGTCGCGATCGCGGCCGGTGCCCGATCGCGGCTGTTCCCCGATGGGCGCAGCACGCGGATCCTGGTGCTCGCGCCGCCCCCCGAGCAGGTGCCGCACATGATCATGGCCCACGGGATGGCCCACCTGATCCGGGAGTACGGGCTGCCCGGCAGCCGGTTCCTCGCCGGGCCGCGCGGCATCGACTTCGCCGCGCTGTGGTCGGAGCTCGACGGCTGCCAGTGGAACGGGATCCCGGTGTCGCTGCTCGGATCGTCGTTCGGCTTCGTGCACTTCTTCGACTGGCTGGAGCGCGAGGGCTGCCGCCTCGAGCTGCCGGCGGGCAGCCGGCTGCTCGACGCCGGTGGCTACAAGGGCAGGAGCCGCGAGATCGACCGCGAGGCGTTCGTCACCTGGGCCGCGCAGCTGTGCGGTCTGCGTCCGGCGCGCGTGATCAACCTGCTCGGGATGACCGAGCTCGCGAGCCAGATCTACGATCGACTGACCCCGGGCGCCGCCGGCGTCGCGCGCATGAAGCTGCCGCCGCACTGGGTGCGGACCACCGTGGTCGAGCCGCGGCGGCAAGGGCCGCGCGGCGCCGAGCAGGTCGGCGACGGCGAGGTCGGCCTGCTCCGGCACGTCGATCTGGCCAACGTCGAGCGCCCGATCGCGATCCAGAGCGAGGACGTCGGCCGCGCCGTGGCGGCCAGCGTCGATGGGGCGCTGCGGCGCGGCTTCGAGATCCTCGGCCGCGCCCGGGGCGCCGAACCGCGCGGCTGCTCGCTCACGGCGGAGGATCTCGCGGCGCCGCGCCCCGGCGAGGCCGCGGAGAGCGCATGCGCATGACGAGGCGCCGATGATCGCACACCGGATGCGGACCGCCGCGGCCAGCCACGCACCGGCGGCGTGCTGGCTGCCCCCCGCGCTGCGCGCGGCGATCGATGCGATGCCCGGCGGCGCGACGCCGTACCGCAAGCGCTACGATCACGACGACCACCACGTCGAGGTCGAGTTCGAGCGGCTGTCGCCCGACGCGCTCGCCGAGGTCGTCGCGTTCCTCCGCCGGCGCCGGCGCGAGGTGCTGGCCCGGCGCACCGTGCGCGAGATCGTCGACGTGCTGGACCGCGCCGCGGCGCGCTGGCTCGATCCGAGCTACCCGCCGCGCGCCGCCGCGATCCTCGAGATCGCGTTCATCACCGGGTTCTCGCCCGAGATGGTCGGCCACGCGATCGAGGAGGAACAGGCGAGCTCGCGCGGGCCGCACCTCACCCTGGCGCTGCGCAGCGAGCTCGGCGACCCCGAGTTCCTCGATGGCTTCCGCCCCAACCCGCGGACCGGCGGCCTGAGCCGCGCGCACGGCCCGGGGCTGGTCGGCGCGATCTTCAGCTCGAACATCCCCGCCCTGCCCCACCTGGAGATCATGCGCAGCTTCCTGGTGAAGTCGGCGTGCCTGGGACGGGTGTCGGCCGGCGAGCCGATCTTCCTGCGCCGCTACGCCGAGACCCTGCACGAGATCGATCCCGAGCTCGCGTCGTGCCTGGCGATCGTCTACTGGGAGCGCGGCGACGACGAGCTCGAGGCCGCGTTCCTGCGCTCGATCGATTACCTGGTCGCGTACGGCGGCGACGCGCAGATCCAGCGCCTGATGGCGGCCCGGCCGGGCGCGCTCGACGCCACCTGGCACGGCCACCGGCTCGGCTTCACCTACGTCACCCGCGAGGCGCTCGCCGCCGGCTCCGACCTGCGCCGGCTCGCCCGCGCCATCGCCTACGACTTCGCGATCTTCGACGGCTTCGCGTGCCTGTGCCCGCAGGCCGTGCTGGTCGAGGACGGCGGGGCGACGTCGCCGGTGGAGCTGGCGCGGCTGCTCGCCGAGGAGATGGCGCGCTGGGCGCGCGAGCTGCCGCCGCGCCGGCTCGACCTCGCCGGGGCCGCGCGCAAGCAGAGCTTCGCCGAGCTGTGCCGGATGAACGGTGCGATGGACGTGATCGCCGCCCCGCCGGACGGCTCGTACCTGGTGACGGTCGAGGCGATGCAGCGGTTCGAGCCGTCGGGCGGCGACCGCTACCTGCGCGTGGTGCCGGTGGCCGGGCCGGCGGAGCTCGACCGGCTGATCGCGCCGCTGCCCCGCCAGCACCTGCAGTGCGCGGCGATCGCCGCCGGTGGCGCGGCCGCGCGGCACCACGAGCTCCGCGAGCTGCTCGCGTCGTGGGGCATCACCCGCATCGTCCCGCCGGGCATCATGGGCCGGCCGTCGATGATGTGGCACCACGACGGCGTCGCGTGCCTGGGCCGCATGGTGACCTGGTGCGATCACGAGCTGGTCGTCCCCGAGCTCTTGCTCGGCCGCGACGCCGGCGCGCTGATCGCCGAGGTCGAGCGCGACCCGTCGGCGACGCTCGGCGCGGCGCTGTCCCGGGTGGAGTGACCTGGGCTACGGCGCCGCCGCGAGCGACTCGAACGTCGCCTCCCACGCCGGCTCGTGGGTCGCCTTGACGTCCTCGGGGACGTACAGCACGCGGCCGAGCGCGTCCGGATCGTCCGGCATGCCGGGCCGGGCGAACGCGGCGTGGCGGTGGCGCGCGTCGCGATGGACCGGCAGCGCGGCGAGCAGCCCGCACCAGCGGTCCTGGACCGGCGCCGACAGCGCGAACGCGATGTACGCGCGGGCGCGCGCGGCGATGTCGGGCGGCAGGCCGCGCGGGATCCACATCGCGTCGGTGGTGTCGGCGATGCCCTCGTCGGGCGCCGCCCAGTCGACGTCCAGCCCGTCGGCCTGGAACGCCAGGACATTGGGCAGCGCGCGGTAGCACAGGTCGATGTCGCCGCGCCGGATCACCTCGGACAGGCCGATGCTGTAGCTGCGCGGCCCGAGCTGCGACCGGAGGCGGCGCACCGTCGCCCAGCACGCCGCCATGTCCCCGGGGATGTCGAACACCCGGCCGCCGCCCATCACCTGCGCGACCGGATAGAACCCGTTGCCTCCCGGATACAGCACGACGCGCCCGGCGTGCTCCGCGCGCTCCAGCGCGCGCCACGACGCGGGCGGCGCGGGGTACAGCGTGCGGCGATACGCGAGCACGTAGTGGACGGCGTAGACCTGCGCGATCGGCCAGCCGTCGAGCCGGGGCGTCCGGGCGCGCTCGACGAGCTCGCCGAGCACCGGCAAGCCTTCCAGCGGCTCGCACCAGCCCCGCCGCGCCGCCCGCAGCGCCGGCGACGTGTTGCACCACACCACGTCGACCGGCGGCTCGCCGCCGCCGTCCAGGGCGCGGGTCAGCGCCTCCGGCAACGGCAGGCCGACGTGCGGCACGGCCTCGACCGCGACCTGCGTGGCCTCCTGGAACGGCCGCGATACGCCGTGCAGCAGAGCGTCCCCCCACGCCCCCTTCCAGGACAGCACGCGAAGCGGACGGTTCATGCGCGGATCATGCACCGATCCCGGATCCGATCAGGGCTCCGATCCGGGAGCCGATCACAGAGATCGACGCCGGTCCTGTCCCGCGAAGCCGCTCAGTACGTGAACGTGAACTCATACACGCAGGCGGGATCGCCCTTGGCCCGGCAGCGCTTCTCGACCAGCGAGCTGTCCCGGAACATGCCGGTCATCGTGCCCGCGCCGACGAACACGCCCATCTGCAGCTGGCACGGCATCATCGAGGTGTCGGTCACGCTGACGCCGCCATGCGTGACCATCGGTGACAGAGAGCCGGCCTCCGGTCCGATCACACACTGTGAGTAATAGCCACAGATCGCCCGGATCAGGTCCGGCGGCTCCTTGAGCCCCATCGCGACCTTCACGTTCGAAGCCGGAATGCCCAGGACCGAGATCAGCGCCGGGAAGATCTCGTTGCCGACCCGGCGCAGCGTGCCGCGCAGCAGCGTGCCCGACAGCGGATCGAGGATCGCGCAGAACGTATCGAGCACCGGGAGGAACAGATCCGCCCGGGTCAGATCGTACTTCTGCTCGACCACCGCCGCGACCGACAGCGCCTGCTGCACCTCCATCGTGTTCTTGAAGATCGACGAGCGCAGCGCCCGGATCTCCGCCAGCACGAACGGTGCCTGCACCTTCGAGGTCAGCGTCTTCCGATCTGCGATGTAGAACATGGGGAGCGCTCCGTTCAGATTTCCTTGTACCTGATCTGCTCGCGAGACGGAAGACCGGAGCACCGCGCTTCGGGCGACGGAGACGCGCGCGCCGATCCACGGTCGGACGGCCGGCGGCGAGTGTGGCTCCTCGGCACGTTGCTTGCGTTGCCACTGAAATATTCAGCCATCGCGGCACGCCACGCGCGGAACAACCGCGATCCGGACTGTTGTCCAGGAAACGGAACTCGGAGCGCGTCGAGAGGAGCGGCTCTCGCTCGGAGATCACCGGCCGTGGCGGCGCGTCGATCCGGCGGCGCAGCGCGCTGGGGCGATCTGTCCGGTGACCGGACACACCGGGATCGGGCCAGTCCGGGCCGAGCGGAGCCCGACGAGGCGCGCCAGAGGCGCGTCTCGGTGGAACAGCGCAGCGAGGAACGGACGGAAGACAGTGACCAGGGGTGGCCCTGAACAGGGACACCCCCTAGGGCCGGGCCGGCGGCGCCGGGGCGGCCGGAGCCGGCCTCGGCGGCTGCAGCGGCGTGGGGTAGCTCGCGACGCTGACGTTGCCGTCCTTGTCGATCGCCTGCACGCCGAACACGACGTTGTCCTTGGACAGCGGCAGCGTGGCGTGGGTGACCGGGCCGACGTCCTTGTGGTTCTGCCACAGCGGCGCCGTGGTGTCGCGCCACACGACGCGATACCCGGCGAGATCGGGCTCCTTGCTGGCGTCCCACCGCAGCGTGGTGTCGTTCTCCTGCTTGACGGTCTCCAGCTGGACGCCGTGCGGCGCGGCCGGAGCCAGCGCGAGCGCCGCGAGCGCCGCGGCGTTGACCCGCGCGACCTGGGCGATGTACGCGGGGTCGACGAACTCCGGCAGGTCGCCGTGCTGGACGCCGCCCTCGACGCGCACGTTCTGGTGCTGGTGCTTGTAGTTCTCCGCCGGCTCGGTGAACCGCACCGCGGCGTAGCCGGCGTTGAGGAACGGCGCGTGGTCGCCGCCGCGCCCGTAGCGATCGCGGCGCCACACCAGGTCGACCTTCATGCCGGCGACGTCGCGCTCGGCATGCTCCTTGATGAACCGCGCGAGCTCGCGGGTCGCGGTGTCGTTCTCGCCGCCGGTCCGGACCAGCGTGCGCAGCTCGTCGGACATCTCCTTGACGTCGGGCACGCCCTCGGCGAACACCCGGACCCGGCCGCGGTCGACCTTGCCGTCCTCGGCGTGCGAGCTGCCGATGATGTCGTTGGTGAACATCCCGGCGATGTTCTTGCCGGCCTTGCGCGCCTCGTCGGCGACGTGGGTCGAGCCGACCAGGCCCTGCTCCTCGCCGGCGACCGTCATGAACACCAGCGTCGCGTCGAAGTGCAGCTTCGACATCTGGCACGCGATCTCCATCACCGCGGCGGTGCCCGACGCGTCGTCATCGGCGCCGGGCGCGTCGGCCGCCGGGTCCATCACGCTGGACGGCATCGAGTCGTAGTGACCGCTGACCACGTAGATCCGGTCGACCGACTCGGCCTGGTCGCCGGGCAGCGTGGCCACGACGTTGACCAGCTCGGTCGGCTGCGTGATCCGCCGGCCGGGCTGCGCGGTGAAGCCGTCGAGCTCGACCTTGAGCCGGCCGCCGGATTGCTGGGCGCAGGCGTCGAGCTGCGCCTTGATCCAGCGCCGCGCCGCGCCGATCCCGCGCTCGTCGCTCGCGGTGTCCGACAGCGTGTGGCGCGTGCCGAAGCCGGCGAGCTTGCGGATCGTCGCCTCGATCCGCTTCTCGGAGATCCCGCGCAGCATGGTCTTGACGTCGGCCTGCGTCGCAGGCGCGGCGTGGGCGCCCGCCGGGCCGCCCATCATCAGGCCGGATACAGACAGGCCGAGCGCCGCGATCCGTCGGGGAGTCATCACCATGGCGCGGCGATGGTACATCACCGGGTCAGCCGGCGCGTGTCCGGACCAAGCCCTTGCAGCGCCCCCGACGCGGAGTACGCTGCGGGCCCAGATGTCCGCGACGGTCCCGCCTCCCAGCCCCGCTGTCCCGCCTCCCAGCCCCGCTGTCCCGTCCCCCAGCCCCGTCCGCAAGGGCGATCACATCCGGCGCGTCGCGATCGTGTTCTCGGGCGGGCCCGCACCGGCCGCGAACGCCGTGATCTCGGCGGCGGCGACCTCGTTCATGGAGGACGGGCGCGAGGTCATCGGGTTCTTCCACGGCTACTCGAACCTGCAGGACTACCACCCGGTGACCCACCGGCTGCTGCCCGACGAGCACTACCGGATCTTCGCCGAGCGCGACGTCAACGGCCTGCGCAACTCGCGCGGCGTCGTGATCGGCACCGCGCGGACCAACCCGGGCAAGGGCATCGAGCGGCCCGAGCACCTGGCCGACCCCGAGCGCACCGCGCGGCTGCGCAACGTCTACAACGCGCTGGTCGACCTCGAGATCCACGCGCTGATCTCGATCGGCGGCGACGACACGCTCAAGACCGCCAACTTCCTCTACGAGTTCCAGCGCCGCCTGCCCGAGCGGGCGCGCCGGGTCCAGGTCGTCCACCTGCCCAAGACGATCGACAACGACTACCGCGGCATCGACTTCACGTTCGGGTTCTTCACCGCGGTCGACGTCATGGCCAAGGAGCTGCAGAACCTGCGGGCCGACACGATCGCGACGTCGAGCTACTTCATCATCGAGACCATGGGCCGCAAGGCGGGCTGGCTGTCGTACGGCGTCGCGATCGCCGGCGAGGCCAACCTGGTGCTCGCGGTCGAGGACGTCACCGGGCCGCTCACGATGGCCGAGGCCGAGGACAGCGAGCCCCGGCTGTCGCTCGACGCGCTGGTCGAGCGCATCGTCGACCTCATCATCACGCGCGAGCGCCGCGGCAAGCACTACGGCACGGTCGTGCTCGCGGAGGGCCTCGCCGAGATGCTGCCCGCGTCCCAGATTAAGGACCTGCCGCGCGACGAGCACGGCCACCTGTCGCTCGGCCGGATCGACCTCGGCAAGCTGGTCGCCCAGCGGGTGATGAAGCGCTACGAGGCCAAGACCGGGCGCAAGAAGAAGGCGACCGGGCTGCAGCTCGGCTACGAGTCGCGCTGCGCGCCGCCGCACGCGTTCGACGTCATGCTCGGCAGCCAGCTCGGCATCGGCGCCTACCGCGCGCTGGTCGAGGAGAACCTCGACGGCCACATGGTCAGCATCCAGGGCCAGCTCGATCTGCGCTACGTGCCGTTCAAGGAGCTGGTCAACCCGCAGACCCTCAAGACCGAGGTCCGGTTCATGCCCGCCGGCGGCGACTACCACCGGCTCGCCCGGTTCCTCGAGACCCGCACCGACAAGCTGGTCGAGTGGAGCCCCGGCCGCCGGAACGAGCGCTAGATCGAGCGCCAGATCGAGCGCCGGATCGAGCGCTGGGATCAATGGACCGACACGCCGCCGGTGACCTTGGCGGGCGGCGCGATCGTGAGCTCGTAGACGGTGACGCCGACCGTCGCGGCGAGCGCGGTGCCGGCCGCGATGTAGAACCAGCCGCGCCGGTACCACGGCGTCGGCGGATCGTAGCGCAGCGGGATCTCGCGCGGCCGCGCCGGGTCGGCCCAGGTCAGCACCTCGTTGCCGCGGTCGTCGTAGGCGCGCAGGTAGAGCTCGAGCGACACCGGCCCCGCGGCCGCGATCGGCGGCAGCAGGATCCGGCGATCGGTGGTGCGGGCCAGCGCGATGTCGGCCGCGCGCCAGCCGGCCTCCCCGCGGGTCCGGACGAACACCGTCGCGCGGTGCAGGAACTGCTTGGGATCGGCGACGACCTCGAGGTCGAGCGGCACCGGCTCGCCGACCCGCTGGCCGTGCGGCCAGTTGACGTCGAGCACCGGCGCGCCGCGCGCCTTGCTCGCGTTGCGCACCTTCTCGAACACGAACGTCGCCCGGGGCGACAGCGTGTAGCTCAGGAAGTGGCCGGGGTCGAGCGCGAGCATCATGTCGAACGCCGCGCTGGCCGCGCGCTCGTCGTCGACGTACGCCGCGGCGATCCCGCGCTGCTCCCACAGCGTGACGTTCGCGTCGTGATCGAGCGGGCCGCCGCGCTCGGCGGCGTCGAGCGCCTGGCGCGCGACGTCGAGGTCGAGCCGGGTGAGCGCCTGCTTGCCGGCGGCGACCCGGGCGGCGCCATCCCCGCGCGGCCGGCACGCCGCACCGTCCCAGTACTCGGCCTCGGCGCACGCGCGGCGGAGCGCGACCAGCGTGTCGCGGCCGGCCTCGGGATGGCACGCGGCCAGCGCCGCGAGGGCCAGCCCCGCGATGGCGCACCTCATGGCCGTCCAGGCTATCACGGCCATCGGACCCGCCGGACCGCGCCGGGTCAAACGCCGGCGGCGCGGCGCGTTGCCTCGATCACACACCGCTACCGCGGCCGGTGCCGCCGCCGGACCAGCCGCCGGACGCGGCGCCGCTGTGCGCCATGCTGCGACCGCGCCGGTGGCGGTCAGTTCGGGCAGGGATCCCCGACGAACCCGTAGGTGAACGCGACCGAGCGCAGCACCGAGACCCGCTTGCCGATCCCGTGGTCGATCTGCTCGGTCCGCGCGCCGAACGGGTAGGCGAACGCGTCGGCGACGAAGCCGTCGGCGCGCAGCATCTCGAACGACGGATCGACCTCGTCGTGCAGGTAGGCGTCGAGGCCGTGCTCCTCGACGTAGTCCGGCGCGCGCAGGTGGTTCACCGTGTGGGGCTCGACCGCGTGACCCTCGGCGGACAGCTGCCGGAGCTCGGCGCGCTGGGCCGGGCCGATGGCCGGGTAGCGGCTGACGAAGAACGTGATCTTGGCGCCGTACTGGTCGAGCAGCGGGCGCAGCGCGAACCACGCGTCGACCGAGGTGTCGTCGAACGACAGCGCCAGGCCGGGCACCACCGGGCGATCGTGCACGAAGTCGGAGTACGTGAAGAACGCCAGGCCGCGATCGCGCGCGCCGGCCAGCACGTGCTCGAGCTTGGCGAGCGGGACGGTGACGCCGGGGTGGTGGGCGTAGAGCTCGGCGACCTCGCCGCGGTCGCGCGCCCGATCGAGCGCCGAGTCGACGCTGTCGAGGCTGGTCCGTGCGCTGGTATCGAGGTTCACCGCGCAGTGCACCAGGCGGTGGTCGCCGTTGTAGAACACACCATCGATGTCGTCGAGCTGGGACTGGCAGCCCGCCATCATCACGTTGACGATCGCGATCACCGCGAACCGGCGTGCTAGGGTCGCCGCGTGGATGCCTCGCCGGCGGTCGCGGCACTCGGGGTCGCGAGTCTCTTGTTGACGACCGCGCTCGATGCGCCCTCGGCGCAGGCCCAGCCCGCCGCGAGCCCCGACGACATCATCACCCGCCCGCTGGTGCTCGAGCCCGGCACCGTCGACGCGCGGCTCACGCTGGCGATCAACCTCCAGCAGCGTCAGATCGCCGAACCGACGGCGCTGTCTCCGGACGCGTGGTGGGGTGTCCTGCCGCGCCTGACCCTCGGCCTCGTTCACAGTGACGCTAGCCTAGATCAGATCGCCACCAGCGGATCGTTCTGCGTGCGGCCGAGCAGCGCGACGTGCGCCCACCGCTACAAGGGCAGCGGCATCGACGTGCGGTACAGCGCACTCCAGGGGCAATTCGCCCTGGCGCCTCGCCTGCGCGCGGTGATCCGCGATACCGACCCGCTCAAGCCGGCGGTGACGCTCGGCGCGCTGCTGCGCTGGACGCGCGGCCGGTTCGCGATCGCCGGCGATCCGTACCTGCGCGTGCCGCTCGCCAACGCCCCGCTCGGCAACCGCTTCGCGATCAACCTCCCGGTGTGGTTCGCGGTCCAGCCCGCGGCCGGATGGATGATCGCGCTGCGCGGCGGCTTCGAATCCGATCTGGTGGTCATCCGCGACGGCGGCCACTTCCCGTTCGCGCTGGACGTCGCCACGCGCGCGACCGACCACGTCGACCTCGGCGTGGAGGGCGGCTGGGCCAGCCTGCTCGGACCGCAGCACGACGCCCGGCACGCGACCCTCATGCTCGCGGCGGGCTGGCACGGCGCCCCGTAGCGCCGCCGCGCAAGCGGCGCGCGATGGCCGCTCAGGCCTTGCGCAGCTTGGAGTGGTACTGGCCGTAGGCGAAGTAGATCACCAGGCCGATCGCCAGCCACACCCCGAGCCGCAGCCAGTTGGTCCAGCCCAGGCCGAAGATCATCAGCATGTTGGCCGCGATGCCGAGGATCGGCACCACCGGGACCATCGGCGTCTTGAACTGGCGCGGCGCATCGGGATTGCGGACCCGCAGGATCCACACGCCGGCGCACACCAGGACGAACGCGAACAGCGTGCCGATCGACGTCATCTCACCGACGACGTCCTCGGGCAGGAATGCCGCGAACGCGCCGACGAACACGAAGAACAGCAGGTTCGACTTCCACGGCGTGCGGTACTTGGGGTGGACCTCGCTGAACACCTTGGGCACCAGGCCGTCGCGGCTCATCGAGAAGAACACGCGCGACTGGCCCATCAGCATGACCAGGATCACCGACGAGAAGCCGGCGAGGATCGCGACCGTGACCAGCTTGGCGAGCCAGGCGTACCCCGGCATGTGCTGGGTGATCGCGTAGGCGACCGAGGCCTCTCGGCCCTGGTGTCGGAAGTCGTCCACGGTGGCGATCCCGGTCAGCACGTGGGCGAACAGGATGTACAGCACGGTGCAGATCGCCAGTGACCCGAGGATGCCGATCGGCATGTCGCGCTTGGGGTTGATGGTCTCCTGCGCGGCGGTCGACACCGCGTCGAACCCGATGTACGCGAAGAACACGACGCCGGCGGCGCCGACGATGCCCCAGAACCCACCGAACGCGTGCGTGACGCCCTGGTTGTCAACCACCTCGGACGCGGCCGGGATGTACGGCGTGTGGTTGGCCGGATCGATGAAGCTCCAGCCGAGCACGATGATCAGGATCACGATCGCGACCTTGGTGATCACGATCAGGCTGTTGACGAACGCCGACTCCTTCATGCCGCGGATCAGCAGCAGGCTCAGCATCAGCACGATGAACAGCGCGGGGATGTTCATGATGCCGTGCGCGACCACGGCGCCGCTGGCGTCCTTGAGCGACTCGAGCGGTGAGTGGCACCACTGGAACGGGATGGTGTGGCTGCCGGGCAGGTACTCGAGCAGCTTGTTGAGGTATTCGCTCCACGCGATCGCCACGGTGGCGGCGCCGATGCCGTACTCGAGCACGAGGTCCCAGCCGATGATCCACGCCATCAGCTCGCCCATCGTCGCGTACGAGTAGGTGTACGCGCTGCCGGCGATCGGGATCATCGACGCGAACTCGGCGTAGCACAGGCCGGCGAAGGCACAGCCGATGCCGGCGAGGATGAAGCCGAGCGTCACCGACGGGCCGGCGCGGAAGGCCGCGGCGTTGGCGGTGCGCACGAACAGGCCGGCGCCGATGATCGCCCCGATGCCGAGGGCGATCAGGGACATCGGTCCCAGCGTCTTCCTCAGTGCGTGGCTGTCATCGCTGGTGTCGGTGAGCAGGGTGTCGAGGGACTTGCGTTTCCATAAGTTGGACATCGCCGGGAGAGCATAAGCACGTCCTCGGGGCGCGGAGCCACACCCAAACGAACCGAACCGCGCGGTGATGCGTTTTGCGTGTCCGCCTGATGGGAGTACGCGAGCTTACATGGCCCCGCCGGGGGCCGGCGGGCCGGCGGGCCGGCGGGCCGGCACGACGCCGCGGTCAGCCGCGCGCCGGTCCGGCATAGCCGTCGCGCAGCTCGCGCTTGAGCACCTTGCCGATCGGGCTGCGCGGCAGCGCCGGCACGACCTCGACGGCGGCGAGCCGCTGCGTGCTGCCCAGCCGGGCATTGGCAAACGCCCGCAGCGCCTCGGGGTCGGCGGCCGCGCCGGGCGCGAGCACGACGAAGCCGACCGGGGTCTCGCCCCACCGCGCCGACGGCACGCCGACCACCGCCGCCTCGGCGACCGCGGCGTGCGCGGTCAGCGCGGCCTCGAGGTCGACCGGGTAGATGTTGAAGCCGCCCGAGATGATGACGTCCTTCTTGCGGCCGACGATGGTCAGGAACCCGTCGGCGTCGAACCGGCCGAGGTCGCCGGTGCGGATGAACCGCTTGCCGGCCGCGTCGCGCCACTCGACCGCGGCGGTCTCGGCCGGCCGGCCGTGATAGCCGATCATCATCGACAGCGGCGAGTGCCCGACGATCTCACCGACCTCGCCGGGCGGCAGCTCGCGGCCGGCATCGTCGAGGATGCGGATGTCGTGGCCCTCGGACGGCCGGCCGACGGTGTGCAGCTTGTCCGGGAACTGGTGCGCGACCAGGATGCAGGTCCCGCCGCCCTCGGTCATCCCGAAGTACTCGACCAGCCCGCCCGGCCAGCGCCGCAGCACCTCGGCCTTGAGCGCCACCGGGAACGGCGCGCTGGTGCAGAACTTCATGCGGAAGCTCGACCGGTCGGTGCGATCGAACGCCTCGTGGCGCAGGATCCGGTCGTACTGCACCGGCACCAGCATCGCGTGGGTGACGCGGTGGCGCTCGGCCAGGCGCAGGAACTCGACGACATCGAACCGCGCCATGAGCACGGTGGTCCCGCCGAGCGCCACGCTCGGCAGCAGGCTGACCAGCGTGGTGTTCGAGTACGGCGGCGTCGACACCAGGGTGATCGCGTCGGGGCCGTAGCCGAACATCCCGCCGCGGCGGATGTGGGCCCAGCGCATGCGGTGCGAGTGCACGATGCCCTTGGGCGTGCCGGTCGTGCCCGACGAGTAGATGAGGTTGAACGGCGCCTCCGGATCGAGCGCGACCGGCCGCGGGACGGCGCCCTCGGGAGCCAGCCACGCCGCGAACGCCTGGCCGGCGTCAGATTCGTCGAGGGCGATCCGGGTCGCGGTGACCGTCCGGCTCGCGGTGGCGAGCGCGCGGCCGACCGCGGCGTCGAGGAACACGTGGCTGGCCCCGGCGTCGCCGATCATCGCGGTGAGGCTGTCCGGGGTCACGCTGGGCTGAAGCGGCGCGATCTTGGCCCCGGCGCGCACCGTGCCCAGGTAGGTCGCGACGTACGGGATCGACGCGGCCGCCGCGATCGCCACCGCGCCGCCCGGCCCGACCCCGTCGCGCTGCAGCGCCGCCGCCACCCGGTTGACCAGCGCGTCGAGCCCGGCGAAGTCGAGCCGGTCAGTGCCGGCGATCAGCGCGGTGTGACCCGGCCGCTCGATCGCGTGGCGGCGGACCAGGTCGGGGATCGACCCGGAGTCCCGGGCGAGCAACTCATCGAGCGCGGCGGTCGACACGGCGCGCAGCATAGCCCGGCCGGGCGGACGGGCGGGCCATGAGCCCGCAGGACATAGAGCCCCAGGAGAGCGCGTACACGCGGCTCGCCGTGGGCTGACCGTGCCGAACACCGCCAACCCGGTCGATAGCGGTAACATCAACAACACCACGGGTTCTCCCAATCACTGGCAAGCGGCGATCGTTCTTCGCCGCGTTCTGCGCTGCGCTGGCCTCGCGCCCGAAGCTCCGCATCCTCGAGCTCGGCTCCGGCCCGGGCCAGCTCGCCCGCGAGATCCTCGTCCACTGCGACGTGTACAGCTATGTCGCGATCGACTTCTCGCCCGCCATGCACGAGATCGCCGCCGAGCATCTCGGTGAGCTCGCGAGCCGGGTGACGTTCGTGACGCGCGACTTTCGCGAGCCCGCCTGGCCTGGCGACCTCGGCGCGTTCGATGCGATCGTCACGTTGCAGGCCGCGCACGAGACACGTCACAAGCGCCACCTGGTGCCGCTGCTCGAGCGCGCACGCACGGTGGTCTCCCCCGGCGGCGTGCTGCTCTACGCCGATCACTACCTGACTCCTGAGACGAAGCTGCCGGCACTCGCACCTGCGCGCGCCGACCAGCCGCTCGCCCTCGAGCGCGCAGGCTTCGTCGACGTCCAGCTACGTCACGAGGAGGGGAACATGGCGCTGTGGTGCGGAACGAGCCCGGTCGCCGCGAACACGAGCCGCTGATCCCGACTGTGAAGGAGACCGCAATCCACCGCGCCGCCGTCCACCACCGACGCGGCTCGAGAGCCTGCGCCTCAGAACAGGCCGCCGAGCTTCTCCGCGCCCTTGCCGATGAGCCACGCCGCGCCGCCGCCTGCGGCCACGCCCTCGGGAATGCCGGTCTCACCGAGACCGGGAACGACCGTGCCCACCGCACCCGCCGCCATGGCGTACTCCCCTCCCGACTGCATGTTCTGTCCCCATCGCTGGAGGAAGTTCGGCCCCTTGCCGCCGGTGATATCGGACAGCAGGGAGAAATCGATCGGCTCGAGGTGCCCGCCGGGAATGCCGGCGATGGCGAAGCCGACGGTGGCGCTGGAGTGCTGGTTGCCCTGGATGTGCTCGAGCTGAATCGTCGTGGTCATTTCTGTGCTCCTTTTGTGTATTTGACGATCCGACCCAAGAGCACGCGACATGCCACAGCGCCGGCGTCCCTCCCGCGAGCTGCGTGGGGTGAGCGCTCACCGGATCGCTCCCACTCCGCACGATTGTAACCCCGTGGATTTGTGGTCGGCGTCGCCGGGCCGCGCGCCAAGCGCAAACCCAGGACGTCATCCACCGTCGGGCAGGTCCGCGCGAACGACGCGTCCCGCGGTGGATGACGCTGCTGCTCGCAGGATGCAGTCACCAGCGCCGCGACGCCCGGCGAGCTCCCGACCGGGACGCCACCGGCGCGAGCACACGTGGTCACGGTCCGACGACGACGAGCTCGGAATCCTTGGAGTTTGCCAGGTAGACATGGCCATCGCGGCTGACCACGCCGTTGCGGGCGCCTGCCTTGGTCGGCACCGACGCGATCTGGGTCAGCCCGCCGCGCGCGTCGAGCGTGGCGACCGTGAGCCTGGCGGCCCTGGCAGCACCGACGTAGACCCGGTGGTCCGCCGCGCTGTAGTCGAAGTCGTCGACGCCCTCGCCGGTATCGAGCGAGCCGACCGCGGCGCCGTCGTGCGCGACGTCGAGGCTGACCACCTTGCCGGTACAGGCGACGAGCAGGATGCCCTCGGTCTCGGCCAGGCGCAGGCCTCGCGGGCCGTCCTCGCCGCAGGCCGGTTTCCAGGTCGCGACCGTCTTCCGCGTCGCGAGGTCGATCGCGAGCGTCACGTCCTTGTCCTCGAGGTTGGTGTAGAACCGGCCGCGCGTGTTGTCCGCGGCGAAGCCCTCGGGGCCGCCCTCGAACTCGATCTTGGCCTTCTGCGCCAGCGTGGCGCCATCGAGCACGCGGATCGACTTGTCGCGGGGCGTGGTGACCCAGACCTCGTGCGTCCTGGAGACGTAGGCGATGCCATCGGGGCTGTTGTCGAGCGTGGCGCACGCACCCCTGGTGAGCTTCGTCTCGTCGACCGCACACACGCTCGAGTCGCCGCGGTTGCCGACGTAGACCGTACCGGTGTCGCCGAGCGCCGCCGCGCTGGGGCCGATCAGGCGCTTGACGCCACGGCGCTCGACCTCCCGGGTCGCAAAGCCCTCGACGCGGGTCACCTTGCTGGTCGCGACGTCGATCACGTCGACGACGCCGGTGTTGCCGGCCGGCACCCAGACGGTGTTGGTGCGCGGGTTGTAGAGCAGGTAGTCCATCGCGACGCCGTCGGGGCCCCCTCCCGGCAAGGCGAGCGCGGTCGCCCTCGCCGGCACGGGCGCTCGCTCGGGGGAAGCGGCGGCCGCGGGTGCCGCGCCGGTGGGGCTGGTCGTGGGGGTGGGTTGCGGTGAACCACAGCCGAGGCCGAGCACGGCCGCGGCACAGCCGAGGACGAGACTTCTCGCGCACGCACGCCTCGCCGCGACGACGATGACCATGGGTTGCATGCGCGCAGTGTGTCCGACACAACGTGAAGCCAGGATGAATCGCGACCGCGATCGTGCCGCGGTTCATCGTGGCTTGGTGTCACGCGGCGATGATCGCCGTGGCCCGGACCGGGCGCTCAGCTGATCGGGGCAAGCTGGTCGTTTCCGGAATCCATCCGTCAGAATTCCCGGAACTCACCGCTGCCCTACAATGAACATTCGTGGTTGCACTGGGCCGATGTCGTGCAGTGCTCCACCGTACAATCACACCAGAGCGTACCTGACTGACAGGCGTGCTGGCAATCGGGCGAGCACCGGTCGAAGCTGTTGTTGTTGTCGTCATCGCAAGCCTCACCAGCCTCTCTGATGCCGTTGCCGCACACCGACTCGGCCACGTGGCTGCGGCCGGGACGCAGTTTTCCCGGCTGGCGGTAGGTAATCCAGGCGCCGCGCGTGAAGATGCCGGCAATGTCGCTCCTGCCCCGCGCCGCCGCCCTGTCGCTCGTGATCGCCTGCGCACCCGCCGCGCCACCGGCGCAGCCTGCGCAGCCACCCGCGCCGGCACCGGTCGCGGCCGCGCCCGCCCCGGCCCCGGCGCCTGCGCCGGTCCCCGCCGCGCCGGCCGCCCCGCCGAAGCGCCCGGGCCCCCAGTCGATCCAGACCTACGTCCGGGTGGCGACGCCCCGGGTCGTGCTCGCGCACATCCGCGTGATCGATGGCACCGGCCACGCGCCGGTCGACGACCGGAACGTCGTGATCGAGCACGGCAAGATCGCCGCGATCGACGCCGGCGCCGACGTCGCGCCTGCCGGCGGCACGACCGTGGTCGACGGCCGCGGCCGGTCGGTGATGCCCGGCCTCGTCGGCATGCACGACCACCTGTTCTACATCGCGCGCCCCAACTACGACCAGGACTGGAGCTGGGAGCAGCCGATCATCGTGCCCGAGATGATGTTCTCGTCGTCCCGGCTCTACCTCGCCGCCGGCGTCACCACCGCGCGCACCACCGGCAGCGTCGAGCCGTACGCCGACCTCAACCTCAAGAAGGAGATCGACGCCGGCAAGCTGATCGGCCCGCACCTCGACGTCACCGGCCCGTACCTCGAGGGTGCGAACAGCCCGTTCGTCCCGATGCACCAGCTGAGCAGCCCCGAGGAGGCCCGGCAGTTCGTCAACTACTGGGCCGACCGCGGCGCGACGTCGTTCAAGGCCTACATGCACGTCACGCGCGCCGAGCTCAAGGCGGCGATCGAGGCGGCGCACAAGCGCGGCATCAAGGTCACCGGCCACCTGTGCTCGGTGAGCTACGACGAGGCCGCCGAGCTCGGCATCGACGACCTCGAGCACGGGTTCTACGTCAACACCCAGCTCGATCCGGGCAAGCAGCCCGACGTCTGCCCGCCGACCGTCGGCCTGCCAACGCTGATGAAGATGACGCCGGACAGCCCCGAGGCCAGGGCGCTGATCGCCAAGCTGGTCAAGCACCGCGTCGCGATCACCTCGACCCTGCCGGTGTTCGAGAGCGGCGCGCCCGGCCGGCCGCCGCTGCGCCAGCAGCTGCTCGACACGATGACGCCCGAGGCCCGTCAGGCCTATCTCTACGCCCGCAACCCCCCGGCCTCGCTGCCGCCCCGCCCGTTCGAC
This sequence comes from Kofleriaceae bacterium, assembly GCA_041495365.1. Lineage (GTDB taxonomy): Bacteria > Myxococcota_A > Polyangia > Haliangiales > Haliangiaceae > JABFXX01. The sequence continues at coordinate 1,191 of JBGQCL010000134.1, read as the reverse complement.
GCGCTCGAGGCGCTGAACCACACGATGGCGCTCGAGCGCGCGTTCGTCGCCGCCGGCGGCCTGCTGATCGCCGGGCCCGATCCGACCGGCAACGGCGGCGTCCTCCCCGGGTTCGGCGACCAGCGCGAGATCGAGCTGCTGGTCGAGGCCGGGTTCTCGCCGGTCGAGGCGATCCAGATCGGCACGCTCAACGGCGCGAGGTACCTCGGCCGCGACGACCACATCGGCAGCGTCGCGGTCGGCAAGAACGCCGACCTGTCGTCGTCCAGGGCGACCCCGCCACCCGGATCTCCGACATCGAGAACGTCGAGGTCGTGTTCAAGGACGGCGTCGGCTTCGACTCGGCCAGGCTGTTCGCGTCGGTCAAGGCGCGCTACGGACAGTACTGACCGCGCCCGGCGCGCTCACAGCCGACCACATCGAACCACGCACCGCCCGGCGATGGGCGGGCTCATTCCCGGCCGCTACCCCCGGACACGCTCACCGCGGCCGGCGGCGCGGTCGAGTGTTTCGGCAGCGTGATCGATGACCGCCTCGCCTACGTCCGCGGCCTGGAGCAGCTCGTCCAGATCGTGCAGCAGCTGTCGGCGACGCACGACCTGCCGACGATCCTGGCGACCGTGGCGCGCGCCGCGCGTGCGCTGATCGGCGCGGACGGCGCCAGCATCGCGCTGCGCGACGGCGACCGCGGCCACCATGCCGAGGAGGACGCGATCGCCCCGCTGTGGAAGGGCGAGCGGTTCGCGCTCGACACCGGCATCGCCGGGTGGGTGATCCGCCGCGGCGAGACCGTCGCGCTCGACGACGCCCGCGCCGACGAGCGGTTCCCCGCCGGCGCCCACGACCGCTTCGTCCGCGGCCTGGTGATGGTGCCGATCCGCCGGGCCGACCCGATCGGCGCGCTCGGCGCCTACTGGGCCGCGCCGCACCGCGCGTCCGACGACGAGGTCCGGCTGCTCGACGCCCTCGCCGGCGCGGCCGAGGTCGCGATCGCCAACCTCGAGCAGTGGGATCGCCTGGAGTCGCACGCCGCCGAGCGCGCCGCGCAGCTCGAGGCGACCAACCGCGAGCTGGCCGACGCCTACGGCGAGCTGAAGACGGCCGAGGGGCAGCTCGTCCAGTCGGAGAAGATGGCGGCCCTCGGCCGGCTGGTCGCCGGCGTGGCGCACGAGATCAACAACCCGGTCAGCT
>JBGQCL010000133.1:0-25041 GCA_041495365.1 Kofleriaceae bacterium | reverse complement strand
GAGGCGCGCCAGAGGCGCGTCTCGGTGGAACAGCGCAGCGAGGAACGGACGGAAGACAATGACCAGGGGGGTGGCCCTGAAAGGGACACCCCCAGTCCGGGCCGAGCGAAGCCCGACGAGGCGCGCCAGAGGCGCGTCTCGGTGGAACAGCGCAGCGAGGAACGGACGGAAGACAATGACCAGGGGGTGGCCCTGAAAGGGACACCCCCTGGAACGGCCCGACGCCCGGCGGTATCCTGGTCGCGATGGCAACCGGCTCGACCGCCCGGCGCGCGGAGGGTGATCCCACGGGGGGCGCTGCCCGGCTCGCCATGCTTGCCATCGCCGCCGCGGGGACGGCGGGGTGCTTCTCGGATCGCGGCCTCGCGATCGAGGTCGACGTCGCGGGCACCGGCGCGACGTCGGTCGAGCTGTTCCTGGGCAAGACCGCGTGCGAGGCGAGCGATAACCCGGCGGAGATCGACTGCAAGGCGCTCGGTCCACCGCCGGCGGGCTCGGCGCCGCTGCGCGGCTCGATCTGGTTCCGCGACGATCTCGCGGTCGACACGGTCGCGGTCACCGGCTCGCGCGCGACGTTCCAGCTCCGCTCCGGCGCCACCACCACCCTTCCGATCGTGATCGCGGTCGGCCTGACCCAGGGCGATCACCCGGTCGGCGTCGCCACGCTGCACGACGTCACGGTCCCCGGTGGCAATGCGCGGGTGCTCGCGACCGCGCTCGTGCCGGCCGGCGCGGTGCAGGCGACCGCCCCGGCGAAGACCGCCGTCGAGGATCGCGTGCAGGTCTGGCGCAAGGCCACGCCGCCGAGCTCGTGCGTGGTCGCCGAGCACTGGGAGGGCGGCGCGGCGACCCGCAGCTTCGTGGTGCCGGGCCAGGACCCGGACTGCGATGACTTCGTCGACGCAGATTGCGACCCGGCGGCGTACCTCGGCATGACGATGCCGGGCACGGCGTCGCGGCCGGATTGCTTCGCTGCGCAGCCCGCGGCGTGCGTGCTCGGCAGCCGCGCCTGCACCGACGGCAGCGCGACCCGCACCGGCACGTGCGGACCGCAGCACGACGCCACGATCTGCGTCCCCGACCGGTTCTGCGCCTGCACCGACGGGATCGGCGGCACGTGCTGGCAGGACCAGGTCCGGACCCTGCCGCTGGCGGTGCCGTTCATCGACTGCTCGGTTGCGACCCAGGTCGCGCCGCTCACGGTCTGCCCCGGGCCGGGCCAGGACACGGCGATGATCCCGCTCGACGCTCACTTCGCGCCGGACGAACCCTGCGGCACCCCGACGATCGCGTCGAGCTCGCTGCTCGGCTCTGGCTCGAGCGCGAGCTTCGGCGGGGCGGTGATGGAGCTGTCGAGCCCGAGGAAGCCGTGCAACTTCTCGATCACCTGGAAGGCCGGGACGCGCACCGCGAGCGACCCGGTCGACCTCGGGGCGATCCGGCTCCAGACCGCGACCGGAGCGCTCGTCCTGCCGCTCGTGCTGCGCTTTCACCCCACGGTCACCGGCTGCGTCGGGCCGCAGTTCAGCTGCACGCTGACCGACGTCGCGACCGACGGGGTGTGGAGCTGCGCGGCGCCCCAGGCGAGATCGCGCTAGCCCGCTAGGCCTGCAGCGTGTCGTAGGCGTGGAACATCATCGTGAACGTCGCGCGGCCCTCGGTCAGGCTGCGCAGCCGGGTGGAGTAGCCGAACATGTTGCGCAGCGCGACCCGCGCCGCGACCAGCCGCTTGACGCCGCGCGAGCCGACGTCCTGGACCTGACCGCGCCGCTGGTTGAGATCGCCGATCACCGCGCCGAGGAACTCGTCGTCGACCGTGACCTCGACCGCCATGATCGGCTCGAGCCGCGACGGGCTGGCCGCCTGGACCGCCTGGCGGAACGCCTCGGCCGCGGCGGCGCGGCTGCCGATCTCGCCGTTGGCGCCCTCGCGCAGCGTCAGGGCGAGCAGCGTGACCTCGACGTCCTCGAGCGGATAGCCGTCGGGGCCGCTCGACGCCGCGTCGCGCAGGCCCTGCATCGCGGCCTGGACGACCGTGTCGGACAGCAGCGCCCCGGCGGGCAGCGCGCGCTTGATGTCCATGCCGCTGCCGCGCGGCCGGCCGCGCACCTTGCACGTCGCCTCGCCGTAGATCGACTGGTCCTTGCCGGAGGTCGAGATCGACCGCTCGAACACCGCGTGGCCCTCGCCCTCGCCCAGCACGGTCTCGCGGTACACGACCTGGGGCTTGCCGGCGCGCGCCTGCACGCCGTACTCGCGCTTCATCCGGTCGACGATGATCTCGAGGTGGAGCTCGCCCATCCCGCTGATCAGGGTCTGGCCGGTGTCGGCGTCCTCGCGGACCCGGAACGTCGGATCCTCGTCGGCCATCTTGGCCAGCGCGAAGTCGAGGCGCTCCTTGGCCGCCGCGTTGTCGGCCTCGATCGCCTGCGAGATCACCGGCTCGTAGGTATCGATCCGCTCGAGCAGGATCGGCGCCTTGGGATCGCACACCGTGTCGCCGGTGGTCGCGTCCTTGAGCCCGGCGGCCGCGACGATCTCGCCGGCGACCGCCTTGTCGAGCCGCTCGCGCTTGTTGGCGTGGATCCGGAACAGCCGCGCGACCCGCTCCTTGCGGTGGGTCCGCGCGTTCAGGATCTCGGCCCCGGCCTCCAGCACGCCCGAGAAGATCCGCAGGAACACGACCTTGCGGCCCTCGTCCATCGCGATCTTGAACGCCAGCGCCGAGAACGGCTCGTTGTTGCGCGGCGCGCGGGTCAGCTTCTCGGGGCCCTTCTCGGAGCCGAGCGTCCGCGGATCGACCCCGCTGACCGGCGGCACGTCGGCGGGCGATGGCAGGTACGCGATCACCGCGTCGAGCAGCGGGTGGATGCCCTTGTTGCGCAGCGCCGTGCCGCCGAGCACCGGCACCATCTTGACCGCGATCGTCGCCTTGCGGATCGCGGCGTCGAGCTCGGCCGCCGTCAGGTCCTGGCCGTCCAGGTACTTGACCGCGATCCCGTCGTCGAGGTCGGCCAGCGACTGGATCATCGCGTCGCGCGCGTCGGCGGCGACCGCGGCGAGCTCGCCCGGGATGTCGACCACGTCCGGCGTGTCGGTGACGTCGCCGCTGAACATGATCGCCTTCATCCGCACCAGGTCGATCGCGCCGGAGAACGCGTCCTCGCTGCCGATCGGCAGCTGGATCGGGACGGCGTTGGCGCCGAGCCGCTCGCGGATGTCGGCGACCACCGCGGGGAACGACGCGCCGATCCGGTCGAGCTTGTTGATGAACGCCAGCCGCGGCACCTTGAACTTGTCGGCCTGGTGCCACACCGTCTCGGACTGGGGCTGGACGCCGGCCACGCCGCAGAACACCACGACCGCGCCGTCGAGCACGCGCAGCGAGCGCTCGACCTCGATCGTGAAGTCGACGTGGCCCGGGGTGTCGATCAGGTGGATCTCGTGCTTCTTCCACTCGAACGTGGTCGCCGCGGCCGTGATCGTGATCCCGCGCTCGCGCTCCTGGTCCATCCAGTCCATCTCGGTCTCGCCGTCGTGGACCTCGCCGACCTTGTGGATCTTGCCGGCGTGGAACAGGAACCGCTCCGACACCGTGGTCTTGCCGGCATCGATGTGAGCCACCACACCGAGGTTGCGAACCAGATCGATCTTCGCCATGACGTCCGGCGGGCGGTATAGCGCAGTTGCGGTACGCTCGCTGCATGGCCCGGCGCAATCCTCCGCCTCACCCGCCGCGCGTGGTGCGGCACGGCGCGGTGGTCCGCAGGGTTGCCCTCGGTGCGGCGGTTGCTGTTGCCCTCGGCGGCGCGATCGGCTCCCCGATCGGCCGGGCCGAGCCGGCGCCCGACCTCGCGCGCGCCCGAGAGCTGTACCGCTCGGCCGAGGCCGCGATGCAGGCCGGCCGCTACAACGATGCCGCCCGCGACTATGGCGCCGCCTACGAGCTGAGCGCCGACCCGGCCCTGTTCTACAAGATCGGGCGCGCCAGCGAGCGCGCCGGCAAGTGCGACGTGGCCCTCCTCCACTACGCGCGCTACCTGCGCGACGGCAAGCCGACCGAGCAGTTCACCGCGCTGACCCGGGAGCGGATCGCGGCGTGCGGCGGCGATCCGGCCGGCAGCGGCAGCGCCGGCACCAGGGGCGTGGCGCCAGGCCCCGGCGACGCGAGCAGTCCCGCCGGTGGCGCCGCCGCCGGACCGGCTGCGGGTGCGGACACCGCCATCGCCAGCGCGACGGGCAAGGACCAGAGGCCGGCCGAGCCCGCGCGCGGTGGCTCGGCGGCCGCGAACGCAGGCGGCTCGGCGTCCGGCGCCAGCCCCGGCGGCGCCGGCGGTGCGACGGCGTCCGCCGGCGCGACGGGCGCCGAGGGCAGCGCCGCGGCCCCGGAAGGCCCCGCCGGCGCCACGCCCGCGGCGGGCAGCGGCTCCGCCGCGGCGGCGCTGATCCCGCCGACGCGCCAGAAGATCGCCTGGCTGATGGGCGGCGGCGCGATCGCCCTGGTCAGCCTGGGCGGCGTCCTGGCCTACGCGGCGAGCTCGTCGGAGAACGACGTGCGCGACCTCTACGCCGGGTTCGCCGGCCAGGCGCCGATGTTCGACGCCCAGACCCGCAAGCGCTACGACGACCTCGTCGACGAGGGCCGGCGCTACCAGCACCTGTCGTGGGCGGCGTTCGGCCTGGCGGGCGCCGCGGCGGTCGGCGTCGCCGTCCTGTTCACGATCGGCCGCGGCGACGAGCCGGCCCCGCCCCGCGCCCCGGCCGTCACGCCGGTCGTCGGCCCGCGCGGCGCCGGCGTCTCGGTCCGGTTCTAGCACTCGTCGCACGCGGATCTTGGCTCGCAATTCCGGTTGCTTGGCTGCGATGACGTGGCGAATCAACCTGCCGCCGCCGGCTGATCGAGTTGCCGCGAGATCGCGAGATCGCAGGAGCCTGATATACGGTGAACCCGTGCCACCGTCCGATGACGAGCTCGCCGAAACCGCGGCAGCGGCGCCCTCCACCGAGGACGGGCTCGGACGCACGACGACGGCAGGCGGCGGCGACGCCAACCCGCCGCGCGCGACCCTGACGCTCGGCCGGCTGCGGCTCGAGCGCGTGCTCGGCACCGGCGGGATGGGCGTCGTCCACGCCGCGTTCGATCCGGATCTCGAACGGCGCGTCGCGGTCAAGCTCCTCCACGCGAGCAGCGCCGACGCGCGCGCGCGGCTGCTCCGCGAAGCGCGCGCGATGGCGAAGCTGTCGCATCCAAACGTCATCACCGTGTTCGACGTCGGCACCGCCGACGGCGAGGACTTCGTGACGATGGAGCTCGTCGACGGCGTCACGCTCAAGGACTGGATCGCCACGGCCAAGCCGCGCTGGCGCGAGATCGTCGCGGCGTTCATCGCCGCCGGCCGCGGCCTCGCCGCCGCGCACGACGCCGGGCTCGTCCATCGCGACTTCAAGCCGACCAACGTGCTGCGCAGCCACCACGGCAAGGTCGTGGTCACCGACTTCGGGCTGTCGCGCGCGACGACCGACGAGGTCGATCCGATGGCGGCGACCGGCGCGATCTCCGGCCCGCCGAGCACCCGCACGCAAACCGGCGCCGTCCTCGGCACGCCGGCGTACATGGCGCCGGAGCAGTGGACCGGCGCGACCGTCGGACCGGCGAGCGATCAGTTCGCGTTCGGCGTCGCGCTGTGGGAGGCGCTCGCCGGTCGCCGCCCGTACGCCGGTGACACGGTCGAACAGCTCAGGACCGGCGTCCTCGCCGGGCCCGACTCGGTCCCGTTCGACATCATCCCGCGACCGGTGCGCGCGATCATCCGGCGCGGCTTCGCCACCGATCCCGGCAAGCGCTGGCCGACGATGCACGCATTGCTCGCGGCGCTCGAGCGCGCGCTCGCCCGGCGCCGGCGCGCCCTCGGGCTCGCCGCCGCGGTCGCGATCGGCAGCGCCGGCACCACCGCGCTGCTCGTGTCGCATCGCGTCGCGGCGATCGATTGCTCGCCTCCCGCGCTCGACCCCGACGCGGTGTGGCCGGCGGCGCTCGCCGCCGACGTCGCCAGGCGCGATCCGGCGTCGGCGAAGCTGATCTCCGACGACGTCGCGTCGTGGCGCCGCGCCCACGCCAGCGCATGCGAGGCGCCGGCCGCGGAGCGCTCACCGCAGCTCGCCTGCCTCGACGGCGTGCTCGCGCGGATCGACCTCGCCGCGCACGGGAGCGAGATCGGCAGCGAGGGCACGTCGTCGCTGCTCGTCGATCCGGCGCTGTGCGCGCGCACGCCCGCGCCGCACCTCACGGCCTTGATCGACCCCGAGCTCGGCGCGGCGCTCGGCCAGCTCCGGTTCGCGCGCAACGGCGGCAAGATCGCGCGTGGCGTGCTGCCGGCCCAACCGTGTGCGCGCGCGATCGTACTTCGCGCGCAGCTCGCCACGCTCGACCCGGCGCGGCTCGAGGTCAGCGAGCTCCCGTCGGTGATGCGGGCCATCAAGGACAGCGGCGAGCTCGCCGATCGATGCGCCGACGACGTGCTTCGCGCGGTCGTCTTGATCGGCCTCGCGAACGCGTCGACGCGCGACACCGAGCGCGCGGACGCGGCGGTCGGTGCGGTGCCGCAGGACGATCTGCTCGCCGAGATCGATCTGATCCACGGCCGCGAGGCCGGCGCCGGCGATCCCGACGCCGCGCTCGGGGACTACGAGCGCGCGATCGCCCGATTCGGCAAGCGCGGCCGGCCGCGCGGCCAGCTCCGCGCCGTTGTCGAGATACTCGACGTGCTGCTGTCTCGCGGCAGATCCGCCGACATCGCGCGCGCCGGCGATCTCGTCGCGAAGTGGCGGCCCATCGCGTCCGGCGACGATGCGATCGCGCTCGAGCTGCGCTCGGCGCGCGCGCGCTGGCGACTCGGCGACGTGGCGGGCGCCGACGCGCTCGCGGCATCCACCGGATACGTGCCGCTGATCCGCGGACCGCAACCGATCTCGCCGCCGGTCCACATCAAGGGTCAGGTCGTCGACGAAGCCGGCCACCCGGTCGCGAACGCCGAGGTCATCGCGTCGATGCAGATCGACAGCGACTCGATGAGCGCCGCGGCGCCGCTCGAGCTCCTCCGCAAGGCGGCGACTCGATCCGCCGCCGACGGCACGTTCTCGATCGACGAGGCGCGAGGCCTGGTCGTCGCGTCCGCCGGCCCGCTCCGCTCGATGTTCGCGCACGCCGCGCCGGAGCTGAAGCTCGTCGTCCACCCGACGGTTCACCTCGACGGTCGCGTCACGCTCGGTCCGCTCGACGCGACCCAGGTTCGCGTCACGCTCGCGGCAGAGGACAAGAACGTGCTCTACGACATCATCGCGCCGGTCCGCACCGACGGCACGTTCTCGATCGACGGCGCCCTGCGCGGCAAGATGGCGATCGCGGCGCGCGAATACAACATCGACAGCGGCGACGAACTGCTTCACCTCGACGTCACCGGCGACCTCCACGACCTCAAGCTGACCGCGCAGGTCGCACGCCCGCTCTACCTCATCGCGCGCAACGCCGGGATGACCGCGCCGGACGCCGCGGTCATCTTCATCTTCGCGGGCGCGCTCTCCGAGGCGCACCCGACGCTCGGTTCGTTACACAAAGGCACCCGCCCGATCACCGAGGTCGAAGCGCACGGGTCGCGCCGCGCGAGCGTCCCGGCGATCGCCCGCGAGAAGATGCAGGGCGACGACTTCTTCACGAAGATCCCGATGCGCCCGAACGGAAAGCTGTTCGCGTGCTCGATCGGCGTGACCCGCGAGATGTTCACGGTCCTCAAGACCCCGGAGTCGATCGCCAAGGCGTTCGCGAGCGCGGAGCTCGGCTGTGTCGACGTCCCGGAGGGCGAAGACGTCGTCATCGTCGAGATCCCGCCGCTCCGCAAACCGAAGTTGCCATGACCGGCTCCGGACGTCTCGTACCGGCATGTGATCGACCGCTGGAAGACCGCGGTCGCCGAGTCGGTCGGATCCCCGAGGACGTCGACCCGGACTCGGCAGGCCGGGATCAGAACATCACGCTGCCCTCTCCGATGCTGTAGCTCAGGTTCGTGCCGATCGCGCCGGACCCGGTCGACACGAGCTTTCGCGCGGACGTGACGTCCGCGACCCGGTCTGCCTCGGCGGTGTCGGTCTGGGCCTTGGCGAGCAGCGTGGACGCGTTCCTGAACGCGGCCAGCGACGAGGCGTCGAGCCCTTGCACCTCGGACAGCACGCGGATCGCGTCGCCGACCTCGACGTTCGCGAGCCGGATCAGCTCGCGCTGGATCGCGAGCTGGGTGTTGTGGAAGCTGGCGATGATCTTGAGCTCGGCGTCGAGGCGCGCGATCGCGATCGCGGCGCTGAACGCCGCGTTGATGCCGCGCAGGAACCGGCCGACGTTGTCGATGTCGGCCGGCGCGAGGACGATCGGGAAGCCGTCGGGCGCGTTGCGAAACGCCGGCGAGGTATAGAACGCGATCGCTTCCTCGATCGTGGTCGCGGTGGCGACGTTGTGGGCGGACGCCCCGACGATCGACGTGGCGGTGTGGAAGAACGGGCCGGTGTCCGCGGCCTCGATCAGCGGCGGCACGTTGAACGTACCATTGCCGAACGGGCCGCTCGGGGTGGAGGCGATGGTCCCGAAACCTCCGTCCTGCGGGAACGCGGCGAGCGCCGGGTTGCGCGACGACTCCACGCCGGTATTGAAGTTGCGATTCCCGCCGCCACCGAAGCTGGCATTGGCCCCCGCGTTGTTGTGGCAGGCGTCGCAGCCGACCGCCAGGAACTTGTTACGCCCGGCATCGGCGCCGGAGTCGGACATCACCACGGTCGAGAGCGCCAGCTCTTTGCTGCGGCCGATCCGCCGCATGAAGCGATCGATCTGGTCGAGCTGGGCGTCGCTGGCCAGCTGGAAGTCCGTCCCCGCCACGCGGGCGAGGGTCTTGGTGTAGTGCTGCCGGATCGCGCCGGTCATGAAGTCGCGCAGCGCGCCTGGCCCCGGAGCGCCGTCGCCGGACCACCCGGTGCGGTCGGCGGGTGGGTTGACGCCGTCGGGCGGCCGCGTGACGCTGGTCGCGAGCGACAGCGTGTGCGGCACGCTGCGCAGCACGAAGTGTGTACGCGGGTCGGGATCGAAGCCGTCCACGTTCTCGAGGATCAGGCTGAATTGATGCATCTGCGGCGGCTTCTCGAGGTCCTTGAGATCCGAATCGAACTCGGCCACGAACAGCGGATCCGTGGGCGGCAGCGTCGAGATGAACTTCGGATCGATCGTGAGGTTGTCGTCGACCCGGTGGCAGGTCGCGCAGGTCCGCCCGTTGCCGCCGAACGTTCCGCGGAAGAACAGGTTGGCACCGACGCACGTGGCGGCGGTCACCACTCCGGAGACGACCCGCGGATCGCCCGCGCAGACCGTGGCCGGGTCGGGGTCGTCGAGTGGCGGCGAGGCGACCTGCGCGGCCGCCTGCTCTGACTCGCGGGTGGTGGCGTCGGATGCGACGCATCCGGGCACGGCGGACATTCCTGTGAGCAAGACAAAACAGCGATACAACCTCATGCTTACTCCTGAGTACTGTGATCGATCATTGACTGCCTGATCGCGGTCAGTGATTCTATGTAATCCGGGATCGGAAACGGCTAAATCAGATCGTCAGATCGTGAGACACCTCATGGGATCGCAGATTGGCAGGATCATTGTTGGCAGTGCCCTGACCGGAATCGCGGTGTGAGGTCGACGATGCTCGGCCCCGAGACCTCGATCGACCTTCCCGAGGTGATCAGGGCGACAGCGCCGGCGAGTTCGGCAAACGCTCTCTCCGTCGAACCCGGTCGCCGGTGGGCCGGCCCGTGACCGCGGTCACCGCGCGGCCACGACGCCGCGATGCCCACGGCTCGCGCCTGGAATGCTGTTCAGCCGGGCCCACCGCCGTGACTCGCGGCATGTGCGCCCCGGCACGGCGTCGTCGAATGAGGGCCACCCAACTTGTGCTCCGGGTCATTGCGCAGCGCCGGACACCGGACCGAGCCACGGTTCGCTCGCGTCGGCCCTGACGTGGGCCCAGGGCCGTCCCGGCGATACCGTCTCGCGGATCGCGGCGAACACGGCGGCGAGCTCGAGGTCGACAGGGAGCGCGGATCAGCGTCGCCGCCGGCCCCGAGACAGCGTCAGGACGGCCGCACCGGCCGCGAACCAGAGCAGCGAGCCGGATTGCGAGCCGGCGCCACGGCACCCGCAGCCACCACCCATGTCTTCGTTGCCGATCATCTCCGGAGGAGGTTTCTGTGGCGGCGCACCGGGCGCACTGGCATTCACCTCGAACGCGCCGAGGTCCGGCGCGCCCTGGTTGTTGCGGCCGTCGCCCATCCCGATGGCCAGCAGGAGGTGCTGTGGCGGATGGTACGTCGGCATGAGCAGCGCCCGCGGGAAACCCAGCGATCCCGTGGACACCGTGAGGGCCGTTCCCTTGTCGATCAGCGGCGAGGACATCCTGGGCCGAAGATCGTAGTTCGCAGGATCGACGAAACCTGCGTCGGTGCCGGTCAACGTGCCGATCCACTCCCTGGGGATGCTGGTCGTGCCGGCGAGGACCCAGTTGTTCGACCCGAAGTGAACCGTGTCCGGGCCAATCTGTTCGTTCACGTCATAGGCCTTGAAGCCGGCCTTCGAGCCGTAGATCACATTATTGTACATCTCGAGGGTCTGAACCGTGTTCTGGAGGCTGATGACAGTCGAGGAGGAGTCTGTCATCACTATGGTGTTATTGGAGAACCGGTAGCGCCCTCCCGTATTACCATCTCCGTCACCGCCGAGCCGGGCGATGCGCCATTCGGAGTTCTTCTTGATGAGGACGTTGCCCACGATGTCCGAGTCCTCGCGGAACGGAAGCGAGTCACCGTCGATCGGACCGACGAGATCCAGCTCGTGATAGAACGCGCCTTCGACCCAGTTGTAATAGATCTCGTTGCGCTCGGCGCGCGACCGTACGTTGTTGCCGCCGAGCCCGTCGTGGACGTAGCAGAACTGGATCCGGAAGACCGAGCCTGGATACATCGTCTCGTCCGTCGTCATGTAGATCTGGTGCGAATTCGTCCCCTTGCCGTTGTGATAGAGCTCGCTGTACTCGAGCGTGAGCGATCCAGATCCCTCGTCGGTGCCGACCAGCCCGCCCTGGTGAAGGCAGTTGTGGATCACGAAGTCACGGAGGATGACATCGTCTGCCTTGTGGACGACACAGTAGTTGGTGTCGCCGCCATCTCCGATGACCTCGAAGCTCTCCATGACGACGTGGTTGGCGTTGAGCAGGAGGATGATGTTCTCGAACTCGCCTGAGCCCACGCCACTGAGCACCGGCCGCTTGCCATCGACCTTGATCCCTCGGATGGTGACCGGCTTGTCCTTCGTTCCGCCGGTGTCGTCCCGGAGCCAGATCATCCCCGGATAGGTGTTGCCGCCCTGCACCTCGATCACGTCGCCGGGATGCGCGTTCTGCATGGCGTCCGCGATGCCCGCATACGTTTGCCCCGGGCCCACGCTAAGCGTGCCGGCCGCCGCGGGAGCGGCCCAGAGCACCGAACCGGCTGCCAGCGAGCACAGACAAGGGCGCATCTTCATCGAGGGATCCTTTGGAACGATGGCGTCTCCGAGGGATCGGGAGCCCTACCGATCGCAGCCCTCGCAGCTGCGCGCTCTCTCCGTTTGCGCATTCGCCAGTTAACCGAATCTTGTTCGCGAGCGCAAGCCACCGCACCTGCGCCTCGCGCATCTGCGGATTGCTCGGGGCAGCGAGCGCTCGAAGCTGGCGACCGCCTCGACGGCTGACGCGCAGGACGGCGCACGTTCGATCGGCGGCAGCGTACGAGGTTGTCGCCGACCGGGTCCGAGGTCGGTGGGGCTACGACACGTCTCGAACACGAGCTCGAACCCGAGTTCGAACCCGAGCTCGAACACGAGCTCGAGCCGCGGCGGATCATGCGACATTTTCTCGCGCGACCCGGAACCCGGCAGCGCGCTGGACACAGCCTCACCCCACGCGCCCGCGCCTCACTCGTCGCCGTCGAGCACGCCGTCGAGATCGCGGTCGAGCGCGATCCGCCGCCCGGACTGCGGCGGCACGGCGGTGAACGTCAGCGGCCCGGTCCGGCGCAGCGCGCGGAGCGCGCGGTCGGTCAGCTTCACGCCGTGCCGGGTATCCGGCAGGAACATGCCGGTCGACGGCGCGTAGAGGAAGCCGAACATGCGCGTGCCGAAGAACCCGTGGACGACGAGATCGCATTCGCCCGCGGCCGCGCGCGCTTCGAGCAGATCGACCCGGGCGGCCGCGTCGCCGCCGGTGTCCGGCGCCACCGTGACCTGCTGGCCGACGATCGGCGCCAGGTTGGAGTCGAACGCCAGCATGAACGCCTCGACCTGGCGGCGCTGCCGGGCGTTGGTGGCGAGGTCCTGCGAGAAGCCACCCGGCGACAGCGGGCCCTGGAGGAACGCGACGGCGGCGTGGAACCGGAACATCGTGTCGACGCTGCCGTCGTGCAGGAAGCCGAAGCCGCGGACCTGGCCGCCCTGGAACGTCGTGTCGGTGTACGGCTCGGCGAGGAAGCCAAGGACGCCGCTGGGGTCGGCCATCGACGTGTCGTCCATCCCGAACATGCCGACCTTCTGGTACATGTTGCGCAGGTGCGGGACCTTCATGAACTGGGTCTCGGCCTCGAACGAGTACTTGCCGTCGGTGCCGAAGAACCCCGGCCTGGCGACGCCGAACTCGGCGTTGCCCTGCGGATCGAGCACGTGACAGCCATTGCAGTTATGGGCCGGGTCCGAGTTCAGCTCCTTGCCGTCGGCCGTGTGGCTGAAGAAGAAGTCGCGGCCGGCCTGCTGATCGGGTGTCAGCGAGTTATCGAGACTGCGGATCGGATTGGGTGGATACGTGACCTGCAGCATGAAGTCGGTGAACGACTGCATCTCGGCGTCGGTCAGCGGCGCGCTCCGGCCGAGCAGGCCGGGGAACGCGACGTTGAACTTCTTGAACGCGGTCTGCTCGTCGAACGTGCCGGTGTCGGGCTGCGCGCTGGGCAGGACGTGCTGCAGCGTCGCGTCGGTGCCGCCGGTGCGGTCGCCGCGCCAGTGCATCGGTCCATGGTTGGCCATGCCGCGCAGGCTCTGGGTCGCCATCGGCCCCTTGAGCGAGTGCAGGATCACGGGCATCGGCGGGAACCCGGGCGGCACCGGTGGATCGGTGGTGAACGGGCCGGGGATCGGCTCGATCGCGCCGTCCGGATCGCCGAGGTCCCACGCGAGGCTGTCGAAGTCGCCGAAGATGTGGCAGCCGGCGCACGCCGAGTCGCCGTGACTCGAGGTCCGGGCCGCGTCGTACAGGAACCGGCGGCCGTCGACCACGCTCCTCGGCTCGGGGTTGTACATCGCGACGCGATCGATCTGCTGCCGGGTCCGGGTGTCGACGATCGCGATCGCGTTGTCGAACCGGGTCAGCACGTACAGCATGCCGTGCTGGGGGTCGAGCGCGACGCCGGTCGGGCCGCCGCCGGTCAGGGCGATCTGGCTAGCCTGCGACGGCACGAACGTGTCGGCCTCGAGCTCGGCGGTCGAGAACACGCCGACCTTGCTCGAGCCCAGCGCCGCGACGTACAGCGTCTTGCCGTCGGGCGTGATCGCCATGCCGGTCGGGAACGCCAGGCTCTTCGCGGCCTCCTCCGGCGTGCCGTCGGCGCTGTAATCGATGTGCTTGTTGAGGTGGCGTGGCGTCACCGCGCCGGTCGCCGGATCGATCGCGGTGATCCGGCTCTCGGCGAAGTGGCCGCGCACCGAGCCCGCCGGCGCGCCCTGCGCCGGGCCAGACACGTTGTGGCCCTCGAACCGGACGTCGTTGCGCGCGTCGGTGTTCGCGACGTAGAGCTTTCCGGACACCGGATTGACCGCCATGTTGAACAGCACGGTGCCGACGCCGGTGAACGCGCCGCCGGCCGTGGCGACCGGCGGGTTGGCCGTCGCGTCGATCGCGAACACGTCCTGGTCCGGCAGGCCGAGCTCGACGTGATCGTCCCAGCGCCGGCCGACGTTGTCGAGCCAGTGCAGCTGGTGGTCCGCCGGATCGACCCGGAACTTCACCACCATGCTGGTCTGTGGCCCCGCGACGCCCTGCGCGTCGGTGAACGGCGGCGGCAGCCCACCGTTGAACGTGATCACGCGCTCGTGGACCGAGGTCGTGCGATTGCCCGACTGGAACGCCGCCGCGTAGACCGTGCGGCCATCGCCGGTGACCGCGAGCGCCCGCGGGGTGTCCGCGAACAGCGTGATCACGGTCAGCGGCGTGCCGCCGAGCGAGGCGCCGAGGTGGCCGGCGTCGAACACCCAGACGTCGGCGCGCCCGACGCCCGGCGTCGTGAGCTGCGAGTCCCGGCCGGTGTTCTGCCCGCGATGCGCGGTGGTGATGAACGCGCGGTCGCGATGCGCGCCGGCGAACACGATGTCACGCGGCTCGTCCCCGACCAGCAGCGTGCGCGTGACGTGCGCCCGCGCCGGATCGGTGACGTCGACGACGCTGACGCTGTCGGACAGGTGGTTGACCACCCATAGCTCGCCGCCGCGCTCGGCCAGCGCGACCGGCTCGAGCCCCACCGCCACGGAGCCGACCGGCACCAGGCGGCGATCCGCGATCCGGAAGACCTCGACCCGGTTGTCGGGTGTATTCGCCGCATAGACGAAGCGGCGGTCCGCCGACAGCACCAGCGGGCGAACCTGACCGCTCTCGAACGCGGTGAACGTCTGCTTCCGAGTGTTCTCGAGCTCCGCCCGGCCGCCAGTCTCGGCCGGCTCGCGGGCACATCCGGCAATGGCGACCACAGATATGATCCCCGCCGCACTCCCCCATCGTGAACGCATTTGCACATCTCCCATAAATTGGTTTCTCACAGGCTGACCGTCAGATCGGATGTCGGCAAGTCCGATCTCGCTTCACATGGAGCTGCACTGCATCGCCAACACACGATCTGTACAGCCAGTGATGATCCTGAAATATACCCACTGTTGCCACCGTGCCTGCGACGCGAGCGCGCGCCGCAGGCGTGACGCCGTCTGACGCGTCGGATCCCCTGTCACGCACCACTGTCACGCGCGACCTCACGCGACACCGGAGGAACATCCGTATTGTACTCGCGAGATGTAGTTTTCTACGGTGCGAGTGGCGCATCCGCACATGCGCGGTCCGCCGCGCAGCGGCTGTCGTCCCGCGCCGCGGCGCCCGCTGTCACGCATCTCGTGGTCGCTGTCGCGCGACGCGGCTCCGGCGGCCCGTCCCACGTCCCGGTGGCCTTTCCGGAGCGACCATGGGACACCTGGACCTCCCCGGCCGGCGAGGTACACCCTGGTCATGGCGCTGCACCGGATCGCAACCCCGGCGGTCGCACGTCACACGGAGGTACGCATCCTGTCGGTGGAGCGACATCCCGCACGGACGTTGCCCGGCTACGGGCGTGGCGAACGGACGATGAGCACCGGGCAGGCCGCGTGGCGCAGCACCTTCTCGGCCACCGAGCCGAGCAGGACTCGCCGGATCCCCGTCCTGCCATGACTGCCCATGATGACGAGATCGAAGGTCGGGTCCGCATCGAGCACGCCCAGCGTCTGCACGCCGGGCCGACCGATCCGGATCTCGGTGTTCACCGGGACGGAGACCTGGTTCTCCAGGTCCGATGCCCAGCGCGCGAGCTCTCCGGCCGCCCGTCGGTCCACCGCCGGAAGATTGTTCTCCCCCATCGGCGGGTTGCTGAGCGCAACCGCAGGTTCGACCACGTGCAGCAGCGTGATTCCGGACCCACCGGGCACGGCGAGCTCGGCCGCGCGCTCGAGCGCATGGCGCGACTCCTCGGAGAAGTCGATCGGGCACAGCACCTTGCGGAACGGCTGCACGCCTCCCGGCGCCCGCGCCGCGAGCACCGAGCACGGCGCGTGGCGGATCACCTGCTCGGCGACCGAGCCGAGGAGCACCCGGGCCAGGCCGCTCCGGCCGTGCGTTGCCATGACGATCAGGTCGACCGCGGGGTCCTCGCGCGCAGCCTCGACGATCTGGTCCCACGGCACGCCGTGCAGCACCCGGGACGTGACGCGCGGAGCGCCGAGCCGGGTCGCGTCGTCCGTTGCAGCGGCGAGGCCGTGCTGCACCTGGGCCACGACCTCCTGGACGAGATCCGGGGGGATCGGGTAGTCGCCACCGAACGTCGCCGCCGGCACGTACCAGGCGTGGACGAGCACGAGCTCGGCATCGGCCTCGCGCGCCAGGCGCGTCGCGACCTGCAGCGCATGATGCGACCCTGGAGAGAAGTCGACGGGGCACAGCAGCTTCCTGAGCGTCATGGTGGCTGGTGATGCAACCGCGCGGCCATCGCGGCTCCAGCCCGATCGCGCAACTTCGTGGGCCGAGCCGCTCACCCGCGCAGGACCTGCGCGCACGCCGGTGAACGCGATGTCATCGAGTCCGGCGCCGTCGCGAACAGCGAGCGAGCGGATCGCGGGAGGACCCTGCGCACCCGCGCCGGAAGATCGTCATTCGTCGCGTACGGCATGGCAAGTCTCGTGAAGAGCACGCCGCGTGCCACGCGGGTCGCCGTCACCCGGTCCCGAACGTCCAGGTCGGGCTGTGGTCGATATTCGTGGCGACGTGCCGGGCCCGCCGCCGATCCCCTGCGGCCTCGTACAGCGCCGCCAGCGCAAGAGTGAGCCGATCGACGGCCGGCGGTGAATCGTTCGCGCGCGGGTCACCGCCCGCCGTGAGGATGTCGATGCCTTCCTGGAGCTCCCGGATCGCGGCCGTGAACTCGCCCTCGCCGCCCAGCGCATTGCCGAGCCGGAGATAGCCGTCGGCGATCGCGGCGACATCACCGCGCCGGAGCGCGCTGCCGATCTCCCGGCGCATCGCCGTCATGTCGTCGCCGCGCCGCGAAGGTCCGCATCCGGATCCGCGCGCCAGGCGACGGCGCGATCGCGGAGCGCTCGCCCCGCCGCCAGGCGCCCGCCGCGTCGAATCGCCGATGGCAGGCCGCCGCCGCGCCGCGCCGCGCGGCACAGCCTGCAGCGCCCGCGCAAAGTCTGCCGCAGCCGCGAACCGCGCTCCGGGACACTTGTCGAGCGCCCGCAGGGCGATGCAGTCCAGCTCGGCTGGGATGCCGCGATCGGGCCGGCGCTGCGACGGCGGAATCACGTGGTCGCGTGCCTGCCGGACCATGATCTCCATGACGGTGCCACCTCCGAACGGCGTCGTTCCAGTCAACAGCTCGTAGAGGATCACACCAGCCCCGTACAGATCCGACGCAGGACTCACCGGCTCACCCGCGATGACCTCGGGTGCCATGTACTCCGGTGTACCCGAGATCATGATCTCGCCTTGCTCGAGATCGATCCGAGCGGATGCCGCGATGACCTGCGCGAGACCGAAGTCGATCAGCGTGACGTGGTCGATGCCGTTGACGATCTCGACCAGGAAGTTGTCGCTCTTCACATCACCGTGGACGATGCCGCTGCGATGGGTGACGGCGAGGGCGCCGAGGACCTGATCGAACAGGTCGAGGACCCGCGGCAGCGGCATGGGTTCGTCCGCGATGATCCGTCCGAGCGGCCGGCCGGGGACGTGCTCCATCACGATGTACGGCGTGCCATCGGGCAGGACGCCGGAATCGAACACCTCGATACAGTGCGGACTGCGGACGTGGCACGCGATCACGGCCTCGTCGTGGAACCTCTGAGCATGCGTGGACATGCCGGCGAGCTCGGGCTGAAGGACCTTGATCGCGACGCTGCGCTGGAGCGCCGGCTGGTCCGCCACGAACACGCTGCCCATGCCACCCTGTCCGATCCGCTCGCGCAGTACGTATCTGCCATCCACCATGTCACCCGGCTTCAATCCTCGTTCCATACCCACCCGCAGGAGCAAACGCTGTACCCACGACGACCGCCGCTGGTTCCGCCGGTGCTGGAACCGCCGGCGTCGCCGGTGTGCGACCCAGCTGCGGTGGTCCGGCCTTACCATGCAGCGCGTGCGCGATCCATCCGCGTGAGGCGTCACGACGGGGCTGCGCCGCCGACATCACTGTCTGGTATCCGGACACCACTTCGAGTACGACGATCGCTGACGAGCGCGCGGCCCGCGCATTGGCCAGCCGGCGCACCCCGGAGCGGGCGACTCGGAGATTGCAGCACCGACTTCGGGCCGATGCACGGCATGCCCGAGGCCGCATTGCAGGTCGCGCGCGAAGCGTGGCTCGCGGTCAACGAAGCAGCGCAGCCTGTCTCTGCGCGTCCGCGATCACCAGGGTCATCACCCGGTTTGCCTGCGCCGCACGCGGATCGCCGTGGGCCAGGCGAGCCACGTCGTGGAACGCGGCGAGCGCCGCATCGCGCTCCGTCACGAGCAGGGCCTCGAGCAGCTGATGGAGCCGCCGGGACCGCTCGAGGTAGGCCATGCCGCCGTAGGCCGCACCACCCAGGCTGGTGTCAGGTCCGGCGATGCGGACCGCGCTGCGCGCCCGCACCATGATGTTGAGGTTCGTCATGCCAAGGCCGTAGGCCGCGAGGATCTTGATCTGCATCGGTCCGCGTGCCGCCGCGTCGCGATACATCGCGCTCGACGGTGCCATCGCCTGTTCGAGCTTCGCGACCATGGGGCGGAACTGCTCCGGATCGCTGACCGGGGCCAGCGCGATCGATTGCCGGCACGCCGCCATCGAGAGCGACTGCGCCCACGGCAACAGCTCGCTGGTCGCGTCGACCGGGACCGTGGCGAACAGCCGGCATTCGGCCGGCACACCGGCGAAGTCGGTGGCCGCCGGGCGGACGGCAACCGGCCGGCGCGCGTCGTTCACGCCGGCTGCCGACGTACCGGCAACGAGTGCGAGCAAGGCGACGATCCATCGCGAGCGTGTGCGTTTCATGGTCATTCTCCCGTTGGCCTCGCCGGGTGCAGTCCGCGTGCCAGGCCACCGATCCCGCGGACGACGATGACGGCCGCGAATGGCTCGCGGCATTTCGAGGATTGGCGACCCGCGCAGGCCTGTCCCAGGGGTGCTGCAAATCCTGCGTGGAACCCTCCGCGTGCCCGCCGCGCATCAGCGATGAATCCGCCCCGGGAGCACGTCGACCGGGATCGGAGGGACGAGCTCGATGCGATATCCGAGCGAGTCGATCGCGATCGGGAAGCTGCCGCCGTGCTGGACGACGCGGCGGTAGTGGGTCGGCGCTTCTCCGTGGCGGAGATGATCGTGATGGGCGAGCACGAAGTCCGCCAGCCGGACGACGTTGCGGCCGAGCAGGCGATGGCAACCGTGGCTGACGCCGTTTGCGAGCGATGCCAGGCTGCCGGTGCCGTGCGTGCGGATCCCCTGATCCTCGAGCACGACCCGGCCGCGCTCCTGCTCCGCCACGCGGTGGACGAACGCGATCAGGCCGAACGCGGCGCGATAGCTGGGGCCAAGCTGCTCGCGGGCGAGCACGGCATGGCCGTCCGACCCACGGACCAGCTCGCGATCCGGCGTCGACTCCGGCGGCAACCAGCGAGGGCCGACGAACAGGTCGCCCCACACGCGCGGACCGACCGGAGACTCCTTCCAGCGCTCCTCGAGGTCGCCCTCGAGCTTCTGCCACTGCCAGCCGCCGATCGTGGTCGGCCAGCGCACCAGCGGGATCCGGCGATCGCCGTCGAGCGCATACAGGATCAGCGCCGGCCGCCGGGGACTGTCGTGCCAGCGCGCGGCCGGGTCGGGCCAGACGTCACCGCGATCGATCTCGACCGCCAGCGTCATCCCGGCGCGGTGGTAGGGCGGCGCGGCGGGCAGCGGCACGCCGACGACCCGCGACGGCGACGCCTCGAGCGCATCGAGGAAGCCCTGTGCGGTGTCGGCGTCGCGCCAGCCGAGCGCGCCCGCGGCCTGCTCGGTCGCCGCCGAGATCAGATCGGGCGCCGCGCCGTCGAGCGGCTCGTGCCCGCGGACCCGCCAGGTCGCCTCGGGCTCCAGCTCGCGGCCGAGCACGGTGCCCGGTCCGGTGCCCGCGGTGCCGTCCTCGATCAGGCCGGTCGCCGCGGCCACCCGCTCGCGCAGCGCGCGCAGCGCCGTGCGGAAGTCGCGCTCGCGGCTGCCCAGGGCCAGCGCATCCCGCGTCGGCTGGTCGACGATGCCGGTCGGCAGGATCATCGCACCGCGCTGGAACCGTGCGACCGCGTCGCGGGTCTGCCAGGTGTAGGCCTCGTCGGCGGGCGGGCTGGTGAACAGGCCATCGCACTCCAGGTGAGCCTGGATCGTCCGCACCGCGGCGAGGTACGCCTCCAGGACGGTCAGGCGATCGACCGCGCGCCGGTAGTAGGCATCGACCGCGGCCAGCGCCTCGAGGTCCGCGAGCTTGCGCCGCACGCGGTCGTGCTCCAGCTCGGCGCGCAGCCCGCGCGCGCTCGCGATCCGGGCCATGGCCTGCGCACCGGTCTGCTCGACGATCCGCTCCGGGGCGGCGGCCAGCGGCGCATCCTCGATCGCCGCGTGGCAGCGATGGCGCGCCTCGTCGGCGAGCCGGGCACGCACGACGCCCAGGCTCGGCGGGATGCCGAACAGCTCGAAGTAGCGGTCGGCGGGGGCGAGCGCGGCATCTCCGCCGGCATCCGCGAACCGCTCCTGTGCGAGCGCGAGGTAGGTCGGCCGGTACCCGGGCCCACCATCCTCGCTGGCCGCGAACACGGGTGGGACCCAGTCGTCGGAGAGATCCAGGGCTGCCAGCTCGGGTTCGCTGGCACCACCGCGGCACAGCTCTCCGACCGCATGGCCGTCGCGCCAGATCGCGATCGGCTCGCAGTCGTCGCCGCCGGCGGGGCTCAGTGGTCCGGCCAGGACGATCGCCGCGAAGACATGAATGGGGCGCACGACCCGCTACCGAGCAGCGGTCGTGCCAGTCATCTCGCCGCCGCGCCTCGGCTCGTGGTGCTGCACGCCAGGCGAATCGGTACTCCGCCCGTGTCGCAGCCGGCATCTCGCGCATCGCTTGCGCGCGGGCATCGCCGCACTGAATCGATTGCCGCTCGCGGCGCCTCCGATGCCTGTGTCCGGCTGGCACACGATGTGCTCTGGTCATCCTGCATCACGGCGGCGAGGAGCCCCAGGAACATGCCATGCCCGCCTCGGTATCCGTCATCATGCCGACCTTCAACCGCGCCCGCTGGCTGGGCTCCGCGATCCGCTCGGCGCTCGATCAGCTGCAAGCCGGCGATGAGCTGATCGTGATCGACGACGGGTCGACCGATGACACCCGCGAGGTCGTGGCCGCGTTCGGCGAGCGCGTGAGCTACCTGCAAGGCGATCATCGCGGCGCCGGGCCGGCCCGCAACCTGGGCCTCGCGCATGCCCGCGGCGAGCTGGTGGCGTTCCTCGACTCGGATGACGAGTGGCTGCCCGGCAAGCTCGCGATGCAGCGCGCATTCCTCGAGGCGCGTCCGGAGGTGCTGTTCTGCTTCTCGGACTTCCAGGTGGTGACCGGCGACGGCGAGGTCCAGCACCGCTTCCTGCGGCACTGGCGGCACGACGCGCGATCGTTTCGCGACATGTTCGGCGCCCCGCAGCGCTTCGCCGGCTGCGACGTCCACGTCGGCGACCTGTATCGCTGGCAGCTGACCGGCCTCTACGTCCTCGCGAACACGCTGGTGGTCCGGCGGGCCGCGGCGGGGGACGCGCTTCACTTCGCCGAGGACCTCGCGACCTACGAGGATGTCGAGTGCTTCATCCGGCTGGCGCGCCAGGGAACGGCGGCCTACCTCGACATCGAGACCGCGCAGCAGACCGATCGCGCCGCCGGCCGGCTCTCGAAGCTGTCGCTGATCGTCAAGCTGCGCTGTCACCTGGCGATCCTCGAGCGACAGTACGGACGCGACGCCGGGTTCCTCGCGACGCATGGCGCGCTGTACGAGCGCACGATCCGGCAGATGCGGGTGCAGCTCCTGCGGCTGCAGGTGTCTCGCGGTGACCTTGCGGGCGCGCAGCACACGCTGGCGGCACTCGAGCACGCACCGCTCCACCTCTGGCTGCTGCTGCACCTGCCCGCTGCATGGATCGGTCCGGTGCTCGATGGCTACCGGCGCACGCACCGCACGGCCCAGCGCTGGCTCCACAAACCGTCGGCCGCTCGCGAGCCCGATCGCTCCGCGCGCCGGCCGCTGTGATCCGGTGCACCGCGGCCCACCGCCGCACGCCCTGTCCGGTCCGCACCGGCTGCGCCGGCGCCTGACCCGCCGGCGCAAGCGCTGCGGGCGCGGTGCCGGCGGACGTCGCTGGACGATGGAATGTCCCTTGCTGGGATCCCGGTCATGCGCTCAGCGCTCGTCGATCTATCTCGCGTCCGGCGGCTCCCGGACTGGAAGAGCTGGCAACAGCTCACGGCGGACGCGGCGCCGTTCCTGACCCCCGAGTTCTTCACGCTCGCGTCGCGCTTCACCGGCGACGGCGGGCTCGTCGCGGAGGCCTGGGACGGCGACCGCCTGGTCGGCGCGTTGCCGGTGGTTCACCACGGCACCCGGCTCACCGCGCTCGCCTGCGAGTACACGCCGGGCTACGACTATTGCGGGACGCCCGATGGCATCGATGCGATCTGGCGCGCGCTGCGCGAGGACCACAGCTGGGACCAGCTCGTGTTCGACAAGCTCCCGGTCGAGTCGCCGCTCGCGAGCCGCCTGCCGACGCTGGCCAATGCCGAGGGCTGCCCGGTCGTGCTCCGTCTCGAGTCGCGGCACCCGTACTTCGCGCTGCCCGGCTTCGAGGCGGCGTTATCGCCCAGGTTCCTGTCCAACCTGCAGCGCTGCACGCGCAAGGCCGGCGGCGTCGAGCTCGAGCGCCTGGTCTCCCCCGACCGCGCGGCGTTCGACGACGCGCTCGCGATCGAGGCCATGGCCTGGAAGGGCGTCGCCGGGACCAGCATCGCGGCCGAGCCGCGCGCCCAGCAGTTCTACCGCACGCTGATGCGACTGTTCGGGCGCCGCGGGGTGGGCGCGTTGTACTTCCTGCGCGCCGGTGGGCGCCGGATCGCGATGCTGTTCGCGCTCGAGGACGGCCACACGCTCTACGCGCTCAAGATCGGGTACGACCCGGCCGCCGCCAACCTCAGCCCCGGGCACCTGCTGGTGTGGAAGGTCGCCGCCGAGGCCGCACAGCGCGGCCTGCAGGAGCTCGACTTCGTCGGACACGAGGACGACTGGAAGCGGAAGTGGACCAGCCGGTCGCACGAGACCGTCGCGCTCACGCTGTATCGCGACAGCGCCGCGGGCCTCGCGCGCTACGCGCTGCACCTCGCCCGTCCTCACCTGCCCGCGGCGCTGCGGGGTGGTGTGCGCGAGATCCTGCCGCGCGGCTGCCAGCGCGGCGACATCATCGGCGCCCACACGCTGACCGCACGCATCCGCGGCCGCCTCGATGCCGGACTGGGCATCAAGTCCGGCATCCTGCGCCGGCTCCGACCGCCGCCCGAGCGCCCGCCGCTGGGTACACCGTCGGAGTTCGCGCCCGGCAGCTGGGTGCGGGTCAAGCCGGCGCCCGCGCTGCGCGAGCTGCTCGACGGGCGCAGCCGCACGCGCGGCCTGCAGTTCACCCAGGCGCAGTGGGACACCGCCGGCGACGTGTTCCAGGTCGCCCGGCAGGTGCGGCGGCTGCGCGACGATCACGGCCGGTTCCGGCCGATCTCGCGCACCGTCTTGCTCGACGGCGTCGACTGCTCGGGCCACGGCCCCGAGCCCGCCGGGTGCGGGCGGCACTGCCCGATGATGTACCGCGACGAGTGGCTGGAGGCCGCGCCGGCGCCGCCCCGCGGCCCGACCCAGCCGAGCGCTGCCCGGCATGCCCGGGTTCGCAGCGTGGAGGAGATCCGCGCTGGCCTCGACCTGCGCGGCCGCCGGGACGGGCTCACCTTCATGCCGGAGATGGCGCAGCACGCCGGCAAGCGGTTCGAGATCGCCAGCCAGCTGACGACGGTGTTCGAGCACGACCGCTGGATGGCGACGCGCGGGCCGATCTACATCCTGCGCGGCGCGCAATGCTCGGGTGCTGCGGTCGGCGACCACGGCCCGTGCGACCGAGCCTGCGCGCTGATGTGGCACGAAGACTGGCTGATCCTCGAGCCGTGATCGCGGCTCGAGGGACCGCGGCCGCCATGTCGGCTGTCACGAGCAGCCGCCGGGCATCCTCCAGGCGCGGATCGTGATCTGGCCGTCCGATTGCAACGGGTGGGGGCCATGACCTTCCAGAAGATCCTGTGCCCGGTCGACTTCTCGCTCGGATCGCAGCAGGCTCTGCTGCTCGCGGTCCGGCTCGCGAACGAGTCGGCGGCCGAGCTCGTGCTCGCCCACGTGTGGCACGTGCCACCACTCGCATACGCGGACGAGCCACCGTTCCCCGCACAGATGCTCCAGGCGCTGATCGACGATGAGCAACGCGGTCTGGCGGCTGCCGCGGCCGAGGTGTCCCGGCTCGGCGCCAGGCGCGTCACGACGAAGCTCCTCACCGGTGTGCCGTGGGCCCAGCTCGTCGATCTGCTGCACGACGACGCGGCGTTCGGCCTCGTGGTCATGGGGACGCATGGTCGGACCGGCCTGGACCGCGTGCTGGTGGGCTCGGTGGCCGAGAAGATGGTCCGGCACGCACCCTGCCCCGTGCTGACCGTGCCGGCTCGGGGCCAGATCTCGGGATTTCGCCGCGTGCTCTGTCCGGTCGACTTCTCCGAGAGCTCCCGCCGGGCGGTCGCACTCGCCGGCCAGTTCGCCGCCGGCGATGGCGCCGGCATTGCGCTGTTGCACTCGATCGAGCTACCCGTGAGCTACTCCGGGGAGCCCCACGTCGAGGGGTTTGCGGAGGTGCTCGACCGGCGCGCCACGCAGCTGCTGGAGGACTGGGCGCGGGACCTCCGGACCCGGGTCTCGGTGCCGGTCACGACCCGGTCGAGGATCGGAAGCCCGGGCGCACAGATCCTCGCGGTCCTGGAGGATGACCGGGCGTTCGATCTCGTGGTGATGGGCAGCCACGGCCGGACCG
>JBGQCL010000132.1:0-25141 GCA_041495365.1 Kofleriaceae bacterium | reverse complement strand
TCATCCGCACCACGCGCGCCGACGATCCGGTGTTCGATCAGTTCGCGCGCCTCGCGGCGAAGGGCTATCCCGTCGCCAAGCAGCTCACGCGCGAGAAGGATGTCTCCGACGAGGCGATCTACGCGCTCGGCTTCCGGCTGCTCGAGTCCACCGCCGGCGGCCACGAGGACCTCGGCGCCGAGCTGCTGCAGGGCATCATCGACGAGCGGCCCCGGAGCAAGCTGGCCAAGGCGGCGCGCAACAAGCTCAAGCTGACCGGGCACCTCGACGAGGACTAGAGGAAGACTAGAGATCGACGAGCCGCTCGCCCGGCGCCTCCCGGCGCACCCCGTGCGCCCCGGCGACGAGATCGCGACGGCGAGGGCCACCGCGGGCCGGCGACGCCGGTCAGCCGTGCGGGCGCTCCGAGCACGGTGCTATGGTCGTCTGATCGATGACGCGATGGTTCAACACCGCCGGTCCTTGCAAGCCGGGGTACCACTACATGCTCCCGCCCGCGCGTCGGATTCCCCAGGTGCGCGGCGTCATCGACCAGATGCAGTACTTCGTGCTCCATGCACCGCGCCAGTCCGGCAAGACCACGATCCTGCAGGGGCTGGCCGACGAGCTGACCGCAGCTGGGCGGTACGCGGCGGTCTGGGTCTCGGCGGAGCAAGGCCAGGCGTTCAGCGATATCGGGGCGGCCGAGGCGGCGATGCTCAGCAGCTGGGTGGGGGCCGCCAAGGTCTTGCCCGCCGAGCTCCGCCCTCGGCCATGGCCCGCCGCGGAGCCGGGCGATCGCCTCCACGCGGCGCTCGGGGCGTGGGCCGAGCAGTGCTCCCGCCCGCTGGTGGTGCTCATCGACGAGATCGATGCGCTGCATGACGAGGTGCTGGTATCGGTGCTGCGCCAGCTTCGCGCCGGCCATCCCCTGCGCCCCGAGCTGTTCCCCTGGTCGGTGGCGCTCGTCGGACTTCGGGACGTGCGCGACTACGAGGTGACCACACGGGACGCCGAACGCCTGGGCACCGCGAGCCCCTTCAACATCAAGGTGGAGTCGCTGACCTTGCCCGACTTCTCGCGCGACGACGTCGCCGAGCTCTATGCCCAGCATACAGCGGACACCGGGCAGCGCTTCGACCCCGAAGCAATCGCTCGCGCCTACGAGCTCACCCGCGGACAGCCGTGGCTCGTAAACGCCCTGGCGCGCCAGGCGGTCGAGGTCTTGCGGCCCGATGTCCGCGAGCCCATCACCTCCGAGGTGGTGGACAGCGCGGCCCGGATCCTCATCGAGCGCCAGGATACTCACCTCGACAGCTTGTCAGCGCGGCTGCGCGAGGACCGGGTCCGAGGCGTGATCGAGCCGATGCTCGCGGGAGCGACGCTGGGCGATCTTCCGCGCGACGATCAGCGCTTCGTCATCGATCTGGGTCTCGTGCGCTGGACCGACGAGGGCGGGCTCGAGGTGGCCAACCCGATCTACCGCGAGGTGATCGTCCGCGAGCTTGCCCAGGGGCCTCGCGCTTCGCTGCCGAAGCTCCGTGTGACCTGGCTCGATCCCCACGGCCGGCTCGATCCCGACGCGCTGTCCGACGCATTCCTCGCGTTCTGGCGCCAGCACGGCGATGCCCTGCGGCGCAGCGCCCCGTATCACGAGGTGGCTGCCCAGCTCGTGCTCATGGCGTTCCTGCACCGTGTTGTCAACGGCGGCGGCTCCATCGAGCGCGAGTACGCCATCGGCCGCGGCCGCATGGATCTGTGCTTGCGGCTCGGCGACGTGACCCTGGCCATGGAGCTCAAGGTGTGGGGCAACGGCCGCCCCGATCCACGTCCCGACGGACTGGCCCAGCTCGACGGCTACCTCGATGGCCTGGGCCTTGCCACCGGATGGCTCGTGATCTTCGACGAGCGCTCCCAGGCCGAGGCCACCGTCGTCCGGACTCGCCGTGAGCGTGCGCGCTCCCCTGCCGGCCGCGAGATCAACGTGATCCACGCGTGACCGCTTCCGCCGCCCAGCTACGGCACCAGCTTGTAGCCCAGGCCGTAGACCGTGAGGATGAGGCGCGGGCTCTTCTGATCCTCCTCGAGCTTGCGGCGCAGCTTGACGATGAAGTTGTCGACGGTCCGGCTGGTCGGCGCCGTCTGGATGCCCCAGACCTTCTCGAGCAGCTCGTCGCGCGACACGGTCTCGTCGCGGCGCTCGCGCAACAGCTTGAGGACCTCGAGCTCGTAGAACGTGAGCCGCTTGCTGGTCCGGCCGCGGCTCATGGTGTGCTTGCGCGCGTTGATCTGCCAGCTGCCGATCATGAACGTCTCGTCGCTGTGGGCCATGCGGGCCTGGCGGCGGAAGATCGCGTTGATCCGCGCGATCAGCTCGGCGACCGAGAACGGCTTGGTGACGTAGTCGTCGGCGCCGGCGTCCAGGCCGCGGATCTTGTCGCTCTCCTGGGCCTTGGCGGTCAGGATGATGATCGGCACGGTCTGATCGCGCTGCCGCAGGGTCTCGCATACCCGGTAGCCGTTGTCGTCGGGCAGCATCAGGTCGAGCAGCACCGCGTCGGGCGCCCAGTCCATCGCGGCGGCCAGGCCTTCGGCGCCGGTGCCGCGCGCCTGGACCTCGAAGCCCTCGAACTCCAGCGCGTCGCGCAGCCCGCGCACGATGTCGGGCTCGTCCTCGATCACCAGGATCCGCTTCTTCGAGTCGTCGTCCGCGTCGGACACGGGTACAACTAGTACCAGAGATCACCAGGCGGCGCGACGCGGCGGGCGCGCGCGGCCCCGGGTGTCAGGCGTCGATCACGGGGAGCGAGAGGTGAAACGTCGCACCTTGCCCCGGAACGCTGGTCACCGACGCGTCGCCGCCGTGCGCGCGCGCGATGTGCTGGACCAGCGCCAGGCCGATGCCGGATCCCCGGATCGGCGCCAGGCGGATCGCGCGCGCGCGGTAGAACCGATCGAAGATCCGGTCGTGCTCCTCGGGATCGATCCCCGGGCCCCAGTCGCGCACGGTGAGCTCGATGCGATCACCCTCGCGACGCACCGCCAGCGCGATCCGCTTGCCCGCCGCGGCGTACTTGATCGCGTTGTCGATCAGGTTGAGCACGGCGAGCGTGAACGCGTTGGCGTCGAGCTGCATCACCGGCAGGTCGGGCGCGATGTCGGCCTCGAGCGTCATGTCGGCGGCGGCGATCCGGCGGGCCGACAGCTCGCTCGCTCGATCGATGACCTCGCCGAGATCGGCCTCGGCGAACTCGTAGACGCCCATGCCGCGCTCGATCTTGGCGAAGTCGAGCACGTTGTCGATCAGCCGGCCGAGCCGGACGCTCTCGCGCCAGATGATCTCGGCGTACTCGTGCGCCTGCTCGGGGCTCTTGGTCCGGCCCTCGGCGAGCATCTCGCCGAACATCGAGATGATCGACAGCGGGGTCTTGAGCTCGTGCGACACGTTGGAGATGAACTCGCTCTTGAGCTCGTTGAGCCTGCGCTCGCGGCGGATCGTGAGGCCGAGGAAGGTCAGCCCGGCGACGATCACCGTGACCGCGACGCCGATCAGCAGCGAGTCGATCAGCTCGCGGCGGTCGAGCTCGGGCGCGGTCATGTCCTTCTGGGTCACCCGCAGCACCCAGCCGTCGACGGTCGACACGAACCGGGTCTCCTGGACCGGCTCGCCCGCGGTGTCGCCGAACGGCGCCCCGTAGCGCAGCGCGCCGGTCTCGTCGCGGACCTGGTAGAGCCGCTTGGACGACGCCGACACCGAGAAGAACTGCGGGAACACGTTGTTGACCAGGTGGATCAGATCGTCCTCGATCACGACGTGGAACGTCTTGTCTCCCGAGACCCGCTTCATGAACGAGAACAGGTACGGCCGCCCGTCCCACGTGCCATAGACATGGCCGCGCTTGCCGACCGCCTGCCGGGCGAGCGGCAGCTTGGGGACGATCCGGGCCAGGAACTTGTCGCGGAACTCGATGCCCGGCTTGCCGAGCCGGGTCGACACCGAGCCATCCGGGACCAGCGCGAGGTGGTCGTCGAGCACGAACACGCTGTTCGCGGCGACCCCGGTGGTCTTGACCAGCTCGCGCAGATCGGACATCGGCTCGAGCTGCACCCCGGCGAGCAGCTTGTTGTCGCTGCTCTCGATCCGCGATTCGATGTCGAGGACCTTGTCGTCGGCCAGCTCCTGGAGCACCGCGAGCTCGCGCTCGCTGGACGACACCTCGCTGGTGTAGGAGTAGCCATAGTAGGCGAGCGCCACCGCCGCGGCCAACACCGCGAAGATCAAGGCGTTCACGAGCAGAACGCGGCGCACGTGGGGGGATCCTGCCATGTTCTGTATCAGTTGTAAGTGTGCAAGGTTGCTAGCTCACGGGATCATGTGTTAGAGGGCTAACTAATACGTCGAGCAATCCGGAGTTCTGGATTTCCCGCCGTTTCAAGTAGTTAGGCTAGTAGGCGGCGACACTCGTCCAAAAGAGGCATGGGATGGATTCCATCTTCGAAGAAGACGCCGATGAAGTGGGCGGAGAGATCGAGGCGTACTGCCCGTCCCCCCGCTGCAAGGCCGACACGACCCACACCATCATCAGCATGTACGAGGACGAAGTCCGCCGCGTGCAGTGCGTGGTGTGCGGCGAGGTCCACGCGTACAGAAAGCCACGCGGCGATGGGATCGAGGAATCCTCCGACGGCGGCGCCAAGAAGGCGTCGCAGCGGCGGATGACGTGGGACGACGCGATGGCGCGCGCGACCGACGCCGACCTCAACAACTGCCGGCCGTACTCGATCCGCGACGCGTACGAGGAAGGCGACGTCGTCCACCACCCGGTGTTCGACATCGGCTTCGTCACCGAGTTGCTCCCGGACAACAAGGTCGAGGTGATCTTCCGCGACGGCGGCTCTCGGATCCTGGTCCATAACCGCGGCGATCTCGCCGCGCGCATGCCGGATATCAGTGAGATCCCCATCCCGCGCGAGAACAAGAAAAAGAAGCGTGCCAAGAAGCCGGAGCCCGCGTCGCAGCCCGTGCCCGCGCGCACCAAGGCGGAGGTCGAGGCCGCGGTCCAGCGCGCGCGCTCCGCCGCGCAGCTGCGGATGGACGAGGCGCAGAAGACGGCGGACGAGCGGAGCAAGAAGCTCAAGGCGGAGGTCAAGAAGACGGGGGCGAAGCCCGCCAAGGCCGCCGCGCCGGCGCCGGCCAAGGACGCCAAGGACAAGGAACCGGCGGCGGCCAAGGCGGCGAGCAAGGCCCCGCCGGCGGCCGCGGCGGCGAGCAAGGCCCCGGCGGCGGCAAGCAAGGGCGCGGCGAAGGCCCCGGCGGTGAAGGCCCCGGCGGCGAAGCCCCCCGCCAAGGGCGCGGCGGCGGCCGCGGCGGCGGCCGCGGCGGCGAGCAAGGCCCCGGCGGCGGCAAGCAAGGGCGCGGCGAAGGCCCCCGCGGCGAAGGCC
Source organism: Kofleriaceae bacterium (assembly GCA_041495365.1). GTDB lineage: Bacteria > Myxococcota_A > Polyangia > Haliangiales > Haliangiaceae > JABFXX01. The sequence goes on along the minus strand of JBGQCL010000132.1, from coordinate 19,720 downwards.
CCCGCGGTGGCAAGCAAGGGCGCGGCGAAGGCCCCGGCGGCGAAGGCCCCGGCGGCGAAGGCCCCGGCGGCGAAGGCCCCGGCGGCGAAGGGCGCCGCGGCGGCGAGCAAGGCCGCGCCGGCGAAGGCCCCACCCAAGGGCGCGGCGGCGGCCAAGAAGCCCGCCAAGCCCGCCCCCAAGGCCAAGCCGGCGGCCAAGGGCGCGGCCGCGAAGAAGCCCGCCAAGAAGAAGTCATAGAGCACGCGGACCCGGGCACGACCGCGGCGCCGATCGGCAGACGCGTGTCCGGGAGCGCTGGGAGCGCCGGCGACCGTCGGTCTCGCGAGCGGCACCCGTCGCGTTCGCGCGGCTGGTCGATGTTCCCCTACATGTCCCCTAGCGCTCGGGCGGCTCGGTGTCCCGCCGCAGGTGGCTCTTGAACGGCAGCAGCACCGTGAACTCGGTGAACTTGTCCGGCTTGGAGTCCACCGAGATCAGCCCGCCGTGGAGGTCGACCAGGCCCTTGGCGATGAACAGCCCGAGCCCCGCCGAGTCGGGCAGCGCCGAGGTGTGGTGCTTGGCGGGGTGGAGGTGGAGGAACGGATCGAAGATCCGCGGGCGGTCCTCCTCGGCGATCCCGGCGCCGGTGTCGCGCACGCGCAGCCGCGCCCAGCCGCCGGGGTAGGTCTCGCTGGGCGCCTCGTCGACCTCGATCGTGATGTCGCCCTGCTCCGGCGTGTACCGGATCGCGTTGGTCACCAGGTTGACCGCGATCTGGTGCAGCTTGTCGCGGTCGGCGTCGATCGACTCGACCTCGCCGATGTGGGTCGCGACGCGGAGCTCGCGCGCCTTGGCCATCGGCTCGAGCTCGGTGACGACGTCGGTGACGACCTCGCCGAGGTTGACCGACTCGCGGCGCAGCGGCATCCGACCTTGCTCGATCCGCGACACGTCGAGCATGTCGTCGACCAGCCGCTTGAGGCGGTGCGCGTTGCGCCGCACCGAGCTCAGCGGGCGGCCGATCAGCGGCGGGAGCTCGCCGAACCGGCCCTCCTGGAACAGGTCGAGGTAGCCGACGATGCTGGTCAGCGGCGTCCGCAGCTCGTGGGCGGCGATCGAGATGAACTCGGCCTTGATCTTGCCCTGGCGCACCAGCTCGGCGTTCGTGCCCCGCAGCTGAGCCTCGGACTCGGCGAGCGCGCGGGTCCGCTGCCGCACGATCTGGTCGAGGTTGGCGCGCAGCGCACGGAACTCGGCGCGGGCGTCCTCGACCTCCCGCGTGCGCTCCTCCAGCACGTTGCCCAGCCGGACCGCGGCGTCGAACAGCTCGCTCTGGGCGGGCGGGGCGGTGCCGGTGCGCTCCAGCCGGGCGATCAGGACATCGATGGTCCGCCGCGCGGCGGCCAGCTCGTCCTCCAGCTCGATGATTCGTTCCGCTTCCGTCATGGGACGCGAGGTCATGATTTTGGAGCTCCGATCGCCAGACCGGTCAAGGTATGATTGACGAGCAGCATCCCGGACTGTTCGCTCGGGGTATGGAAGCCGACGGCGTGGCACGCCGCATACGCGGCGGCGAGCTCGCGATCGGTGCCGCGCGCCGCGGCCTCGTCGTGGCGCGCCGTGCTGGAGAACGCCAGGAACGCCGCGATGCTGCCGCCGACCCGGGTCGTCGCGGTCGCGAGGTCGCGCCGGGTGGCGCCGAGCAGATCGCCCGGCTGCATCACGCGCAGGACGTGGCCGGGCTCGACCGCGCAGGTCAGGATCAGGTGATCGCCGGAGACCTCGTGCAGCGATCGCACGTAGGGCACGCCGTTGATGTAGCGCGCGAACGCGTGCGACGGCCGGGGCTCGTCGAGCCGGTCGCCGATGCTCGCGATCAGCTGGCGCAGGCGCGGCGCCGCCGGCCGGCCGTCGAGCTGCTCGATCACGCGGCCGGACACCGCGGTGACCACGGTCCTGAGCTCGGTCGGGACCAGGTGCGCCGACGTCACGGCGTGGAACGGCTGAGCGCTCTCGAGCACGATGACCACGCCGGCGTCGGTCAGGACCTCGCCGTTGACCCACACCGAGGTTTGCATCGACGCTTGCATCGAGGTCTGCATCGACGCACGGTTCGCCGGGCCCTCGCCGTGATCCAGATCGGTCGAGGTGCAGCCGCCGACGAACCGGATCCGCGGCGCGGCGGCGGCCGAGCCGATGCAGAACGCCTCCTCGCGGTCGTAGCGGCCGTCGATCATCGTGATCGCGACGTGGCGACCGGGCTCCAGGGCGTCGGCCGAGGTGCCGAGCGCGGCCGCGGCGCGGTGGACCGCGTCGTGGCTGTGGGTGAGCGCCGCACCCGACAGGTCGGTCGCGACCCCGATGCCGGCGCGCACCCAGTCGCCGTACAGCCCCAGCCCGACCACGCCCGGCCCGGCCCCCGGCGGGCGCGGCCCGATCACGCCGGATGCCGAGCAGCCGACCACCGGCGCCCCCAGATCGCGGTGGACCCCGGCGAGCGCCGCCGGATCGAGCCGGCGATCGGCGAACACGAACGCGATCCGCAGGTCGGACCCGGCCAGGCGGTCCGCCAGCGCCCGCCCGAGCCCCTCCGGCGCGCGGCCGGCCACGAACGCCTGACGTGCGATCGGCTCCGCCACCCCACCACTATAGCGCCGAAAACTTGCCACGGCTCCGACGATGCCGCTTCGATGAGGCCATGGAGAAGACGTGCAGCTCGTGCGGCCAGGTGTTCCGGCCGGCGTTCGTATTCCAGATCGCGGTGACCGCGGATGGCGAGCCTAACCACTTTTGCTCGCTCGAGTGCAGAACTGCACGCCTCGGCGCCGAGGGCTACCGTGGCAGGCGCGCACGCCGGATCGCCATTCTCAACCAGAAGGGCGGGACAGGCAAGACCACGACGGCGGTCAATCTTGCCGCCGGCCTGGCCGAGCGTGAGAACGACTGCCTGCTGATCGACACCGACGCCCAGGGTAACGTCGGCGTGTCGCTCGGCGTCGCGGGAGAGCAGTCACTGTACCACGTGATCGTCGACGGTGCGGACCCATGCGACGCCAGCGTGCCGGTCCGCCAGCACCTCGACGTGATCACGTCGGACTCGACGCTGGCCGCCGCCGAGATCTGGCTGGCGCGGCAACACCCGGACCAGCGCTGGAAGATCATGACCAGGCGCCTGAACCTCATGCAGGTATCACGGCGCTACGATTACGTGATCATCGATTGCGGCCCGTCGCTCAACCTGCTCAATCAGAATGCGCTGTCCTACGCCGACGAAGTGATCATTCCGGTGACATGCGACTACCTGGCGCTGGTCGGCGTGAAGCAGGTCTTGCGCACGATCAAGGACGTCGAGCGCCACCTCGGCCACGCCGTGCGGATCTCCGCCGTGCTCCCGACGTTCTACGACGGGCGGACCCGGCTGGCGCGCGAGGTCCTGGAGACCTTGCAGGGCCACTTCAAGCACAAGTGCCTGGAGCCGATCCGCCACAACACGCGGCTCGCCGAGGCGCCGAGCCACAAGAAGACGATCTTCGAGTACGCGCCCGCGTCGCACGGCGCCACCGACTACAGCCGGGTCTGCGACTGGGTGATCACCACCACATCACAGGTCGAGGCCACGCCGTTCTCCGGCCCCGCACGCGATCTGGGTCCGAGCCCGGCGCCCCGGCCCAGGCCCGACCTCGCCCGGCCCGAGGTCCTCGAGGTTCCATGAAGGAAGACAAGCTGATGGCTCACGATCCGCTGAGCGATGCCGATGCGATCCTGTCCGAGGAGTACTACGGCCGGCGGGCGCGCGCCGACGACGCCACCCCGGGCTCCGGAGCGCGCCGACGCGCCGCGTCCGGCCAGGTCAAACCGACCCATTACAAGGTGATCTGCATCTCGATGTACACCCGCGACATCGAGGAGCTCGAGGCCAAGGTCGCGGAGCTCAAGCGCCGCGGCTGGACCAAGGCGAGCAAGTCGCAGCTGATCCGGATCGCGCTGGCGCAGGTCGATCTCGACAAGCTGGCGACGCCGCGGCAATAGGCCGCGGGGTGGGGCCGGTCCGTCACAGCGCGTACGCCACGCCGACCGCGAGCGTGACGTTGAGGTCCGAGCCCGAGCTCGGGCCGGTGCCGGTGTGCATGCGCATCGAGGTCGCCGGCGCCGCGCCGTCGAAGCTGATCGACGTGTAGCCGATGTCGAGCGTGCCCTGGATGTCGATCTTCGGCTTCCAGCGGTAGTTCAGGGCGCTGCCGAAGTACAGCGCCTTGGCGCCCGGGCCGGTGCCGTCCTCGAGGTTCTTGGTCTGCTTCAGGCTGGCGCCGATCAGCAGGAGGTCGAGGCCGGCCTGGACGCCGAGGCTGTCGGTCAGCCGCGGGATCGCCAGGCCGGCGCCGATCGTCGGACCCTGGATGATCTGGCTGGGGATCGTCGCGGTGTTCTGCGTGAGGTCGTTGACGTTGGCGACCTGGAACGACTCGTAGTGGTAGCCGAGCCGGCCGAACGCGATCATGCCGCGCTTGTGGTCGAGGTCGTAGCCGGCGAGCGCGCGCAGGTTGAAGTTGTGGAGCGAGAACCCGATGGTCTTGTCCACGTTCTGGATCCCGCCGAACAGCGTCGTGGTGTACGTGTAGCCGAGCTCGCCCCCGAGCCAGTAGCGCTTCTGGTACGGGTACAGCACCTCGCCGCCGAGCGCGAACCCGATCGACGAGCTGCCGGCGCTGTAGTTGTCGGGGATCGGCTTGGTGCCGCCCGGCGTGCTGACCTTCTGGTTGACCTGGGCAAACCCGAGCCGGCCGCGCAGATCGATCCTGCGGGTGTGCGGGCCGCCGGCGGCGGTCGCGTCGATGTCGAGCCTGGAGGTCAGCACGTAGCCGGCGTCGCCCTCGTCGTTCTCGACGAACGTCCACTTGCCCTTGTCCTCGACGACGTACAGCGCGGTCCTGGGCCCGGCGGTGAACGAGGCGTCGCTGCCGGCGCTGGGCTCGTTGTAGATGTCGGTGGTCTTGGCGACGTGGGCGGTCGGCCGCGCCGCTTCCTTGGCGTCGTCGCCGTCGTCGCCGTCCTTGGCCGGCCTGGCGTCGTCGTCGTCGCCCCGGGACTTCTTGGCCGGCCTGGCATCGCCGTCGTCGCCCCGGGACTTCTTGGCCGGCCTGGCGTCGCCGTCGTCGCCCCGGGACGGCTTGCGCGCCGGCCGGTCGCCCTCGTCGCTGCGCGCGGCCTTGCCGCTCGGCTGCGGCGCGTCGTCGCCGTCCCCGGTCGCGTCGGCGCCGATCCGGTCGTCCGGGCCGCCCTCGCCGCCGAACCCGCGCTTGGTGCCCCGGCCGTCGACGAACGGTCGCCGGCGGGTGTTGCGGGCGATCTCGTCGTCGTCGCTGGGCAGGTCGACCTTGCTGCGCGGGATCCAGCCGGTGCGCCCCGACACCCGGACCTTGATCCAGCGGCCGTCCTTGGCCAGGACCGTCATGGTCTGGCCCGACTTGAGCGTGAGGATCACCGGCGACTGCTCTCCGGCCCGGCTGTACAGCTTCGCGCTCTGGTTCGTCTTGATCTTCTCGGCATCGGCCGGCCGCGACCAGGCCAGCGCTCCGAGCACCAGGACGACGAACACGGCCTTCCAGTTCATGGCCGGGCCATTCTACAAGCCCCGTGCCGAACCCTCCACGCAGAGTTTGCGGGCGACCGCCGGCGCGACCGCCGCGGCCTCGCGACAATCACGCCTGATTCTACCAGCTTGGCCATGCGCGGTGGGACAGCCGTGACGGGGTCTCACGGTACCTGGGGGCCCGGACCTCATCCAGGTATCTGGCCAGGTATCTGGCCAGGCGTCCGGCCAGGCGTCCGGCAAGGGATCCCGGTGCGATGGCCGTCGTAAAAGGGACTGCGTTAAGCTGAGGCGACCCACATCATGACGACGATCACCAGGAACAGCTACGCGGCTGGCCACTTCGAGCTGCAGATCGACGGCCACAAGTCCACCGCCTACGTGAAGTCGGTGGAGGGCGGGTGGAGCCGCGCCAACATCGTCGATGATCCGCACGGGTCGGATCCGCAGCGGGTCAAGCAGATCTCCAACGTCGACATCGACCCGATCACGATGGAGTTCGGCCTGGCCGGCGCCAACGACATGCTGAAGTGGATCCAGCAGTCGTGGAACCGCCAGTACGGCCGGCGCAACGGCCAGATCACGCACGCCGACTTCGACCTGAAGGCGGCGTTCGAGCACGAGTTCTACGAGGCGCTGATCACCGAGACCACGATCCCGGCCCTCGATGGCACGGCGAAGGAGGGCGGCTACATCAAGTGCAAGCTGCAGCCCGAGCGCGTGGTCACCAAGGCGCTCGGCTCGCCGGGCAAGCAGGTCTCCGGCCCCGAGAGCCCCAAGCAGAAGATGTGGGTGCCATCGGCGTTCCGGTTCTGCATCGACGGGATCGACGACATGCAGTACGTGAACAAGCTCGAGTCGTTCACGATCACGCAGGGGATCAAGAAGTTCTATACCGGTGCGTCGCGGTTCCCGCGCGTCGAGCCGACCAACATCAAGTTCCCCAACCTGTCGGGCACGATCTCGCTCAAGTACGCCGACAAGCTGATCCAGTGGCACAAGGACTACATCAAGACCTCGGACGGGCCGGGCACCAAGGACCCCACGGCGCAGAAGTCCGGCGCGATCGAGTTCCTGTCGCCCGACCGCAAGCAGACGATCTTCCGGATCAACCTGTACGAGGTCGGCCTGGCGTACATCGGCGTCGAACCGTCGAAGGCCAACGACGACTCGATCAAGCGCCTGAAGTTCGAGCTCTACGTCCACCGGATGGACCTCGACGGCTCGAGCATCCTCGGCTTCGCCTGAGGCGTCACCTCAGCTGGCGGCGGCCAGCACGTCGTAGAGCACGTGGGCGTACACCGCGTGGGCCAGCGAGCGGAACCAGAAGATCGCCCCGAACACGGCTCCGGCGACGGCGCGAAACGCGAACGCGTGGGCGGTCCACGGCTCGCCGAGCCGCCCGACGTGGTGCGCGGCCGCGAACACCAGCGCGGACACCGCGATCGCCAGCGCGACGGTGAGCCGGCCGCCGGGGGGACGGCCGAGGGCACGAACCAGCGCGATCAGCCCGGCGATCAGCGCGAGCCGGAACACCAGCTCCTCGTGGACTCCGGCGCCGATCGCCGAGATCACCGACGGCACGGTCAGGCCGAGGCCGAGCATGCGATCGACGATCAGCGAGACCAGCGCGCCGAGGCTGAGCGCGTAGAGCGCGGCCTCGAGCAGCACCGGGCCCGCGAGCGCGAGCCCGAGCGTGTCCCACCGCCGGGTGTGGCGGATCCAGATCAGGAACCCGGCGGCGATCGCGGCGTAGATCGCCAGGTACGCGGTGCGCGAGCCGGCGGCGGCGAACATGGCGCGGGTCACCAGATCGGCGCCGTTGACCTGCCCGGCAAACAGCACGCCGATCTCGTAGACCAGCAGCAGCGGGAAGATCAGCACCAGGCTGGCGCCGAGGTCGCCGCGGCCGGTGACGCCAGCGCCGCGGCCGGCCGTGCGCGCGGTCCGGGTCATACGTTGCCGCGCGTCCGCGGCGGTGGGTGCTTCGCCGGCGGGCGCGGGGGACCGGCCGGCAGCCGGGACCGCCGGGTCGCCCCGGGCGTCGCCAGCGGCGGCCGGACGGTGGCGGTGACCGCGCGGTCGTCGCGCAGGTAGGTTGCCACCGCCCGCGCGACCGCGGCCGGGGTCACCGCGCGGATCGCGGCGTCGTAGTCGGTCCACGCTTGCCAGCCCAGCCCGTAGGCCTCGTGGTAGGCCATCGCGCTCGCGACGGCGGCGCGGCGCTGCATCGCGATCCGGTGGCTGCCGATCAGGTAGCTCTGGGCGCGCTCGACCTCGGCGGCGGTGACCCCGTCGGCGCGCAGCCGGGCGAGCTGCTCGCGCACCCCGGCGACCGCGGCGCCGAGCTTGTCGGGCGCGCACGACAGGTAGATCGCGACGAACCCGGGGTCGACACCCTCGACCGAGTGCGCCGACACCCGGTAGGCCAGCGCGCGGCGGTCGCGCAGCTCGGCGAACAGCCGGCCGCTCTGGCCGCCGAGGATCGCGATCAGCACCTCGAGCGCGAAGCGATCTGCGGTGTCGACCGTGGCGCCGGGGAAGCCGATCACCAGGTGGGCCTGGGCGCGATCGAGGTAGCGGTACACCTCGCGGCCGTCGATCCCACGGGGGGCTCCGCCCCCCGCCTCGCCACGCCTGGCCGACCTGCCGTGCTCGGCGCCGAGCGCGGCCGGTGCCGCGGCCGCGGGGGCCGGCGCCGGCGCGACCCCGCCGAACCGCGCCTCGGCGGCCGCGATCACCTCGTCGAGATCGACGTCCCCGGCGATCGCCAGCGTCAGCCCGGCGACCGGATAGCGCTCGCGATAGAACGCCGCCAGCGCGTCGCGCGACAGGGCCGCGAGCGCGTCGGCGCTGCCGAGCGGATCGCGCGCGTAGGGGTGGGCGCCGTACAGCGTCTCGCTGAACAGCCGGAACACGGCCTGGCTCGGGCTGGAGGCCTGGGCCTGCTGGTCGTCGATCAGCAGCCGGCGCTCGCGCACCAGCTCGGGTCCCGGCAGCGCCGGGTCGAGGATGCAGTCGGCGAGCAGGTCGAGCCCGGGCCGCCACGACCCGGCGAGCCACTCGGCGGCGACCCCGAAGCTGTTGCGCCCGGCGATCCCGGACAGCGCGCCGCCGAGGCGATCGATCTGATCGGCGACCGCGCCGGCGTCGCGCGCGCCGCAGCCGCGGGTCAGCAGGCGGGCGAGCAGGGCCGACGCCCCGGCGTGGCCGGCGTCCTCGATGCGCTGGCCGCCGCGCCACACCGCGCGCATCGCGACGATCGGCACCGAGGGGTCGCGCCGCACGAGCAGGGTCATCCCGCTCGCCAGCACGATCCGGCGCTCGACCGGCGGCGGCGGGGCGGCCGCCGCGGACAGCGCGCGGGTCACCCGGCGCTCGACCTGCCGGGCCCAGGCGGTGCGCGGCCGGGCCCGCGGCGCGGCGGGCAGGATCGCGGCCACGCTGGCGTTGCCGGGCTGCAGGTAGCGCTGCATCACCCGCGCGACGTCGTGCCGGCGCACCGCGCGGATCCGGTCGAGGTAGACGTGGCCGAACTGCGGGTCGCCGGCGACCGCCGCGTGCCAGCCCAGCGCGCGCGCGCGGCCCTGCGCGGTCTCGAGCTGGCGGACCCAGGCGGCCTCGATCGCGATCCGCGCCCGGTCGAGCTCGCTCGTGCTGAGGTCGTCGACCAGCGCCGCGCTGTGGTCGACCAGCGCCGACACCGTGCGGGGCGCGTCGCCCGGCCGCGCGGTCGCCGACAGCACCAGGAGCCCGGGATCGCGCAGGGCGTGGAGGCTGGCGTGAGCGCTGGTCACCAGCTGCTCCCCGTCGCGCAGCAGGCGCGGCAGCCGCGCCGACTCGCCCTGGCCGAGCACGATCGCGGCGACGTCGAGCGCCGCGAGGTCCGGGTGGCGCACCGCCGGGACGTGGAACCCGATCGCCAGGTAGGCCTCGCCGAGGTCGCGGTGGCTGCACGCGGCGCGCGGCGCGGTCTGCGGCGGCTCGGCCGGCCCGCGGCGCGACGGGCGGCCCGACGGCATCGCGCGGAACCGGCGCTCGACCGCGCGCTGCACGCGATCGGGGTCGACGTCGCCGGCGACGACCACGGTCAGGTTGTCGGCGACGTAGAACCGGCGAAAGAACCCGAGCAGCTCGCGCTCGCCGATCCGCTGCACGCTGTCCGCGGTCCCGATCACCGGCCGGCGATAGGGGTGCGCGACGAACGCGGTCGCGAACAGGCTCTGGGCGACGCCGCGCGCCGGATCGTCGCTGCCCTGCCGGATCTCCTCGAGGATCACCTCGCGCTCGCGGGCGAGCTCGTCGGGGTCGACCCGCGGCTCGAGCAGCGCGTCGCCGAGCGCATGGATCGCGGCATCGACGTGATCGGCGCCGAGCACCGCGTGGTACACGGTGTGATCGAACGATGTCCAGGCGTTGATCTCGCCGCCACCGCGCTCGATCGCCGAGACCAGCTCGCCCGGGCCGTAGCCGGCCGAGCCCTTGAACAGCATGTGCTCCACGACGTGAGCGACGCCGGCCTCGCCGGCGGCCTCGTCGGCCGAGCCCGCGCCGAGCCAGGCCTGGACGGCGGCGACCGGCGCCGGGTGGCCGGGCGCGATGTGGAGGGTCAGGCCGTTGTCGAGGCGATGGGTGTGGACGTCCTGCACGGCGGGCAGCGCCGCGGCGCGGTGCCCGAGGGAGACCAGGGCGACGAGCGCGGCGGCGGCGAGATGATAGGCACGGTGCCGGGGGCCGGGCATCTTTTGGCAGGTCGGGGCCGAACATATCCCGTACAATCTCTGGACCCCTGCGATCTGTGTGGATTTGTTGTGCGATCGACCGCCCTCGCCGTCTCGAACCGGCCTCCCGAGCTCGCCACCGAGCGGCTCGTGCTGCGCGGGCTACGACCGGGGGACGCGGCGGCGGTGGCGGTCGGGGCCGGCGACCGTCGGGTTGCAGCGTTCCTGATCCAGGTGCCGTCGCCGTACCCGATCGCGCTCGCCCGGCGCTGGGTCGTGCATCGCATCGAGTGGTGGGACCAGGGCCGCGGCGTGACGCTCGCGGTGACGCTGCGCGACGCGCCCGACATGTTGCTCGGCACCGTGAGCCTGCGGCGCTACGCCCGCGATCGCCGTGCCGAGCTCGGCTACTGGCTCGCCCAGCCGGCGTGGGGCCACGGGTTCGCGACCGAGGCGGCGCGGGCCGTGATCGAGTTCGGGTTCTCGGGGCTCGGCCTGGCCCGGATCTACGCCCAGGTGCTCGCCGACAACCGCGCCTCGCTCCGGGTGCTCGACAAGCTCGGCATGGTCAACGAGGGCGTCAAGCGCCAGCACGTCCACAAGGCGAGGCGGCTGCACGACGTCGTGCTCTACGGCCTGCTGCGCGACGAGTGGTCGCGGCGGTGACGGCCGAGCGCGAAGCCGACGATCAGCCCGCCCGCCGCGCCGACCGCGAGCCCGGTGCCCCAGCCCAGCCCGGATGGCGAGGGCCGCTGGGTCTCGGCCTGGGCCTGGGTCCGGCCCGGCGCGGGCGCGGGTTCGCCGAGCAGGGCCACCGCCAGACCGACCGTGCCGATCCCACCGACGATCGCCGCCGCGAGCCACAGGCTGCGCGGCACCGGTGCGCGGGTCCGCCGGCCGATCTCGACGATCGCCTGGATCTCGTCGTCCCGGGCCATCGCCGGCTCATACCATGCCCACATCTGCGCCACGCGCGCGCCACGCGGTGACCCTGCCCGGGCCGCGCCCGGCCGCGCCCGGCCGCGGCACCGGATCGGTCGTTCGAGTCCCAGGCATGGGGCCGCTTCCCCCGCCGCGGCGACTCCCGACCGTGACCGGCACCGCCAGGATACCAATGATCTCGCTGATCAAGGGCGCATCGTGGCGGGCGCCGGCGGCACATCCGTTGCTTTACAGCGCTGTCATGAACAAGCTCCTTGCCCTTGGCCTGTCCTTGCCCCTGGTCGCTTGCGTGATCGGATCGGAAGCCGATCCTGCCGGGCCGGGGACCGGCTCCGGCAGCGGGAGCGATCTCGGCCCCGGCCCGGGCCCCGGGGGGGATCACATCACGGCGTCCACGACGTGGACCAGCATGATGAACGTCACCGGCACGACCACGGTCGATGCCGGCGTCAAGCTGACCATCGCGGCCGGCACCACGGTCAAGTTCGGGCCCAGCGGCGCCCTCGTGGTCAACGGCAGCCTCGATGTCATGGGCATCAAGGGGCAGGTCGTGAGCCTGCTGCCCGCGGCCACCGGCGATCACTTCATCGGCACCGCGGTCTCGGCCGGCGGCTCGATCACGATGAGCTATGCGGTCCAGACCGGCGGCGGGATCACGGTCAACCCGGGGGGCAAGCTCACCGTGACCAACTCGCAAATGTCGCACTCCTCGCACGACTTCCTCGTGGTCCAGGACGGCATCGTCGATATCTCGTTGTCCTCGATCGGCATGGACCCCGATGGCGGGGCCGACACGACCCACTGTGACATGCACTTCGGCGGCTCCGGGTCGACGATCAAGGTCACCCACTCCAACATCAGCACCTCCACGTACGGCCTGATGCTGTACGGCGGGAACCAGCTCGACCTGACCTTCAACAACTGGTCCAACAACAGCTTCACCCAGATCGACACCCAGCCGGGGGTCAGCGCCGACATCAGCAACGGCTGGTTTGACAAGGCACCGGCGGCCGGGACCGGCGCGACGCTGACCTACAACAACCCGGCGCCGAACCGGCTGCCGGTCGCCATGGCCGGCCCGCAGTAGCCAGTCCCGGAACGCACTGCTGTCGCAGACTGTCTCGGCCCCGCAAGGGGCCGATGACATTTTCGGGTGACACACACCTCACGCCGTGACCGGGTGACGCGAGGGGGGTGGGGGTCCCCGCCAAAGCCCCGCCAAAGCCCCGCCAAAGCCCCGCCAAAGCCCCGCCAAAGCCCCTGTGGGATCAAGCCTGTGTGTCCGGTGCGAGGTACCGCAACCTCACCGTGGCGGGCTCGGCTCCCCCCCGGGCGGCCGGCCGGCGCATCCGTCCTGCACCCGGGATCTCTGCCCCGTGTTGCGACCGCGGTTCATCAGGAATCATGAGCGGAATCAGCCTCATAACTCGACACGTGATTGCCTACGAGTTCTCCCGGCAGGGCACCCAGCGGTACACCAGGACTGCCACCGGACAGTGGACTGGTATCCCCCCGGCGCACAGTGCGTATTGAGCTCCCGCTCCGGGCGGCCGCCGCGGGGCATCGTCGTCGAGAAATGGCCCCCGATGCTGCCCGCAGGGGGCCGGGGCGTCCCGGACGTGGGATACCCGGCCTACCCCGGGGGGGAGAACGCCGTGGAACGCCGCGGAACGCCCCGAGCCGGGCCTCACGGGGCGGACTGTCAATCTCGCCAAGACGGTTCATATCACATGATTCTTTGGCTCGGCAGCATTTGCCGCCACGGCATACGGCCGCAGGGGGCGGCCGGACCGCACCGCGCGATTTGCCATTGCAATGTTGTGCAACGAGCACTTCTATGCTCGAATGCCGCCGAACCCTTGATCTAATATCCTGACTCTCGAACGAGGACCGAATGAGTGATTTCCAGAATGAGATGAATCGTGTCGTGCAGGGTTTCGTTGCACAGATCACCGAGCTCGCACGCCGCGCGGCCATCGACACGCTGGAATCGGCGTTCGGCGGCCGCTCCGGTCGCAGCGCGCCTGCGGTGGAGGCCATCGCGGTCAACCTCGGGCGCGTCGGCCGTCCTCGGGGCGGTCGCGGCGCCAAGCGGTCGTCGGCCGATCTCGAGGAGCTGTCGCACCGCTTCGCGTCGTTCGTCGCCGCCAACCCCGGCCTGCGCATCGAGCAGATCAACAAGCAGCTCGGCACGACGACCAAGGACCTGGCGCTGCCGATCCGCAAGCTGATCTCCGAGAATCGGATCAAGGCCAAGGGCCAGAAGCGCTCGACGACGTACTTCCCGGGCAAGAAGAAGGCGAAGAACTAAGCCATGGCGCGAAGCGACATGCCGGACGCGAAGCGGACGGGGGACCTGCGAAGCAGGTCCAGGCGTGTCTCCGCGGAGCCGGAGAACTAGACACGCCGATGGCGGACCTCGATACGATCCCGCACCGGCTGCTCCGGCAGGCGGCCACCTACCCCTCGACGATCGCCTATCAGGCCAAGCTCGACGGGCGCTGGCAGCCCACGACCTGGCAGACGTTCGCCGCCCAGGTCCGGACCGCAGCGCGCGCGCTGATCGCGCTGGGCTTCCCGCGCGGCGGCAAGGCTGCGATCCTGGGCTTCAACCGGCCCGAGTGGGTGATCCTCGATCACGCGGCGATGATGGCCGGCGGCGCGGCCGCCGGGATCTACACCACGTGCTCGCCCGACGAGGTCCAGTACATCGTCCACCACAGCGAGGCGCACGCCGTGCTGGTCGAGGACGCCGGCCAGCTCGCGAAGGTGACGTCGCGGCGCGACCAGCTGCCGCTGCTGTGCTCGATCGTGCTGATGCGCGGCGCCACCGGCGCCACCGGCGCCACCGGCGCCACCGCAGAGCCTTCGGCGTCCGGCGCGGATGGCATCTTGTCGTGGGACGAGTTCAACCGCAAGGGCGAGGCCGGCGACGGCAAGCTCGACGCCGAGCTCGACGCCCGGCTCGCCGCGCTGGAGCCGTCCGACCTCGCGACGCTGATCTACATCTCGGGCACCACCGGTCCGCCCAAGGGCGTGATGCTGTCGCACGCCAACCTGGCGTGGACGTCGCAGACGCTGATCGACGTCGGCGGCGGCAAGGTCGACGGCGATTGCTCGCTGTCGTACCTGCCGCTGTCGCACATCGCCGAGCAGATGGGGACGATCCACATGCCGGCGACCGCGGGCACCACGGTGTACTTCGCGGAGTCGATCGACAAGCTCGCCGACAACATCAAGGAGTGCCGCCCGACGGTGTTCTTCGGGGTGCCGCGGGTGTGGGAGAAGTTTCACGCCGTGCTGGCGGCGCGGCTGGGCGAGGTCACCGGCGGCAAGCGCCGGGTGCTCGACTGGGCGCGCCGGGTGTGCACCGAGATCAACGCGCGGCGCGATCGCGGCGATCCGATGCCGTGGCTGTTGCGCGCCCAGTACGCGCTGGCCGAACGGATGGTGATCGGCAAGCTCAAGGCCGCGCTCGGCTTCGATCGCGCGCGCGTGCTGAGCTCGGGCGCGGCCCCGATCGCCCCCGACGTGCTGGCGTTCTTCGCGAGCATCGACCTGCCGATCCGCGAGGTCTACGGCCAGAGCGAGGACACCGGTCCGATGTCGTACAACCTGCCCGGGCGGACCCGGATCGGCTCGGTCGGCCCGCCGATCCCCGGCCTCGAGGTCAAGATCGCCGCGGACGGCGAGATCCTGGTGCGCGGGCCCAACGTGTTCCTGGGCTACTACAAGGAGCCACAGGCGACCGCGGAGACGCTCAAGGACGGCTGGCTGTGCTCCGGTGACCTCGGCGTGATCGACCCGCACGGCTTCCTCACGATCACCGGCCGCAAGAAGGAGATCATCATCACCGCGGGCGGCAAGAACATCGCGCCCAAGAACATCGAGGCCGCGCTCAAGGAGTCGCTGCTGATCAGCGAGGCGATCGTGATCGGCGATCGCAAGAAGTTCCTCAGCGCGCTGATCACGATCGACGAGGCGGTCGCACAGAAGCTCGCCCCGGACGTCGCGGCCGGCCAGCTCGCCGCATCGCCGGCGGTCCGCGCGGCGGTCCAGAAGCAGGTCGACGCGGTCAACGAGACCCTGGCCCGGGTCGAGCAGATCAAGAAGTTCACGATCCTGCCCCAGCAGTTCAGCGTCGCCGGTGGCGAGCTGACCCCGACGATGAAGCTCAAGCGCAAGGTGATCGCGCAGCGCTACGAGACCCAGATCGACGCGATGTACGCGGACGGTGACTAGCACAGATGGCCGCGCCGTGGCGCCGCGATAGCTACGTGTTCGGCGGCGGTGCGGCGGAGGTCGCGCTGATCGCGCTGTCGTCGGTCAAGCTGCCCGATCCGCTGCCGGTGTCGCGCGGCCGCCACGGCATGCCCGACGACGGCGACGGCGCCGAGGCGGTGGCGCTGGTCGCCCGCGATCGCGCCGACGATCCGGCGTGGTTCGCCGGCCACGTGATCGCGCCGTTCGCCGACCTGATCGCGACCGACCTCGGCCCCGAGGCGGCGGCCGCCGCGCTCGCCGCGGCGCATGCCTACGTGATCGAGGCCCGGATCGACGATCCGGATGACCTCGGCCACCTCCAGGCCGCGTGGGCGCTCGCCAAGTGCGTGTGCGAGGAGGGCGCGGCGGTGGTGATCGACGTCCACGCCGCGCGCGCGCACCTCGGCAGCGACGTCGCCGCGCTCGTCTCCGACCGCGGGCTCGACATCATGCACGAGGTCACGCTGTTCTTCGACGAGCAGCCCGACGGCCTGCTCGCCGCGTGGTCGCTCGGCCTGCGCAAGTTCGGCCGCCCGGACCTCGTCCTGCTCGGTGTCCGGCCCGAGGCGGCCACCGAGGCCGCGCTGGTGCTGCGCGACGTCGCTGCAACCCTGGCCGACGGCGAGCGGATCGAGCCCGGCGATCAGGTCGCCGCGCCCGACGGCCGCACCCTCACCGCGGCCCGGTTCGACCCGGCGGCGTCGGCCGTCGTGGTGGTCGACGGCCCGGCGCTGGTGCTCGCCGCGGCCCCGGCGGCCGCCGGGACCTGATCGACGGGCCGGTCGCGTCCGGTCCGCTCCAGGTCGCGTTTGGTCCCGCCGCGGACGTACCGTTGAGGTTACACTGGCGGCCATGGCATCGCCCGCAGCTTCCGATGCAGCGCTCGTTCGTCCGCGTTTTGGCCACCTCGGCAAGGTGCTGTTCGTCGATCTGACCGAGCAGCGCCACTGGGTCGAGGACGTCGACGAGTCGGTGTACCGCGCCTACCTCGGCGGGTACGGCCTGGGCGCGTGGCTGATGTGGAAGCACTTCCCGGCCGGCGCCGACCCGCTGTCACCCCAGGCGTGCTTCGCGCTGTCCTCGGGCCTGTTGACCGGGCTCAAGACGCCGTTCTCGGGGCGGATCCAGATCGTCGGCAAGTCGCCGCTGACCGGGACCTGGGCCGACTCCAACTCCGGCGGCAGCGTGTGCAGCCACCTGCGGCTCGCCGGCTACGACGCGCTGGTCGTGCGCGGCAAGGCGGCGGCGCCCACCCTGCTGGTGATCCGCGACGGCGAGGTCAGCTTCGAGCCGGCGGGCGAGCTGTGGGGCCAGGAGATCCCCGAGACGTTCAACGCGCTCAAGGACCGGTTCGGCGGCAAGCGCGACGTCGGCGTGTCGGCGATCAGCCCGGCGGGCGAGGCCCAGCTGCGGATCGCCTCGGTGATGAACGATCGCTACCACGCGTTCGGCCGCCAGGGCTTCGGCGCGATCTACGGCAGCAAGAACCTCAAGGCGATCGTCGTGTCGGGCACCGGCGAGATCAAGGTCGCCCGGCTCGCCGAGCTCAAGGCGATCTGCAAGCGGGTCACCGACGAGTACAAGCGAGACCTCGGGCTGGTCGCGCGGATCTTCGCGTACTTCGCCAAGCCCAAGAGCTGGCTGGGCTGGATGTACCGGCTGATGACCCGGATGGGCAGCAAGATGCAGTCGCCGACCGCGGCGATGCGCCAGCTGTGGACCCAGCGCGGCACGACCGCCGCGGTCGCGCTGTCGATCGAGAACGGCGACGCGCCGATCAAGAACTGGCGCGGCGTCGGGACCCGCGACTTCCCGCTCGCGACCAAGGGCATGAAGACCGACGGCGCGGTGGTCGACAAGTACGTCACCAAGAAGCTGTCTTGCGGCGACTGCCCGATGCCGTGCAAGGGCATCGTCAAGGTCAAGTCGAGGAACCTGACCGACGTCCGGCGGCCGGACTACGAGACCATCGTCGGCTTCGGGGCGAATCTGCTCAACGACGACATCGAGCTGATCACCGCGTGCCACGACGCCTGCAACCGGTTCGGGATCGACGCGGTGTCGTCGTCGGCGACGCTCGCGTGGGCGTGCGAGGCGGTCGAGCGCGGCGATCTGTCGGCCGGGGACCTCGACGGCATCGACCTCAAGTGGGGCAGCGGCGAGGCGGCGCTCGCGCTGACGATCAAGATGGGCAAGGGCGAGGGCTGCGGCGCGTGGCTCGGCAACGGCGTCCAGCGCGCCGCCGAGCACGTCGGCAAGGGCACGGCCGACTACGCGGTCCACGTCCACGGCGGCGAGCCGGCCTATCACGACAGCCGGTTCTCGTCGCTGATGGGCGTCACCTACGTGACCGATCCGACGCCGGGCCGCCACACCGCCGGCTCGGCGTCGTGGAACGAGACGTTCGGCGCCGGGTTCAGCCTGCCCAGGGCGGCCGACCGCAAGGAGTGGAACGTCAAGTGGAAGGGCACCGCCGGCAAGGGCCACGCCCAGGCGCTGTTCTCCAATGCCCACCAGGCGATGAACGGCCTGGGGCTGTGCATGTTCACCATGCTGACCGGATCGCTGCCGTGGGCCGAGCTGCTCGACGCCGCGACCGGGTGGGGCATGACCGAGGCCGACCTGCTGGTGTGCGGCGAGCGGATCCAGAACCTGCGCGCCGCGTTCAACCGCCGCGAGGGCCTCGCGCCGAAGGACTTCCAGCCCCACCGCCGCATGCTCGGCGAGGGCGACGGCCAGCTCGAGGCCGGCCCGCTCAAGGGCATCCGGGTCCCGCTGCCGGTGCTGCGCGACGACTACTACAAGTCGATGCACTGGAACACCACGACCGGCCACCTCGCGCGGTCGCGCGCCGCCGAGCTCGGCATGGCCGACCTGCTCGACGGCTACCTGGAGTAGGGCCGCCGCGTGGGCATCTTCGACCGGCTGCGCGGCGGCAACGTCCGGATCCACATCCTGATCAAGGGTCGGATCGGCGACGACTGGAAGGACATCGACGAGTACGTCCGCGTCCCGGCCGGCACCACGCTCGGCAAGCTGCTCGACATCACCGACGCCGCGCGGCTGCCGCTGCGCGAGGCGCTCGCCCACTCGCCCCACCTGACCGACACCATGATGCTCAACGGCGAGCGCTGCCCGCTGCACGACAACGAGGGCCGCGTGCTCGCCGACGGCGACGAGATCTACCTGCTCGCCCCGCTCGCGGGGGGCTGACCGCGGGGGCGCCGCCGGTAGGTGGTCGAGGACGAGTCGATCTGGAGCTTCGTCACGGAGCACATGCGCAAGACGCTTGGCCTCGAGATGAAGGCGGCTGCGATCGGCGCGCTGGCGCAGCTAGAACCACCGGTTCCGTTGCCCGCTGCCAGCGAACGTCGCGTGATGCCTTGACGAGATATCTGCCAAGGTCCATCCTGGATATCCGTGAGGACCACCATCGACGTCGACCGGAGAGTGGCAGAGGAAGCAGCCAAGGTCCTCCAGACCGAGTCGCTGAAGGACACGGTGAACGCGGCGCTGTTCGAGGTACTGGCGGCGGCGCGTCGGCGCCGGCTGGCCGACCGGATCCGCGCCGGTACCCTGATGGCGCCGACTCCGGCTGAGCTGGCACGCTTGCGAGCACCTCGGGTTCCGACCGGAGCGCTCAGGGGTCGCCGTTGAGCCTGGTCGTCATCGACACCAGCGTGTGGGCGCGTCAGAACCAGCCCCAGGTCCGGCAGGCGATCGCCGACGCCGTGGAGGCCAACGCGGTTGCGATGGTCGTCTCCGTCATGCTGGAGCTGCTGCGCTCCGCGCGCAATCATGGCGAATTGCAGGAGCTCGCCGAGGAGTACGAAGCGCTTCACGTCATTCCGCTCGATGCCGAGCTGGGCCGGCGAGCTCGCGATGTGCAGGCCGCCCTGGCGAGGCGGGGCTACCATCGCGGGCCGTCGCCGGTCGATCTCATCACCGCCGCCGCTGCGGAGTCGGTCGACGCCGAGGTCTGGCACTGCGACCGGCACTTCGAGCTGATCGCGCAGGTCACGGGCCAGCGGGTGCGCCGGCTCGGCCGCTGACCGCCGACGGGGTGACGGTGGTTATGCGGCGGGCTAGAGCAGGGCGGCGACCAGGATCGCGCCGTAGATCCGGAGCAGCACCGCGACATCCTCGTCGGTGAACTGCAGCGAGGTGCCGAGGAAGTAGTCGCGGCCGTAGCGGACGTGATCGAGCACCTGGGGCGCGCCCGGGT